>JAJUHO010000127.1 GCA_029267825.1 Oscillospiraceae bacterium
GAATGAACCATTTTTGTAACTTCAAATGCAAGAAGTTCTTTTGCTTTGTTTAAATCGCTTCCATGCATGGTCCGTTCCATTTCTTCAATTTCTTCAATAGGAAGGAAAGTTATAAGTTTAAGGCAATTTATTACATCATCGTCACTTACATTTCTCCAATATTGGAAAAATTCATACGGAGGGCATTTTTGCGGATCAAGCCACAATGCTCCTTTTTCGGTTTTGCCCATCTTTTTGCCTTCTTTTGTTGTGAGAAGGGTAAATGTCATTCCGTAAACATCCTCTCCCCTTACACGTCTTACCAAATCAACTCCGCTGAGAATATTTGACCATTGATCGTTTCCGCCAAGTTCAAGCTTGCAGCCATATTCCTTATTTAAATGCAAAAAGTCATAGCTTTGCATAAGCATATAATTAAATTCAAGGAATGAAAGCCCTCTTTCAAGTCTGGTTTTAAAACATTCGGCTGTGAGCATTTTATTTACCGAAAAATGCACTCCGACATCTCTTAAAAATTCAATATAATTCATTTTTAAAAGCCAATCGCCATTCTTAACCATTAAAGCTTTTCCGTCACTGAAATCAATAAATTTTTCCATTTGCCTTTTAAAACATTCGGCATTATGGTTAATTTCTTCAACCGTAAGCATTTTTCTCATATCGGTCTTGCCTGTCGGGTCACCTACCATTGTTGTTCCCGTTCCAAGTAAAGCAATTGGTCTATGGCCTGCTTTTTGCAAATGCGACATTACCACAAGCTGCAAGAAATGTCCAACATGCAGACTGTCTGCCGTTGCATCAAAACCAATATAAAAAGTAACTCCTTTGCCATTTAAAAGCTCTTCTATTTCTTTTTCATGCGTCATTTGTGCAATAAGTCCGCGTCGTTTAAATTCTTCAAAAACAGTCATAAAAATCCCCTTTTTCAATTTTTTCAATAAAAAATCCTCCGGCAAAAATGCCAGAGGACGAAAATAATTCCGTGGTACCACCTCAATTTATCCGAAAAAATTATTTTTTCGGACCTCATTGAACGCTTTAACGGGCGCAACCGTGCTGCTCTACTAAAATTCTAATTTTTTCAAGCCGCAAGCTCCGAGATGTATTCGCAGGTACAAAACCGTCTTTTCACACCATCCAAAGACTCTCTGATGATTTTAAAATACCTGTTACTTGTTCCCATCACAGCTTTTAAAATATTAAATATGATATCATATAAAAATGAAAAAGTCAACTACTTCAGTTCAACAATTGTTACGCCATCTTCACCTTCGCCGTACACTCCAAGTCTGAAGCTTTTTACGGACGGATGCCCTTTGAGATATTTGTGTACGGCACTTCTTAATATTCCAGTACCCTTGCCATGGATTATAGTTACAAGTCCGACTCCTGAAAGTACGGCATTATCAAGGAACATTCCAAGCTCGTAAATCCCATCGTCAGAATTTTTTCCTCTTATGTCAAGTTCCATTTGAATTTTTCTTTCAAGCTTGCTTTTCACATTTTTGGTTGATATTTTTTTGCTTTGTGTTTGAGCAGCAGTCCTTTCAGGCTCAATAAGTCTTAATTTGCTTATATTGACTTTTGTTTTCATTATTCCGGATTGAACAAAAACGAATCCGTTCTCATCCGGATCGCTTGCCAGAATTCCCTTTTTATTTATGTCAAATATAAGCACATGGTCGCCCCGCTTAAGTGGACGTGGAAGAACATAATCATCGTTTGATTTTTCAAAGACAGGATTTGCTTCATTGTACATTTTATCAAGCAATGATTTAGCGCTTGATTTTGCATTTAACGCAAGTGTGGCAAAATTTTCTTTTTCCTTTTCTTTTCTCAAAGTGTCCAACTCGTCTATAAGCTTTTCGGATTGCATTCTTACGTTTTCAATAATTCTCATTGCCTGAATTCTTGCTTTTTCAAATTCAGCATCTTTATTTTTATTAAAACGTTCAATATCTTCATGCAATTTTTTAAGCTTTTCTTCGTGTTCACTTTTTATATTTCTTATTTCTTCGTTTTGCTTTTCAAGCTCCTGCCTTGTTTTTTCAAGCTTTTCAACTACTTCTTCAAAGCGTTGGTTTTCGCTGCTGACAAGATTCTTTGCATACTCAATTATATCTGACGGAATTCCAAGTCTTGCAGATATGGCAAAGGCATTGGATTTTCCGGGAGAACCTACAATAAGTCTATATGTAGGCTGCAAAGTTGCAACGTCAAATTCACAGGAGGCATTTTGTACACCGGAAGTTTCAATTGCATATAATTTAAGCTCCTGATAATGTGTTGTAACAAGCATTTTGCTGCCTTTGCTTTTAAGCTTTTCAATAATTGCCACAGCAAGTGCCGAACCTTCAACTGGGTCTGTTCCGGAACCGAGTTCATCGAGCAAAACCAGTGAATTTTCATCAGCTTCTTTTAGAATTTTTATAACCTTATTCATGTGTGATGAAAAGGTAGAAAGACTCTGCTCTATACTTTGTTCATCGCCTATATCCACAAGGATATTTTTAAATACCGAAACCTTGCTGCCATCAGATACAGGAATAAGCAACCCGCACATAATCATTGAGCAAAGCAAACCTGCGGTTTTTAAAGCAACGGTTTTACCACCGGTATTTGGACCTGTAATTACAAGAACTTGATAATCATATCCAAGGTTTATATTTATTGGCACGACTTTATCCTTATCAATCAAAGGATGCCTTGCATTTTTAAGATTTATTTTGCCGTCATTTGAAATTTCCGGAGCAGTTGCCCTCATTTTTGCTGCAAGATTTGCTTTTGCAAAATAAAGATTCAATTCGGCACTGACTGAAAATCCCTTGTTTATTGATTCTGCAAACTGAGCACATTCGGCTGAAAGTTCCGCTATGATTCTTTCTATTTCCTCCTGTTCCCTGCCTTTTAAAACCCGTATTTCATTGTTTGCCTCAACAACCGAAATAGGCTCTATAAAAAGTGTGGCTCCGCTTGAAGAGGTATCATGTACAAGTCCGGGCACCGAATTTTTATGCTCGGCTTTTACCGGAAGAACATATCTTCCATCCCTTATTGTAACAACCGCATCTTGCAGGCATTTTTGAACAGAGGTCGAGCGCAGCATTTTTTCCATTGTTTCATGTATTTTTATTCCTGCTTGAGCAATTTTTCTTCTTATTAAAGCAAGTTCAGGGCTTGCATCGTCTGCAATTTCCTCTTCTGAAATTATTGAAGAAAGTATTTTTTCTTCAAGGTATTTATTTGGACTGAGTTGAGAAAATAAATATCCAATTGAAGTTTCAATACTTTCACACTGCTTATGCCAATCTGTTAAATATCTTACTTGAACAAGCACCTGTGCAATATCAAGCAGTTCCCTTAAAGAAAGTAAGGCACCGTTTCCAGCTTTTTTAAGACTTGCTGAAACATCTTTAATATTTAAAAAATTAGGCGTTCCATATCTTGAAGCCAGTTCCAATGCATCGCTTGTTTTTTTTACTTCAAGGCAAACTTCATCTAAATCCGTCGAAGGACTTAAATTCAATGCCATTTCCACTGTTTTTGAGTTTGAAGCTTCATTTGCAAGCATTTCTAAGATTTTATGTAATTCCAAAGTTTTATAATAATTATTCATAATTTAAATTTCCTTTGAACATATAGATTTATAGAATTCAAGAGTTTTAAAATGTTTATCAAGATGTAAGGTTAAATATTTTTCCGTTATGTAATTTAATTTTTTTTGCACTTCATCTGAAATTTTAAAATTCCAAAGCCTATCAAATTCAGTCAGCACGACATATCTTATTGCATGCAAAAGAGGCGGCGAAAGTTGCGCGGCCTCTGCGTGCAAATTTGAATCATAGCATTTTTGACATAAAATTACTCCGTTTTCAAAAACAAAATACATCTTGTCTGAAAAATAAGTTCCGCATCCGGCACAACCTACAATATCCGGCATTAAACCTATCTCGGAAAGCAGCCTTAATTCAAAAACGCTTTTTAAAAATTCTTTGCTTTTTTTCCCATTAGAAAGAAATTCAAGGCTGTTAAGAATAAGTCTTAACACTTCATGAGAAGGTTCTTCCGAAGTTGCAGAAAAAAGGATTATTTCGGCAAAATAAGATGCAAGAGCAAATTTTTCTACATCAAGCCTTAAATCGTAAAATATATGAATTGGTTCAGAGCTGTTTAAATAATATCTTTCCCCACGCTTTTGCACGCAAAATTTTGAATATGCAAAAAGTTGTGAGGCAGCAGAATTTTTTGCGTTGATTTTTCTTGCTCCTTTTGCCGAAATTTCTATTATTCCCAAATCGTTTGTAAGGACATCAATGAATTTATCATTTTCACCGACCTGTTTTTCACGAAGCACTATTCCCCGGGTTGTTATAAGCATTGCTTTGTTCTCCTTCAAACGCGTGGAGATTTTCTCTATAATGGTTTATATCAATTCCTTTATAATACAAATAGTCGCTGATTTTTCCTGTCTTTTCAAATACATCCCATTTTGAATTCGGCATAATTGATTCCTCCATAATATAAAAAGTTAAAATAAAAGAATCAAAACATCTTGCAAAATAATTATTGCCTTTATTTCAGGTTATATTTATGCCGAAAAAAAGTTTTATTTGGAATTTGCCAAACCAAAATTTTTAATCATTCCTTCTTTATTGCGCCAATCCGGTTTAACCTTGACCCAAAGCTGAAGATTTACTTTTATGCCAAAAAAATCTTCCATTTCTTGTCTTGAAAGGCTTCCGGCCTTTTTAAGCATATCTCCGTTTTTGCCTATGATTATGCCTTTGTGTGAATCTTTTTCACAAAAAATATTTGCCGAAATATCAAGCATATCGTTCCCGCTTTTATCTTTGCGTTCTTTCATTTCTTCAATTGTTACTGCTATTCCATGTGGAATTTCTTCGCTTAAAAGATGTAAAAATTTTTCCCTTACAATTTCAGCTGCAATAACGCGCTCCGGTTGGTCGGTAAGCATATCGTCAGGGAAAAAATGAGGACTTTCAACTGCAAACTTTGAAATTTCATTAAGCACAAGTTCAACACCATCGTTTTCAATAACGCTTACCGGAATAATAGCTTCAAATTCATAAAGCTTAGCCATTTCGTCAATTATTTTTAGCAAATTTTCTTTTTCC
>JAJUHO010000034.1 GCA_029267825.1 Oscillospiraceae bacterium
AAGTTAAGAAAAGACCTTAAATGCAAAAAATACCCAATTCTAATTTCTAACCTCTAATTTCTAACTTCTAAAAGTCTCCGGACAAAAAGTCACTGGGGGGTAAAGCAGACCAAATCTGCTTTATAAATAAGGAGAGGGGGCAAAGCCCCCTCTTAGATGTTAGAAATTAGATATTAGATGTTAGATACAAGCAAGTTAAGAAAAGACCTTAAATGCAAAAATACCCAATTCTAATTTCTAACCTCTAATTTCTAACTTCTAAAAGTCTCCGGACAAAAAGTCACTGGGGGGTAAAGCAGACCAAATCTGCTTTACATACAAAAAGGGGGGGCAAAGCCCCCCTCTTAGATGTTAGATACAAGCAAGTTAAGAAAAGACCTGCAATGTAAAAACACCAAATTCTAATTTCTAACCTCTAATTTCTAACTTCTAAAAAACTTATTCCCACTCAATTGTAGCCGGCGGCTTTGTGGTTATATCATAAACCACCCTGTTTATGGATTTTACTTCGTTTACTATTCTTGCAGAGATTTTTTCAAGCACATCATAAGGAATTTTAGCAAAATCCGCTGTCATAAAGTCGGTTGTGGTAACTCCCCTGAGGGCAAGTGTATAATCGTACGTCCTGCCGTCACCCATAACTCCAACTGAACGCATATTTGTAAGCACAGCAAAATACTGGTGGATTTGCTTGTCAAGCCCCGCCTTTGCAATCTCCTCACGGAAAATAAAGTCCGCGTCTTGAAGTATTAAAAGCTTTTCGTCGGTGATTTCTCCGATTATCCTTATCGCAAGCCCCGGGCCCGGGAACGGCTGGCGCCATACAAGCTTTTCGTCAAGCCCAAGCTCAATTCCAAGCCGCCTTACTTCATCCTTGAAAAGCAACCTGAGCGGCTCTATAATTTCCTTGAAATCAACATAATCCGGAAGCCCGCCCACGTTGTGATGGCTCTTTATCACTGCGGCATCGCCTGTTCCGCTCTCTATTATGTCGGGATAAATAGTGCCCTGAACAAGGAAGTCCACCTTGCCGATTTTCTTTGCTTCTTCTTCAAAAACACGTATAAATTCCTCACCGATGGTCTTTCTTTTCGTTTCCGGGTCAGATACTCCCCTGAGCTTTGACATAAAGCGCTCTTTTGCATTTACGCGGATGAAATTTACATCCCAGTCCTTAAATGCAGCCTCAACCTCGTCGCCTTCGTTCTTGCGCATAAATCCATGGTCAACGAAAATGCAGGTAAGGTTTCTTCCGACCGCCTTCGAAAGAAGTGCCGCGGCAACCGAGCTGTCAACCCCTCCGGAAAGGGCAAGCAAAACTTTGCCGGAGCCGACCTTTGCCCGAATTTCTTCTATTGCCGTCTTTGCATAGTCGCCCATCGTCCAGTCGCCCACACAGCCGCAAGCCTTGTAAAGGAAATTGTGCAGCATTTTTATCCCATTCACGGTGTGGTTCACTTCTGGATGAAACTGCATTGCATAAAACTTTTTTTCGGGATTTTCCATTGCCGCAACAGGGCAGGATGCGCTTGACGCACAAACCCTGAACCCGTCGGGAAGCCTTGAAATATAATCCCCATGGCTCATCCATGAAATATCCTTTTTGTTAAGCCCCTCAAAAAGGATTGAGGAGGTGTCGTAGTCCGTTTCGGTCTTGCCGTATTCGCGCGTTTGCGCCCTTGAAACCTCTCCGCCCAAGGTTTGCGCCATAAGCTGTGCGCCATAGCATATTCCAAGCACAGGAATTCCCATCTCAAAGATTTCCTTTGAAACCTTTGGCGAATTTTCATCGTAAACGCTGTTTGGCCCTCCGGTAAAGATTATTCCGACCGGATTTGCTTTCTTGATTTCTTCGACAGGGGTCTTGCAGGGCTTTACTTCGCAATACACCCCGCATTCGCGGACTCTCCTTGCGATAAGCTGGTTGTATTGCCCTCCAAAGTCAAGCACGATTACCTGCTGGTGTGACATAAGCAGAAAACCTCATTCCATTCAAATATATTCTACATAATTATACAGCTTTTTAAAGCAAATCTCAATAGGCATTATTTCAAAAAGAACTTGCCCGCAAATAAAGTTTGTGTTAAAATGGACATAATATTACAGCATTTTTGTATGGATTGGAGAAAAATATGGTTTATGAATTTTCAAGAAGCAGAATGCTCCTTGGCTCAGAGGCAATGGAAAAGCTTGCGGGAGCCTCGGTGATACTTTTTGGCGTTGGGGGAGTGGGCTCATACTGCGCCGAGGCCCTTGCAAGAACGGGGGTCGGAAAAATATGCCTTGTTGACGGCGACAAGGTTGCGCTCACAAACATAAACCGCCAGCTTATCGCAACACATAAAACACTTGGCATGCCAAAGGTTCTTGCGGCAAAGGAAAGGATTTTGGACATAAACCCGTCGTGTGAAGTGACTGCGTACGAATGTTTTTATGAGCCTCAAAACGAGTGCGGGATAAATCTTTCCGATTACGATTATGTGATAGACGCCATAGATACCGTAAAATCAAAGGTCTTTCTTATTGAAAAGGCAGTTTTAAGCGGAGTTAAGATAATCAGCAGCATGGGGGCGGGCAACAAGCTTGACCCCACCAAATTCAAGGTTGCAGATATTTCCAAAACCGAAATGTGCCCACTTGCAAAGGTTATGCGGAGGGAGCTTCGCCAAAGGGGGATAAATCACCTTAAAGTCGTATTTTCAACCGAATCGCCCATACAGCCAAAAGAAGAAGCCGAGGAGGTTTCTCCATTAAAGCCTAAAATTCCCGGAAGTGTTGCTTTTGTACCGTCCGTCGCCGGGCTTATCCTTGCGGGAGAAGTTGTCAAGGACCTTATTTCTTGACATAAATCCACCGGTAAGGTATAATATATAAAAATCATATAGGATTGATAGGAATATGAAGGATATTATAGAAAAAATTAAAAAAACCCGCATGGCGTCAGGGGAGGAGCTTTTAATGCTGCTTAAAAACGCCGATGCGGAAACGGATGAATATTTGTTTTCAAACGCAAGGGAAGTTTGCAGGGAAAACTACGGCGGAAAGGTTTATTTGCGCGGGCTTATAGAGTTTACCAATTACTGCAAGAACGATTGCCTGTACTGCGGGATAAGGCGGTCAAACAAAAACGCCCAAAGATACAGGCTTGGGCGTGAGGAAATTCTTGAATGCTGCAAAAAGGGATATTCTCTCGGCTTTCGTACATTTGTCTTGCAGGGCGGAGAGGATGGCTTTTATTCCGACGACATAATTTGTGAGATAGTTTCCTCAATAAAAAATGAGTATCCGGACTGCGCGGTAACGCTTTCCATTGGCGAAAAATCGCGCGAAAGCTATGAGAGGTATTTTAAAAGCGGCGCGGATAGGTATCTTTTGCGCCATGAAACCGCAAACAGAGAGCACTATTCAAAGCTGCACCCGCCGGAGATGAGCTTTGACAACCGCATGCGCTGTCTTAAAGACTTAAAAGAAATAGGCTTTCAAGTGGGAGCAGGGCTTATGGTAGGCTCGCCTTATCAGACATATGAAAATCTTGTCGAAGATTTGCTGTTTTTGGCGGATTTTCAGCCGGACATGATAGGCATAGGGCCTTTTATCCCGCATGGCGAAACCCCTTTTGCAGGATTTGAGAGCGGAAAGGTAAGGGACACAATTGTTATGGTCGCACTTTCAAGGCTGCTTGTGCCAAAAGCTTTAATTCCCGCCACAACTGCGCTTGGGACTATTCATCCCAGCGGCAGGGAAATGGGGTTGAATGCCGGCGCAAACGTGGTGATGCCCAACCTTTCACCGCTTGGCGTAAGAAAGCTTTACGACCTTTACGAAAATAAAATCTGTACGGGGGAAGAAGCCGCCGAATGTCTTGTCTGCATAAAAGGGCGCATTGCCTCCGCGGGATTTGAGGCTGATATGTCAAGGGGCGACCGCTGCGGCCTTTAAGTGTTTTGTCCGCGGCTTAAATCAGGAGTTATTTTGCCTCCGCCGGGAAGAGGGATTGTCTTGCCTTCAAGCCAATCGTTTTCCCGGTTGTTTTTATCGTAATAAATTGAAAAACCGTTGTCCTTTATATTTGAAAGCTGCAAAAGATAGTCCTTGAAAACGGTAAGGTAGGAATCGGCGGTAAGCTCCCATGTGCTGCCGGCGTCAATTTCAAGGTTTGCTTCTTTTGCGGAGCAAACCGAGTTTACGGCTCCCTTGAAAACGGAGCCGTTTTTTAATTCAATGCTCACGGTGCTGAACATATCGCATTTTATTTCGCCGAAAAGCTTGCTTGACCCTGCCGAAAGGAAGGCCTGTCCGCCGTTTTTATTTTTTTCGCCGTATTTTCCGGCTTCGCTTAACAACAAAATCTTTTGGCTTTCATCGGTGGAAACATTGCTAAGATATATTGACGCTTTTGAGTTTGTTGCATAAAAAAGCCGTTCGCCGCTGTTTTTAAGGCTGCCGCCGGTCATTGTGAAAGATGAAGGTGCCGGGGATTTGCCGCTGCAAAAAAGCTCTATCCCGTTTTCGGCTTCTCCTGAGGCGTCAACCGATGTAAAATTTATCTCACCCGCATCAGCTAAGGCAATAGCGCTTTTGGATTCCACCTTTGCGGAGTTTATGTTTACGTTTCCCGCACTGAAAACGGCAGGGGAATTTTGCCCTGATGCCGAAATTTTTCCGGACAGGACTGAAAGGGTCGAATTTTTATCCCGTGCAAAAACGGCGGGCGCATTTGCTCCCTCCGAGGAAATTTCGCACGATACGGCGCTTGCAAAGCCTCCCCGGCTTGCTCCAAGGGCGGGTGCGTTTTCTCCGGAAGATGAAATTTTTGTGCCCGAAAGGCTTACATTTGCGTTTATCCCTGTTGCAAAAACTGCCGCGCAATATCCTCCCGCGCTTGAAACAGAGCCTTTTTTAAGTTCGACATTTGCGGACGAATCGGCAAGCAATGCCGCACCAAGTCCGAATTTAAGGCTTTCTTCCTTTGAAGTGGTCTTTGAGGAGCAGACTATTTCCAACTCCTCCCCCGAAAGCTTTCCGCCGTTTTTAACAAGAACAGCGGATTTATTTTCTCCGGCAGCGCTCAATTGCTCGCCTTTTTTGGCCGCACTCCCGCCGGAAAGCTCATATTCTGCGCTTGGAGTTATTTTTCTTGCGTCAGGAAAAGTAGTTCCGCTTGTATTCGAAGTTGTTTCCGATTCTGTTTTCTGCGAAATTTTTATATTCCTTGTGCTTTGTGCCGCAGTTTCATTTGATGCGGGAATGTCCTTAATGCCATTGCATCCCGAAAGGCAAATGATGTTTACTGCCGCCGCAATTGCGGCAATGGTTTTCCATTGGATTTTCATGACTCCATCAGCCCTTTTCTTTTCATTATGTCAATCTTAATAATACCATATTTCTTTAAAAATTTAAACATGATTTTAATGATTTTTATATAAAAAGGGCTGGATAGATTTATTTTTCTCGAATCCAAACAAGCATTTCACCTTCACCGCGGTTGTTCCAAAGGCAGTATGGAACCGCTTTGAAATTTCCGCTTACATACGCTGGTTGGTCTTCGGTGTAAAGCTTTTCGGAAACAAGCGTATAATCAATCTTTTCTCCTTGCAGCATAGCGCAGGCAATTCCTGGCGGAAGGGAGGAATCTATGGTTTCTTTTATTTCTTTGCCGGTGTCAATTCTAATGGAAGAAAGAAATTTGCCGTTGTCGACTTCTTCCAAGCAATATACCCAAGGACCCTTCATAAGACACACTTTGCCTATATTTTGCCTTACTTTCGGATTGCACCTGACAAATCTGAAAGAGGTATCAAGAGCAATGCTTATTTCATCGTTTTCTTTCCATTTTCTTTTTATATAGGCATAACCTTTTTCAACGTAAAATTCAACATCATCCCCGTTGACTTTAATGGAAAACCTTTTTGAAAAACCCGGAATTCTTATTGCTACGGCAAATTCCTGCACTGAGGAATCCGGCGATATCAAAATTTTAATGTTGCCATTAGAGGGGTATTCCGAACAAATCTCAACGGATGCCGATGTACTTTTGAGGGGGATTTTTGCTTTATTTGCAATAAATAAATTTATAAAAATGCAGTCATTGTCGACTCCATAAATATAATTGCCAATAGACGCCAATGTTCTGGCAATATTCGGCGGACAGCATGCCACGCCAAACCATGGCTGCCTTTTTGTTTTTATATGCCGCATGGCAGGATTTTTTGCAGCAATTTCCGGCACGGTTTCAAGCGGATTTACATAAAAGAAATGCCTGCCATCAAGAGCAACGCCGGCAAGAAGGGTATTATAAAGAGCAAGTTCAACAACATCGGCATACTTTCCGTCCTTTGTTATTTGAAGCATGCGGTTTGAAAACATAGCAAGCCCTATTGTGGCGCAGGATTCGGAATAATTCGTATCGTTTGGCAAATCGTAGTCACAAGTAAACCTTTCTCCGTGTGCCGCAGAGCCTATGCTTCCTGTTATATACATTCTCTTTTCGGTTATATTTTCCCAAAGTTCATCGCATTGTTTCAAAAGCTTCTTATCGTTGTATTCATAGGCAAGGTCAGCCATTGCGCTGTAAAGATAAACCGCACGCACTGCATGCCCCTCGGCGGTTTTTTGGTGTCTGAGTGGAAGATGGGTTTGGGTATATTCAAGCCCAAAATCTTTAAATTCCGGAAATATGAAATTGCCTGTTTTAACAGCCTCCTCACTAAGAAAATAGCAGGGCGGCGTTCCCCTTTCCTCAACGAAATACATTGCAAGCTCGAGATACCTTTTTTCTCCGGTTGCACGATACAGCTTTACCAAGGCAAGCTCAACTTCCGGGTGCCCCGGATAGCCATGAATTTTTCCATCCTCTTTGCCAAAAGTTTTATATATATAATCAGCAAAACGGCACATTGAGTTTAGAAATTTTGTTTTTCCGGTAGCTTCATAATAAGCCACGGCAGCTTCAATCATGTGCCCTGCTGTATACAATTCATGCCCTTCAAGCAAGTTTGACCATCTTTGTTTGCCTGTAATTGCATAGTAAGTATTGATATATCCGTCTTCGCTTTGTGACGAAACAATTAAATCAATGGCATAATCCGCAAGTTCTTCAAGCTTTTGATTTTTCTTTTTTGCAAGGGAGTATGCAGCAGCTTCAAGCCATTTTGCCAAATCGGTATCCTGAAAAACCATTCCTTTGTGAGAGCCTTTTTCAAGCCCGCAGGCTATTTTAAAATTTTGTATGCAGTGGCTTTTTTCGGCGCCTTCGACTTTATCATTCATCAAATCCCATTGAAAAGGCAAAATGACTTCGTCGACAAGGCTTATATATGTATTCCAAAATGAATCGTTGATTTTAATGTTTTTTAAATCAATGCTGTGCAGTTTTGTTTCCATGAGGCCCTCCTATTTTATTTTCGGAAAGATACTGAATCCCCTTTAATTATTTTGCAAGGCAGAATTATGTTTCTTGCCTCTTTTATTTTTCCGTTTATATGTTCAAGCAGAATTTCCGCAGCGCTATGTCCCATTTTCTGCAATGGCCTTTCCGCAGTCATTATGCGCGGAGACAAATGCTGGATTATTTCCGCATTATCAAAGCCCGTAATAGAAACATCCTCCGGTATGCGCAATCCGACTTCTTTTGCCGCATCATATACCCCAACCGCCATTTCGTCGTTCATTGCAACTATGGCACTGGGGAAATTGTTTTTTTGCAGCATTTTTTTTGCCGCTTCAAAGCCTCCGTGGTATTTCCATCCTCCGCAGGCTGTGTTCTCGGGATTTAATGTTATCCCCGCTTCGGCAAGCGCGCGTTTAAATCCTTCAAATCTCAATGCGGCAGGTTCTGACCCTTCAAGCCCGTTTATTACGCCAAAATTTTTATGTCCGTTTTCTATTAGAATTTTGGTTATTTGGTATACTGTTTCCTCGTTGCTGTAACGTACACAAGAATTTTCGCTTTCAGCATAGCAATAGCAATACACTATCGGCTTTCCCATCTCTTGAATTGCAGGGATTATTTTCCGGTCGTGCATTCCGACATAAATTATTCCTTCGGTTTGCATGCCTATCATTACGTCCATAGCCTTATCAATATCTTTTTGGAAATCTGCAAGATGGTCAAATTGCGACTGGATTTTGCTTAGCAGGCGAAGATTGTATAAAATCGTATTATACCCCTTTGCTTCCGCAATTTCATTTATGCCGTCAATGATAAGTGCCGTATGCCATACTGTAATATCCTCGACAAGGATTCCTATTAAACGTGTTTCATTTTTGCGAAGGCTTTTAGCCAGTATATTGGAACGGTATCCGGTTTCTTTTATAATTTTTTCTATTTTTTCCCTTGTTTCAGCGCTTACCGGCGCAGTATTGTTTAAAACGTATGATACCGTGGCGGCCGATACGCCGGCCATTTCGGCTATTTCTTTAAGAGTCAAAACAAAAAGCCTCCTTTGCTGTTTTTATTGTCATTTTAGTCCGGATGTTTTTATGCCTTCAACTAAAAATTTTGAACCAAATAAATACAAAATCATCGGCGGGACAATCATCAGCGTTGAAGCAGCCATAATTGAAGGCCAATTTATTACAAAAGCATTTCCCGATGTATACATAAATGTCGTCATTAAAGCTATCGTCAAAGTTCTCCATTTGTCGCTGTTTATATAAAATACTGGTTGCGTGAGTTCATTCCACCAAAACACACAGGAAAGCATCCCTATTGTAACAAAAACCGGCTTTGAAATTGGAACAAGAACTTTAAAAAATATTCCGGCTTTATTGCATCCGTCAATTGTTGCTGCTTCGTCAAGCTCTTTTGGTATGGAACGGAAAAATTGACGAAACAAAAATACGTTGTATGGGTATGCAAAAAAAGCAGGAACAATCATTGGCAAAAGTGAATCAAGCCATCCGATTTTTCCAAACATAATATACTGAGGAATTATCAAGGCTATGTTTGGAATCATCATGGTTCCAACAATAATTGCAAAAATTATTCTTTTGCCCGGAAAATCCATTCGCGCAAGAGGGTACGCGACCAGAGAAGATGAAATTAACGTACCCAAAGTTGTAAGGCCCATCAGCAATACAGTATTGCGGACATAAACAAAATAATTTGAATTATTAAAGATATAAGAAAAGTTTTCCAAAGTCGGATTTTTAGGAATTATGCCCGGAGAAGTTGTAAATTCCATAATCTCCTTAAAAGAACCTGAAAAAATCCAAATGATTGGGGAAAACATAATGAGCGCCACAAAAATTTTCAATATAAAAATTAAAATTTCGGTGCTTCTTTTTTTGCTTTTAAGCGCATGCATTCATCTTTGCCCCCTTAATTTTCATAATAAACTGTTTTTTTGGAAAAAGCAAATATTATTATCCCAAATAAACATGCTATAAAAAACAACACAACGGAAAGTGCGCTTGCATATCCTACTTTCATGTTGCTGAAAGCCTCTTTGTAAATAAGAAGGCTTAAAACCTGAGTCATTCCGTTAGGATCCCCATTCTCGCCGGTTAAAGGGTATAAAAGTGCAAAAGACCCGTTTAACGCACTGATGCAGCCGGTTACGGCATTAAATAAAACTATCGGCGAAATCATTGGTAGAGTTACGGTTGCAAATTTCCGAAAAGCGCCTGCGCCATCCATATCGCAGGCTTCGTAAAGCTCGCGCGGGACATCGTTTAAGCTTGAACGGAACACAAGCATCATCTGTCCGGTATTATATGTAAACAAAGTAACAAAGAAAACAACCAAATATACCGTATGAGGGTCGTACATCCAATTTATCGAAGAATTTTTTCCTGAGAACGCTGAAATGATATAATTTAAAAGTCCGGCATCTTTTCCGAAAATAGTCCTGAATGCGTATGCAAGTGAAATAGTCGGAACAACGGATGGAATAAAATAAAAAAACTGAAAAATGCCGTTGAACTTTTGCTTGCGGTTTAAAAGCATTGCCATAATTACCGCCCAAACCGTAGTTACTGCCATCATAACGATTGTGAAAAAAATCGTAACCTTGCAGGAATTCCAAAAATTCTCGCTTTTAAACATAGCCGAATAGTTTGAAAGCCCGACAAAACTTGATTTTCCGTTAAGTTTGCGATTTGTCAGACTTGTCGCAAACATAAAAGCAATCGGAAACAAGGTAAAGCATATAAATCCAATAAGCCAAGGCAGGCAAAAAGCATATGCGGTTAAATTGTTTTTTAAATTTTTTCTATTAAGTTTAATTGACGGCATCCTTTTCCCTCCCCCAAAGAGATTTTATTTTTCAGGGCGGTTTTTGTTTTTAAAAGCCGCCCTGAACCAATTTCGTTTTTTACTCGTCAGCCAATGGTTTCGTTTGCATAATTTAATGCGTTTTCAACTGCTTGTTGAGGGGTTTTTTGTCCAAGAAGCGCAGAATTAAATTCGCTTACGGCATTATTCGTCACGCCGGACGGCAGGCATGTGTATCCAAATACGCCTGCGGCAAGGGAATCTGTAATTGCACTCCAATTTTCAACTGTTGTCGCACTTTCAACTTTCCATGCGCCTTTATCGGCTATGGATTTGATTGCAGATGGGTTTCCGCTTGCTTTTGAGTTTATGGTTTGCCCTTCCTCGCTCATTAAATATTCAATGACTTTAAAGGCGTTGTCTTTGTTTTTGCTTTTTGCGTTTATTGTATAAAATCCTGTATGAATGGTATTGTACTTTATTTTGTTTGTAGGTATGGAAGCAATATCCCAATTAAAAGGAAGCTTGCTTCCGTAAGTGCCTATGTTCCAGCTTCCCTGCCAGCTCATAGCCGCTTTTCCGGCAGCAAAAAGGTCGGAGGTGTCGGACGAAGGAGCCGGCATTATGCCGCTTTTAACCATATCAAGACAATCCGAAACAAAAGAAACCGCGCCGTCGCCGATAACAAGCTTTCCCGTTGACGGGTCATATACCTGATCTCCTGCTCCGCCTATTCCAGCCCACCACGTCTGAGTGTTTGGAAGGGTGCAGCCGTAAATTTCAGTAGAACCGTCCGATGCTTTTTTGGTAAGTTTTTGAGCTGCGGCCTTAAAATCCGAATATGACCAATTGTTGTCCGGATATTCTATTCCGGCGGCATCAAACATATCCTGATTATAGTATAAAAGTTCGGTTGCGGCGCACCACGGCAATCCATAAGTTCCTCCAAGCCCTGAAGAAAGCTTTTCAACGGCATAGATGAAGTCATTTGTCTTTATGCTTGATTTTGAAAGATAATCGTCAAGGGCAATAATTCCCTTTTCATGGGCAAAATTTGCTATATCATTTTCCCAGACGACATAAATATCAGTCGAATCATCACCTGTGGATACCATTTGGTTAAGTTTTGAAGAATAATCGCTTTCGGGAATAACGGTGACTTCAACATCGATGCCGGTTTTCTTTTCGCATTGTGCATACATATTCAGTTCTTCATTGCTGTTTGGTTCATTCCAGACGGCAATCGTAACTTTTTGACTTGTGCCGGAAGATGCATTTGATTTTTCGCCATTTGCTTTGCCGCATCCCGAAAGCATTCCGCCGGTCAAAGAGGTAAACAAAATCAAGGCAAATATTTTTTTACTTTTCACGCAAATAACCTCCCATAAGCATTTCAGGTTTATTTAATCGTTTAAATTCAGGGCCCAAAATTATGCCGGCTTTATGTCGCTGCCGACACGATTTTATTTAAACGATTAAATAGTAATAACATAACTTTAACGCAAGCAAATAATACTCCATTGTTTCGGTTTTGTCAATAGGCATAAAGATATTTTCTACAAAACGCATTAAGACTTATAAGTATTTTTAGTAATTTTGCCAATTACCAGCTATTGCCGATTCTAACCAAAGCTTAAAGCTATTTTGTATATTTATTTAATTAAACAATTAAATAAATATAATTATACAAATAAAAATGCACTTTAAAAATAACTCTTGGCAATTTTATTGCTAATAAATTTTGAAATCTCTAAAAAATGCACAAAAAGATATTGACAAAATCAGATTGAGTGTGATAATATACTCATGGATTAAAAATAGCCTTAATGTTTAATAATATTCTTAAATAAAAAAGAATTTAAATTAAGGCAATAACAATTGCAGCTTAATTTAATATAAAACTTATATTTTAGGAGGAGAATTAAATGAAAGAAAAATTAAAATCCGGCAAAAAAGCATTTGCCAGCCTGCTTTCTTTTGCGCTTGCCGCTTCGCTGCTTGGCGGATGCGGCGCATCTTCCGGCTCTAAGGCGGAATCCTCAAAAAAGGAAGCTGAAAGTTCCTCTTCAGAAGCCCAGGGTGAATCTTTGACAGTTAAGGGCGGCGATGGTGCAACAGACCTCTCTATGTGGGTTTTCGTTGAAATCCACGGGCAGTTTTATGCCGAAATGGTTAAAGAATGGAACGCAAAAAATCCCGACAAGCAAATAAACCTTACTGTTACGACATATCCTTATGACGATATGCATAACAAGCTTACCCTTGCACTTCAAAGCGGAGAGGGCGCTCCGGACCTTTGCGACATTGAAGTTGGAAAGTTTCCGAATTTTCTTAAAGGAACGCCTCAACTTGCAGACCTCACAGAGTATATAAAGCCATATAAGGATACCATAGTACCTTCAAGGCTTGCCCTTTACAGCAAAGACGGCAAAAATTATGGCGTACCTACACACGTTGGCGCAACCGTAATGTTCTACAACACCGAAATTCTTGAAAAGGCCGGCGTAGATTACACAAAAATAAAAACTTGGGACGATTATCTTGAAGCAGGCAAAAAAGTTGTTGAAAAGACTGATGCTTATATGGGCACTATAGATACCGGCGGACTTAACAATTACCTTGCAGTGCTTGCCGAACTTGGTTCGGATTATACCACCGAGGACGGAAAACCCAATGTCAATACTCCTGAAATGGTAAAAGCCGTTTCGCTTTTCAAATCCTTTAAAGACGCCGGCATAAGCGGAATTATCGCCGGAGGGCATTCTGATACAGAAGAAGGCTTTGGTGAAATTGTTGCAGGCAAATTCGCAAGCGTAATTGAACCGCTTTGGTATATGTCAAGGTTTACAAATTATATGCCCGAACTTTCCGGAAAAATTGCAATTGCTCCACTTCCCGTATTTAAAGAAGGGCAAAAGCGCTCTGTCGGACTTGGCGGAACGGGTACGGTTGTGACAAAAACAAGCAAAAACCTTGAACTTGCCGCAGAATGGCTCACTTGGGCAAAGCTTTCGGAAGACGGCAATATTCAAATATGGGAAATTCTTGGATTTGACCCTGTAAATACAGCTATGTGGACAAACAAAGAAGTAACTCACGACCCGGATAATCAATATGTAAAATACTTCAAAAACAATCCTTTTGATGTCCTTAACGAAATCAGGGACGAAATAAGCCTTATCAGGTCCAATGAGGCTGTGCCATCGCTTGCAAACTATCTTTGCACGACAACATTCAATTCCATTTTTGAGGACGGTGCCGACATAGAACAGGCGCTTAAAGAGGCACAAGAACAAGTCGAGCTTGAGCTTGGATAAACTTGCCGCACAAAAAGATATAATCCATCACTGTGTGGTGGATTATATCTTTAAACAAAGGGGTTTTCAATATGATTAAAACTTTAAAGCGATTTCTATATAATCAAAAAATTGCACCATACATATTTATCCTGCCCTTCGTGCTTATATTTTGTGTTTTTTTTATTTACCCGATGATATACACGATTATCATGAGCTTTCAAAAAATCCTTCCCGGAGAAAATCAGTTCATAGGCTTTTCAAATTATTCAAAGCTTTTTAGGGATTCCGTATTTTTCAAGGCTGTCGCAAACAGCTTTGTCTATATGGTGCTCACTCTTGTTTTACTTATCCCTTTTCCAATGCTGTTTGCATGCATGATAAATTCGCGCACAATGGCTGCAAAAGAATTTTTTAAGTCTGTATTTTTTCTGCCTGCCCTGACTTCAGTTGTTGTGGCGGGAACAATTTTCAGGCTTGCCTTTTCGGAGTCGGATTCATCGCTTATGAACCAATTCATTCAAATGTTTGGCTTTGCTCCGATAAAATGGCTTAAAATGAGGGAAACAGGGTTTGCCGTCCTTCTGCTTCTTGCTTGCTGGCGCTGGACGGGAGTCAATATGCTTTATTTTCTTTCCGGGCTAAAAAATATCCCTGAGGAGCTTTATGAGTCGGCAGACATAGACGGGGCAAACAGTTGGGCTAAGTTTGCAAAAATAACCGTTCCCATGCTTAAACCGACAATAATCTATGTAATGACCATAAGCGTATATGCGGGACTTGCAATGTTCACTGAAAGCTATATGCTTTGGGGAGGCAACAATTCGCCTCAAAACATAGGCATAACCATAGTCGGATACCTTTACAGGCAGGGAATAGAAAAGAACAACATGGGCTACGCTTCGGCGGTTGGAATAGTTCTCCTTGCGCTTGCCATGGTTTTAAATCTTACTCAGCTCAAAATAAATGGGCTGTTTAAAAAGGAGGATTAGGCATGCCAAAAGAAAATATAAATTCCGGACGTAAGCCGAACATGGCATTAAGGATTATCATGATTGTCTTTTTTTCAATTATAGGGATAGTCCTTGTTCTGCCGTTCATATGCAACTTTGTTTCAACCTTCAAGCCGGGCAATGAGCTTATCCGCCACGGCCTTAACCTTGAAATTTCAAGCGAAAACTTTACTCTTGCAAATTGGAAGTATTTGTTCGGGGGAACGACAAGTTATTTTACATGGTTTTCAAACAGCATGCTCCTTACTGTTTTGCAGGTGGTATTTACTCTTGCAATCAGCGCGTTTGTCGGATATGGTTTTGCCATGTATGACTTTAAAGGCAAAAATGCAATCTTTATATGTGTCTTGCTTATAATGATGGTGCCGTTTGAAATATTGATGCTTCCTATGTATATGCAGATAATCAATATGAAACTTGTGAACAGCTTTGCCGGAATAATTCTTCCGTTTGTTGCAAATGCTTCATCAATATTCTTTTTTAGGCAGTATCTTTTAGGCATACCCAAATCAATTATCGATGCTGGGCGTGTTGATGGGGCATCTGAGTACGGAATATTCTTTAAGCTAATTTTGCCGGTAATGAAGCCATCCTTTGCGGCAATGGGCATACTTAACACAATGGGTGCATGGAACAACTTTCTCTGGCCAATGCTTGTTTTAAGGGACGAATCTAAGTTTACCCTGCCAATAGGCTTAAACACTCTGCTTACTCCATACGGAAACAATTATGATTTGCTTATAGTCGGCTCGTTTTTCTCTATTCTTCCTATTTTTATACTTTTCCTGTTTTTCCAAAGGTATTTTATAGAAGGAATGACGGCAGGAGCGGTAAAAGGATAACAAAAGCCGGGTTTTTGCCCGGCTTTTAATTTTATTCTTATTGTTTAACAAATCAATAAAATAAATTGTTGAATTGCATTTGTTTTGCTGGTATAATAAAAATAAATAAACTTATTGCCCGTGGGAGATTTGTATGATTGAATTGTTTACTTCCGACGAAATGCTTAACTTTTGCAAGGCAATGTCATCCAAGCTGAGGATTGACATTTTGAAATATATTTCTAAAAACGAAGCTTCAAGCCTTAACGACATCGCCCAGTATTTTGGAATAAGCAATGCGGCGGTCACACAAAATATAAAAATCCTTGCCGAGGCAAATCTGGTGGACTTCAAAACAATCCCCGCGAAAAGAGGAGTAAAAAAAGTTTGCTTTCCTAAATATGATAAGATTTTGTTTTCGGTTTCGAAAGATTTTGACGAAAACTCAATGTATCAGGTTGATGTTCCCATAGGCCATTATACCAAATATGAAGTATATCCTACTTGCGGGCTTGCAACGGTTTCTTCTTTGATAGGGAAAGAGGATGACCCGCGATATTTTGATTCTCCATCTCGCATTGATGCAGGCATACTTTGGATGAGAAAAGGCTTTGTCGAATACAGGATACCAAACTATTTAAAGGAAAATCAGGTGCCGGTGGAAATACAGGTTTCTCTTGAAATTTCATCAGAAGCTCCAGGCAGTGCAGAAAAATGGCCAAGTGATATTTATTTTCAATTTAACGGGGTAAATCTTGGATACTGGACAAGCCCCGGAGATTATGCAAAAACACACGGGCTTTATACGCCTTCTTGGTGGGAGTATAATTGGAACCAGTACGGCCTTTTAAAGCTTCTTTCCATAAATGAACAAGGAACCTTTATTGATGCAAAGATGATTTCTCAGGTTACCATAAATGATTTAAACCTTGATTATAAAAGCAATTTCATATTCCGCATAGGAGTTCCTGATTCGGCTGAAAATGTCGGAGGGCTAACCATTTTTGGAAAGGGCTTTGGCAACTACAGCCAAAATATAAGAGTGCGGGTGTTTTTAAAAGACAAATCCGAATAATAAAAAAACGGGAGGCTTTTGCCTCCCGTTTTTATTTATACCAATATCTTGCTTTTTTTGCTGTATTTGTCGAGGATGTCGCAGAAGTCAAAGGTTGCAAAGTAATCCGCAGGGGTTTCAGCGCGCCTTATAAGTTCCACCGAACCGTCCTCTTTAAGCAGCAGTTCCGCAGAACGCAATTTGCCGTTGTAATTGTATCCCATTGCAAATCCATGCGCACCGGTATCATGGATTACAACATAATCCCCTATTTCAATTTCGGGCAGCATTCTGTCTATTGCAAATTTGTCATTGTTTTCGCAAAGCCCTCCCGTTACGTCGTATTTATGCACGCAGGGGGCGTTTTCCTTGCCAAGCACGGTTATGTGGTGGTATGCTCCATACATTGCGGGACGCATAAGGTTTGCCGCGCAGGCATCAAGCCCTATGTAATCCTTATGCGTATGCTTTTCGTGCAAAACCTTTGCCACAAGGTGTCCGTACGGCGCAAGCATATACCTGCCAAGCTCGGTATAAATTGCCACATCGCCCATTCCGGCGGGAACAAGGATTTCCTCAAAAGCCTTTCTTACTCCTTCCGAAATCTTGAAAATATCGTTTTCTTCTCCCTCAGGGCGGTAATTTATTCCTATGCCTCCGGAGAGGTTGATGAATTTTATATCCGCTCCGGTTTCGTTTTTAAGCTCAACCGCAGTTGCAAAAAGTATCCTTGCAAGTGCGGGATAATAGTCGTTTGAAACAGTGTTGCTTGCAAGAAAGGCATGCAAGCCGAAACGTTTTGCACCCTTTGCTTTAAGGATTTTAAAGCCCTCGGTCAGTTGTTCCCGTGTAAAGCCGTATTTTGCCTCACCAGGAGTGTCCATAATCTGGCTTTCTATCTTGAAAAGTCCGCCGGGATTGTAACGGCAGCAGATGGTTTCGGGAATTCCCGCAATTTCTTCAAGAAATTCTATATGGCTTATGTCGTCAAGGTTTATGGTTGCGCCAAGCTTTGCCGCAAGGGCGTAATCTTCCCTTGGAGTTACGTTTGAGGAAAACATGATTTCCTCTCCCGAAAGTCCGCACGCATCGCTCATCATAAGCTCGGTAAGTGAGGAGCAGTCCGCACCGCAGCCCTCCTCCTTTAAAATTTTAAGTATAAACGGATTAGGTGTAGCCTTTACCGCAAAATATTCCTTAAAGCCTTTATTCCACGAAAAAGCTTTCTTTAAGCGCCTTGCATTTTCTCTTATCCCCTTTTCGTCATAAATATGGAACGGTGTGGGATATTTTTTTGCAATTTCCTTTATCTGTTCAAGGGTGACAAACGGTTTTTTCATTTCTTAACATCTGCCTCATTTCTTTATATATATACAAAATAGTATTACATTTTTCCTGTTTTGTCAATTTAGATGTTAGAAATTAGAGGTTAGAAGTTAGAATTTGATGTTTTTACATTGCAGGTCTTTTCTTAACTTGCTTGTATCTAACATCTAATATCTAACCTCTAACATCTAAGAGGGGGGCTTTGCCCCCCTCTCCTTATTTACAAAGCAGATTTAGTCTGCTTTACCCCCAGTGACTTTTTGTCCGGCGACAAAAAGTCACCAAAAAACGCCTGATTTTATATGTCTTCGGTCGCCTATTCGCCGGCAACGGCAATTTGCTTACATAAAAACTGAAA
>JAJUHO010000038.1 GCA_029267825.1 Oscillospiraceae bacterium
GCCAAAGAAGGATATAAGGTACTCCTCAATTTCTTCAAGAGTTTCAAGAGCTGACATTTTTCTGTAAACAAGGTGGATATTGCCGAAAATTTCACGTATGTTCATATTGTTTTCCACAAGGAATTTTATTGCAGAGCTTATAAGCTGGTTGTAAATTTGCAGGATATTGTCATATGAAATGCCGGGGGCATTCCTTATTTCATTTGAAATTTCTTTTATTTCTTCCGTTATCGGAGAAAAATCCTTTGATTGCAAATGGTTAAGGATGTGCTTTTCACGGTTGTAAGGATAAAAGTATTTTCCGCCATCGACGGTTCCCTCTTTCCAAAAAAGAATGCTTTCTTTCCCGGACAGCAGTTTTTGTTTAAAGGCATCCATTGCTTCCGAAAAAGAAACCTTTATGCCGGAAAGGCTGCCGTGAATTCCTCCTATTCCAAATGAAACCGAAAAACCGAATTCGGCTTTAACTTCCGCTTGCAGTCCTTGGCAGATTTTTGCTATTGCAAGTGGGGTTTCCGTGCAGTCGTAATTTTTTATGTTAAGTATGACCGCGGCGGTGTGGTTTTCATGCAGAACGCCTTTTGCAATAAATTTTTGTTCAAATCCTGCGCGGCATTTTTCAAGCACCATGACGCGGAAATAATGCCTTTGTTCTGGAGTATAGTCGCTGACAAATCGCTCAGCTCCGTCAATGGAAACAACTACTGCCAAAAAGTTGGGGCAGGGGAAGATTTCCTCAATGTTTTCGGGAGTATTTGCAAAATCGCCTTTAAGCAGGTCGTTTATAAAAAGCTCTTTTTCTTTGGTCTCCTTTTGGCGCACCATTTCGCTGAGCGTTTTTTCCTGTTCTAAAATCTGGCGGTATGCGTTTGAAATGAGCACCATTTCGTTTTTGGCATCGCCAAGAGAAAGGTCGCCGCGGCTTTTAAGAGTCTTTACAAGGGTGTTAATGGGCTTTGAAATGCGTGAAGTTATAAAAAATGTCACAAAAACTCCGGCAGCGGTTATTCCTATAAGCAAAATGAAGGTGCTTTCATTTATTGAATTTATTTTTGACAAAAGGGAATTTGTCGAATACCGGCTGATGTAAATCCAGCCCCTTGAAGTATCTTTTGAAAAAACGTAAAGATTTTTGTCATTTTGCGATGAAATTACCGAACCGGAAAGCTCCGGCGAAGACAAAATCCGGCTTATGGACTGGTTGTCCGAAAGGTTTTCTTGAAACTTTGTTTCACCGCCGTGAATTATCACATCCCCGGAAGTGTCAATTATAAAGCTTTCGCCGTTTTGGTCAAGCGAATAGCTGTTTATAAGCTCCTTAAATGATGATTCGTTTAAATTGACGATTATAAATCCCCTTGCGGTGGTTATAAGCGAGCTTAAAGGATAAACATATGAAACCGAATTTACCGTGCCGTTTGCCGTTTGGATTTTTCTTGCCTCCCAAAGGCCCTGAACTCCGTATTTTTTATCCGAATATTTTTCCGCGCAGTCTTTTATAAATTCCGCGTCGGAAAATCCGTCAAGAGAAAATATGCCATCCCTGTTGCTTATGGCATAATCCGCTCCGTCCACATAAAAATAAATGCAGTAAATTTTGCCGTTTGAATATGCCATCTGGTAAAGCAGCTTTTCCACGTCTTTTAAAAGCAGAAAGTTTTGCATATTTGCTATTGCGGGGCTTAAATATTTAAGTCCGGATATTTTTTCAAGCGACGGATTTTTTGCAAGGGTAAGAGTTTCGGTTTTTATGCTTTGCAGCACTGTTTCGTTTAAAGTCCTCACGGAGGAAAGATTTCTTGATGCCGAAAGCGCAATTTCCTCCTCGGAATATTTGAAAACCGCCCGGCTGCTTCCAATCATCACTGCTGTCAAAGGCAGCACCAACACCGCAAACATTACGATATAAAGTTCCGCCATAAATGGAAGTCTTTTCACTTCTTTACCCCCTTAAAAAACTTGCAAAGATATTATACAATACTTCGGCATTAAAAGCAAATATTTTTAGGCAAAACATAAAAAAGCGGCCCGCTTTTGCGAGCCGCTTCTAAAATAATTTAAATTTAATTTCCGGATGTATCTTCCATAAGCTTAAATTTGATTTCAAATTCAGTTTCGTCGCCGACAATTGATTTTCGATAAACCTTTGCGCTGACTTCATCTCCGGCCTTTAAGCCGGCTATTGAAGCTATTGCGGTTTCATAATCGTAAACCTTCATGCCGTTTATTTCGGTTATTATGTCGTAGACCTGAAGCCCGCTGTTGGCTATGTCGCAGGACGGATCAATCTGCTTTATGTAAAGTCCTGATTTTATCCCGTACATCCGCGCAGTTTCTTCCGAAATTCCCTCAAAGTAAATTCCTATCCTTACTCTGCCGGAAACGTAGCCTTGGCTTATAATATCCTGTATGATTGGCAGGGCATCGTTTATTGCTATTGCAAAGCCTATGCCCTCATAATCTTCGGCAACGTATTTTGATGAAACTATTCCTACGACCTGACCGTACATATTTACAAGCGGACCGCCGGAGTTTCCGGGATTTACGGCCGCGTCGGTTTGTATGCTGTTCATTGCAATTCCGTATTCGGAGCTTTTTATCTGCCTGTTAAGCCCTGAAACATAGCCTCCCGAAAAGCTGTTTGCAAGTCCTCCCGGATTTCCAAGCGTTATAACCTGTTCACCAAGCTCAAGCTCGTCGGAATTTCCAAGCACTGCCGGAGTAAGCTCTTCATCCGGAGTTATTTTTAATACCGCAAGGTCGGTTTTTGAATCGATTCCTACAATTTGGGCAACGTACTCCTTTTCATTGTAAAGGATAACCTTTTGTGCGGCGGCATTTTCAACTACATGGGCATTGGTCACAATATACCCGTCTTTGGAGAGTATTATCCCTGAACCCTGACCTATGGGTGAAAATGATTGGTCCGCACCGTAAACCACGACGCCTACAACGGATGGGAGCAACATTTTTGCAACTTCCTGTGTTGAATATTTTCCGTTTTCATCAGGCTGGGCCGCATCCGTTTCCGGTTTGTCATGGGTATTTATTTCGGGCAGATTGTTATCTTGGCCGTTTTTATTTTCGGCATATGAGCTTTCCGAATTGGGCACGGCACTTTCTGTGCCGATAGAAAGAATAAAAGTGCAGACAAGCCCAAGCGCTACAATTACAACAAGAATGACCGCCGTCAGGGTGCCATGGTTTTTCTTCCTTTTAGGCGGCGGTGGAAGAATTTGTTCCGCCTCATTAAAATTCTGAGGTGGGGGAGGAACCATTGGAGGCACTCCTGCCGGTGGATTTGTTAATGGAACATTTTCATTTTCAGCCATATTTTGCAATGTATTTTCAACCGCATTATTTGTTTGCACATTAGGTGTCGGGATTTGCGGCAAAGCATTTTCAGCACTTTGATTTAAAGGCTGTGCAGCGCTTTCGTCCGAATTTTCCTGTGTGGAATTTTGATAAAAGCTCTCTTTTGCGAAAAATCCGGTGTTTTGAGGATTTTCGGCTGTATTTTGCCCGCTGCCGGGATTTTCCGGCTCCGTACCTGATGAAAATTGCCCTTCGTTGTTAAGTTCGTTCATAAAATCAATTTTCCTCCGTGTTTAATGAGGTTATGCCAAAGGCTCTCCTGCCTTTAAAGAAAAGCTGAATTCAGTATATTCGCCTTTTGTGCTCCTCACAAGTATATTCCCGCCGTGTAGATTTATTATTGAGCGCACTATCGCAAGCCCAAGCCCCACTCCGGTTTTATCCTTGCCGTGGGATTCGTCGGTCTTGTAAAACCTGTCGAAAACCTTTGGAAGTTCATCCTGCGAAAGGCCCTCTCCGCTGTTTTTTATTGAAAAAACAGCCTTTTCGTTTTCATATTCAAATTTAAAGGCTATATATCCGCCTTCATTTACAAACTTCACGGCGTTTTCAACAAGATTATATACCACCTGCTGGATTAAGTCAATGTCCCCCTCCATATAAATCGGAGGAGAATCAAGGCCCTCTATTTCAATCTTCTTTTTCTCTATTTGTCCTTCAAAAAGCAGTACTGTTTTTACTGCAAGGGAGGTTATGTCAAATGAGGTTATTTTAAGCTTTACCTCTCCGGTTTCGTATTTTGAAATGTTAAGCATGGAGCGTACAAGGCGTGAAAGCCTTGCAACTTCCTCCGAAACAATTTTTAAGTACTGCCTGTGCTTTTCGGGAGGTATCGTGCCGTCCAAAATCCCATCAATAAATCCGCCTATTGTGGTCATAGGAGTTTTAAGCTCATGCGATACATTTGCAATAAAGCTTTTTCTTGAATTTTCAAGCATTGAAAGCGAATATGCCATTTCATTGAGCGTGCAGGCAAGTATGCCTATTTCGTTGTCGTCATAAATTTCAATGCGCTGCGAAAAATCGCCCCTGCCGAATTTTTGGGCGGCATCGGTCATTTCCTTTATAGGGCGCAAAAGCCGCTTTATAATATAATAAACCCCCGTAAGCACAATGATAAGTATGATTGCGGAAGCAATGGCAAAAACTCCCACAAGCCTTTCCATAAAAGCCCTGAAAGACTCCGCCGAATGATATCCCACAACATAAAAATCCTGTCCGTTTATTTCAAGCGGCATGGCAAGCACAAAGAAATCTTCGCTGAAATATCCGCCCAAATGCCCTATTTCAAAAAGCCCGTTTTCATCTATGCTGTGCATGATAACGGAATCAAGCTTTGTTTTGCACCCGTCAGACGGTCTTGTGGAAACAAGCTCAAACCCTTCGTGGTTGAAAAGCGTGAAATTTATCCCCGATGAAGCGGAATAATCCTTATATACGGAATTTAAATAAGCCGCCCCTAAGGCTTGTTTTTGCAAATAACAAAGCTTTGTTGCGGTGGTAATCTCATTGACTCCCGCAAGCAAAGCTTCTTTTTTCTCTGTTTTATAAAATTGGGATGCCACAAGAAGCAAGACGGAGCCTATGCAGATCACGCATGAAAGAATTACCACCGAACACAACCAAAAGTATTTTGTAACTATGCTCTTGTGCATACTTTGCATTTTAAGCGTTTTCCTCGTCCTCTTCCACTTCGAACTTATATCCTACGCCCCATACGGTTTTAAGCGCCCATTTGTCGGAAACGCCCTCAAGCTTTTCCCTGAGCCTCTTTATATGCACATCAATGGTTCTTGAATCGCCATAATATTCAAAGCCCCACACTTCATCAAGAAGCTGGTCTCTTGTGTATACTCTGTTGGGATTTGAGGCAAGATAAAACAAAAGCTCCAATTCCTTGGGCGGAGTATCTACAACTTTACCGTCAACCCTAAGTTCATAGCGGGTCATATTGACAACAAGCTTGTCGTATTTTACTTCCTTTATCTCAGGTTCGCTGGAAGACTGTCCGACACGTCTGTAAACGGCTTTTATTCTTGCAATTACTTCCTTTGTATCAAATGGCTTTACAATGTAATCGTCGGCGCCAAGCTCAAGTCCCAAAACCTTGTCGAATGTTTCGGATTTTGCGGTTATCATAATAATCGGGACATTTGATTTCTTTCTGATTTCACGGCAAACCTGCCATCCGTCAAGTCCCGGAAGCATGATGTCAAGCAAAATTATATCCGGTTTTAAGGCATTGAATTTTACTATTGCCTCCTCGCCGTCATGAGAAATTATTACTCCATAGCCTTCTTTTTCAAGATAAAGCCTAAGCAATTCGCATATGTTGTTATCGTCATCAACAACCAGGACTTTTCCTAATGACATATACATCTTCCTTTCTTTTTAATGCCGTCATTTAATTAAATAGAGTAAAATAATATGATATTTACGTACTAATTATACCTTATTTTTGCAAATAAAAATGTACAAATATTTAACAATAATTTTTTTAAATGTAAATTTAACAAAATAAATTATGTAAGGTTATAAATTTATAATTGTTTGGACATTTTTATATAGCTTGATTTGGTGGGGGAGAGAATAAATAAACTTTATGTAAAAAATGCATTTATAACAAAAATCACGTTAGAATTAACAAAAAATATTTTAATTAAATTTAACTGTTTGTAAGAAAATCCGAAAATAACTATTTTGAGAGAAAATATCTTGATTTTTTTATCAGACTTGGTAAAATAGTATTAGCACTCGATAATTAAGAGTGCTAACCAATTTAAAAGAAAACTGTTTTTAAGGAGGATAAATGTTATGACAATTAAACCACTTGCGGACAGAGTAGTTATTAAAATGGTTGAAGCTGAAGAAACAACAAAAAGCGGAATCATCCTTACCGCGGGGGCAAAAGAAAAGCCTTCCGTAGCCGAAGTTGTTGAAGTTGGCCCTGGCGGACTTGTTGACGGAAAGCAGGTAGACATGTACGTTAAAAAGGGACAGAAAGTTTTGATAAGCAAGTATGCCGGTACAGAAGTAAAGCTTGACGGCACTGATTACACTATTGTAAAGCAAAGCGACATCCTTGCAATTGTTGAATAAAAAATCCGCCTTAAAATGAAAATAACAAAAGAATTTAACAGGAGGTATTTACGGTTATGGCAAAGGATATAATCTACGGAGAAGAAGCCAGAAAGGCTCTTCAAGCAGGCATAGACAAACTTGCTGATACGGTTAAAATCACTCTCGGCCCAAAGGGCAGAAACGTTGTGCTTGATAAAAAATTTGGCGCGCCGCTTATTACAAATGACGGCGTTACCATTGCAAAGGAAATAGAGCTTGAAAATCCCTTTGAAAACATGGGAGCACAGCTTGTAAGGGAAGTTGCCACAAAGACAAACGACGCCGCAGGTGACGGAACGACCACCGCTACCGTGCTTGCACAGGCGCTTGTTCGCGAGGGCATGAAGAATATTGCTGCCGGCGCTAATCCGATGGTGCTCAAAAAGGGAATCCAAAAGGCTGTTGATGCGGCTGTTGCGGCTGTTATTGAAAATTCGCAGGCTCTTAACGGTTCTGAGGACATTGCAAGGGTTGCAACTGTTTCGTCCGCTGACGAGTCCATAGGAAAGCTTATTGCAGAGGCTATGGAAAAGGTTACTTCCGATGGCGTTATTACTATTGAGGAAAGCAAGACCGCCGAAACATACAGCGAAGTTGTTGAGGGAATGCAGTTTGACAGGGGATACCTCTCTCCTTATATGGTTACCGATACCGAAAAGATGGAGGCTATTCTTGATGATGCTTACATCCTTATAACAGACAAGAAGATTTCCGCTATACAGGAAATACTCCCGCTGCTTGAACAAATCGTTCAGACAGGCAGAAAGCTTCTCATCATTGCAGAAGATGTTGAAAGCGAGCCTCTTGCAACACTTATCGTAAACAAACTTAAAGGCACATTCACTTGCGTTGCCGTAAAAGCTCCCGGCTTTGGCGACAGGAGAAAGGAAATGCTCCAGGACATTGCCATCCTCACCGGCGGAACAGTTATTTCCAGCGAGCTTGGCATGGAGCTTAAAGAGGCTGCCGTTGAACATCTTGGCCGTGCAAAGCAGGTTAAGGTTTCAAAGGAAAATACCATTATCATTGACGGCGCAGGCAAGTCCGAGGACATCAAGAACAGGATTGCCCAGATTCGCGCGCAGATTGAAACCACAACTTCCGACTTTGACAAGGAAAAGCTTCAGGAAAGGCTTGCAAAGCTTTCCGGCGGCGTAGCTGTAATCAAGGTTGGAGCTGCTACCGAAGTTGAAATGAAGGAAAAGAAGCTTAGAATTGAAGACGCTCTTGCGGCTACAAAAGCTGCTGTTGAGGAAGGTATTGTTGCAGGCGGCGGAACAGCTCTTATCAATGCTATGCCGGCTGTTGAAAAGCTCCTTTCTTCACTTGAAGGCGACGAAAAGACAGGCGCAAGAATTGTGCTCAGGGCACTTGAAGAACCTGTTCGCCAGATTGCCCAGAATGCAGGCCTTGAAGGTTCTGTAATTATTGATAAGATTCGTCGTTCGCGCAAGGTTGGTTATGGCTTTGATGCTTACAATGAAACTTATGTTGATATGATTCCTGCGGGAATTGTTGACCCGACAAAGGTTACACGTTCGGCGCTTCAAAATGCTGCTTCGGTTGCTGCAATGGTTCTTACAACCGAGTCCCTTGTTGCGGATATAAAGGAAGAAAATCCTAATCCGATGCCTCAGGGCGGCATGGGCGGAATGTACTAATTCCTTAAAGGACTTTCGTGCACGAAATTTATATATAAAAAAACGGCGGGAACTCAATTTTCCGCCGTTTTTTCATTTGTGCCCGATATGTATACGATTTGTAAGCGCGTTGTTTGTCTGCCCATCTTGTAGCCTTCCATAAAAGCCGTTCGAATGAGGTCTTGAAAACCTTCAAAAAGCTTGTCGGACCGGCTGCTTTCAAGAAAATTACCAAAAGCCTGTTCTTGCCTTATATCCATAAATTTAACCTCCTTCCGCGGCTGCTCTCACATAAGAGCAATTATAGCATAAAATAAATTTATAATCAATACATAAGGCTTATAAAAACAATAAAGAATAGGTGTAAAAATGGAGCAAAAAATTAAGCAAGACATAAACATAGGCCGCAATATAAGGGAACTGCGCAAAAAGAAAAAGATGACGCAGGATATTTTGGCGGCAAAAATGCAGCTTTTGGGCTGCAATACCACCAGAAGTTCGCTTGCAAAAATTGAAGCGGGAATTCAACATATAAGCATAAGCGAGATTTATGCGATAAAAACTGTGCTCAATGTTTCGTATGAGGATTTGTTCAATCTTAATGAGAAACGATAATAAAAAAGCGCATCGGAAAAAATCCGTGCGCTTTTTTATTATTGCACCTGTGAGGAAAGTTCTGAAATTTCGTCTTCGCTGAGCATTTTGTTTGCGTCAAGCAGGAGAACAATTCTGTTTTCAACTTTTCCGACGCCTGTTATGTATTTTGTTGAGCGGTCAGTAGAAATTTTAGGCGCGGCGGAAATATTTTCGTCTTCAATATCAAGGACTTCGTCAACGGTATCGACAATAAATCCTATATCCAGTCCCGAAATATTTACAACGATTATGCAGGTGCGTTCGTTGTAAGCTTCTTCTTTTTTGTGGAAACGCAGCCTAACATCAATAATGGGAATAATTCTTCCTCTTAAATTGATTATTCCCTTTGCATAGTCGGGAAATTCGGGAACCGGAGTGATTTCCTGAACCTCGATGATTTCAATTACGTCCCTTATCGGGAAGGCATAATACTGCTTTTCAATCAGAAAAGTAAGGTATTTGTTTGATTGAAGGTCAACTTCTTCTTCCTCGCTGGCAAATCTGTTTAGGATGCCTGCCATATTGCTTTCAGTCCTTTCCGGGCGTCTTGCGCCTTTTTATTATAATGAATTCAGCTTTTGGATTATTATATCCGATATCTTATTAAGTGGGGCCTGTTCGCATACGGCGCCTATGTTGAATGCAACCATCGGCATTCCGTAAACCACGCAGGTTTCTTTATTCTGGCCTATGGTATATGCTCCGGCCTTTCTCATTTCAAGAAGTCCCTTTGCCCCATCGCCGCCCATGCCGGTTAAAATTGCTCCTATTGCCTTTGACTTTGCAACCTCTGCAACCGAATAAAACAGCACATCCACGGACGGGCAGTGTCCGCTTACTTTTTCGCCCTTTTTGGAGGTCACGTAATATCCCTGCGAATCTTTGGCAAGGCGCAAATGGTATTCTCCGGCGGCAATTATTGCAAGGCCAGGGCGAAGCCTGTCGCCATCCTCGGCTTCCTTTACTTCAACTTGGCATACACGGTTCATTCTTTCCGCATACATTTTGGTAAATCCGGCAGGCATATGCTGCACGACCAAAATCGGCGGGCAATCCTTAGGAAGGTTCTGCATTACCACCTGCAAGGCATCCGTTCCGCCGGTTGAGGCACCGAGGGCGATTATCATATCCTGTGCAAGCTTTTTGCCGGCAGCAATTTCCTTGATTGACGGCAAAGGCTTTTGTTCCGCAGGTTCGGAAGGCTTTGCCTGAATTACCTTTGCGGTTGAAGCAATGACTATTTTTGTCCTAAGCTCCATTGAAAAGTCCTTTAAATCGGCAGGACTTTTTATGAGTGGTTTTTTAACAAAATCCACAGCTCCCGCATCAAGCGCTTCAAAGGCATTAAGCGGAAGCGATGAAACTACTACGACCGGTATCGGGTATTGAGGGATAAGCTTTTTGAGGAACTGTATCCCGTTCATTTTGGGCATTTCAACATCAAGCGTCAGTACATCCGGACGAAGCTGAAGTATTTTATCCCTTGCCTCATACGGGTCACCGGCAGTTCCGACAACCTCTATGTTGGCGTCCTCCGAAATAAACCTTGAAATTGTTTCCCTAAAAAGAATCGAGTCGTCAACTATTAAAACTTTTACTTTCTTTTTTAGCATAAATCCAGCCCCTTGCGGCAACTATACATCGCCGCATTTTTTGTGGTGAGTTTTTTGTTGCGTCAATTTACAAAGGTCGTCTATAAATAGCGGGTTTTACAAATTGAAACCGTGTTTCCTTATGCACATTTTCGGCGTGGCCGATAAAGAAATATCCGCCCGGCTTTAAAGCGTCGTAAAGCCTTTCTATCAAATCCGCTTTTGTTTTCGCGTCAAAATAAATCATTACGTTTCGACAGCTTATAAGGTCAAAAGGCTTTTTGTACGTTATGGGGTGCATAAGGTTGAACTGCCTGTAAATTACTTCGTTCCTTATTTTGTCGCAAACCTGAAAATTATTTTCATCAAGCTTTACAAAATATTTTTTCAGCCATCTTTCAGGGACATCCTTTACCATTTCGGCAGTGTATATGCCTTGCTTTGCCTTGGCAAGAGCGTCGGTTGATATGTCGGTTGCAAGTATCTTGCAATCCCAGAGGGATTTTTTTTCGCCGAAATACTCATCGATTATCATTGCCAAAGTGTAAGGCTCCTGTCCGGTTGAAGATGCCGCGCACCATATCCTTACATCATGGTCCTTTACAGTTTTTTCTATATACGGCAGGACCGTGTTTTTGAGGAAATCAAAATGCTCGGGTTCCCTTAAAAAAAACGTATGGTTGGTGGTAAGCTTGTTTACAAGCAGAGTCATTTCTTTTCCGCCGGGATTTTGAAAAGCGGTGTCAAGAAACGGCTTATATTCGCTGTACCCCATGTCGGTGAGAATGTTTGTCAGCCTTCCTTCAATCAATATGCGTTTCTTTTCAAGATTTATGCCATAATTTGATTTGAAGTAGGCCACTATTCTCTTGAATTCTTCGTCGGTCAGCTTAAGCATAGAGTTACTCCGCTACGATTTTTTGGCAGTTAAGCAGCAGCTTTATGCCGGTTTGAGTTTCAATTATTGCGCTTATATACCTGTTGGAATTTACGCTTTTGTAATCAGGTGTTGCAGAAATTTGTTCCGGGTCAACTTCAAGAACCTCGTTTACCTTGTCAACGATAAGGCCTACGGCAATGTTGTCGTATTCGATAACTATTATGCAAGTGCGCTCGTCATAGGGGATTTCTTCCTTGCCAAAGCGTTTTCTTACGCTCATTACAGGAATAACCTTGCCCCTTAAATTTATTACTCCTTTTATATAGTCCGGAACCTTAGGCACGATTGTAATCGGTTGTATGCCGATTATTTCGGTTATGTACTGGATTTCAACCCCGTAAACATTGTCTTCAATGTCAAAAAGGAGCACCTTTCCGCCGGTTGACATAAAGTCATTGCTTGTTTCGGTGTAAAGCTCTGTATCGGTCATTTTGCCTCATTCCTTTCAACAAATATCAGAAGTTGGAAATTATATTGTTTACATCAAGGATGATGGTGATGCTTCCGTCGCCGAGGATTGTGCAGCCGGCCATTCCGTTTTGCTTTACCTTAAAGTTGTTGAGCAAAGGCGAGAAAGGCTTTACAACGACCTGCTGTTCGCCTATCAGTTCATCCGCAAACAGGCAGGCGCTCTTTCCTTCGGCTTCAACAAGAATGATTATTCCGCTGAAAAGGTCGGTATACGACGGCTCAAGCCCGTAAATCTCATAAAGCCTTATGAGAGGATAACATTCGCCCCTTATCATTATCATTTCCTTGCCGCTGGTATCCTTGATAAGCTGCTTGGGTTTAAGCTTGAAGCTTTCCTTGATTGAATTTATAGGTATGGTGAATATGGACTTGCCGACAGTAACTTCCATTCCGTCAACAATAGCAAGTGAGAGCGGGATTTTTATGATGAAATTCGTACCCTGTCCGAATTTGCTGTCCACGGAAACGGAACCGCCTATCTTTTCGATATTCTTGCGGACAACGTCCATTCCGACGCCTCTGCCGGAATATTCCGTAACGACTTCGTTTGTTGAAAATCCGGGAAGCATGATAAGGTTGAAAATTTCCTTTTCGGTATAGTCCTTTTCAGGCTTTGTAAGCAAACCGTTTTTCTTTGCCTTGGCAAGCACCTTTGCGGGGTCGATTCCTTTTCCGTCGTCGGATACAACTATAATTACCTCGCCGGATGCATTGTATGCCGAAAGGGTAATGGTGCCCTTGGCAGGCTTGCCTTTTGCAATTCTTTCCTCGGCGGTGTCTTCAATTCCATGGTCCATCGCGTTTCTTACCATGTGCATGAGCGGGTCATTGAGGTTGTCTATAACGCTCTTGTCAACCTCGGTTTCTTCGCCCTCAAATACAAGGTCAACGTCCTTGTTAAGTTTTATCTTCATATCGCGGACAATTCTTGTCATCTTATTAAATGCTCCCGAAAGAGGAACCATTCGGATGGACATTACTATATCCTGAAGTTCATCAGTCAGTTTGCGCAACTGTCTTGCCGCCTTTTGGAAGTTATCAAGCTGAAGCCCTTTCAAATCCGGATTGGCAGTAACCATTGCTTCGGTTATTACGATTTCGCCCACCATATCAAGCAGCTGGTCAAGCTTATTGAGGTTTACGCTGATAAGGCTTTGCTTTGTTCCGCCGCTCTTGCTTTGCGCAAGCAGGTTGTTAATTTGTTCAACGCTTGCACCTTCTTCCTTTTGCTGGGGAGCCTCGGCCTTTTTCTCGGGTACGGACTGTGAAGCCTGCTGTTGTACAGGCTGTGCGGCGGCAGGCTGTACTGGAGCCTTTTCTTCCTTGGCGGGGGTGGAAATAAACTCATACGATTTTACGTTAAGAGCTTCTTCTATTTCCCTTGTTATGTTTTCCACCGGACCGATTGGTTTAAAGCGTATCACAAAGCCGTTTTCAATTATTTTCTTTGCACTTTCTGGATTGGTTTCAATATCCGCAGGCTCGTATTCAAGTTTTTCACAATCTTCGCGGATTTTGTTTATTATAAGCAGGGCCCTTAAATTTTCCATTTTGCAGTCGTCTTCAAAAAATACCCTGACTGCGGTAAAATCTGAATTTTTTTGTTCTGCCGGTTCGGCGGATTGTGAAGCTGCCGCTGTGGCCGCAGGAGCTTGTGCTGTGCCTTGGGCGGCGTTTCCTGCCGGAGCTTTGCCTTTTAACACATCAACAAAATCAAAAATCTTTTGTTTTGCCCCGGAAAAATCCGTCGGAGAATACGAATCTTCCTGCAAAAGCTCAATTTCGGCCTTCAAGAGGTCGGAGGCATTGAAAACAAGTTCGTACAAATCCCTTGTATTGGTGATGACAGGCTTTTCCTCGCGGATGATGAAAAACATGTCTTCTATTGCGTGCGCAAGAGTAGACATATTTTCAAGACCCATCATAGCTGAGGAACCTTTGATGGTATGCATTATACGGAAAATCTCGTTAATGTCTTCTTCACCAAAGCTGCTTGCACTTTCTGTCTTCATAAGAATTTGATCCAGTTGTTCGAGGAGAGTAGTGGTCTCATATATGTACATATCGACCATTGCTTCCATACCTGCTTCAAACTTACTCATCAAATAACACCTACTTCATCGATAATTTCATGCCTGTGTTTTTTGGGGGTCCTGCTTTTTATATATTTAATTATATTATAACTGAAAATTCTCTTTACTACAAGACAAAAATGAGATATTATATAAATAAAGTTACAGTTTTTTTTAGAGTTTTATAAAATTTTGTCGAAATATACAACGTCAAAAGCTTTATTTTATTAAATTTTACATAAAATACAGATTGGGGTTAAGTTTATGGCAGATTTATTGCAGGTTGCCGCTCCCGTTACGCCTAAAAACTATACCAACATTTCCGCAAGGCCGGTGGTTCAGAATGACGAAGTCTTTGACCTTGTGGATTTGTCAAAAGTTTTAAAGCCGTCCGACCGTTCGGAGCAGTTTTCCCAGCAGGACGCAACAGAAGAAAGTGCGTCCGGAGCCATAAGCAGGCTCTCGGTGCTTGTTTCAAAAGACCCGTCGCTTGTTTCGTCATCTCTTAAAGCCCTTCTTGGAGCAGATGTTTTAAGGGAACTTGAAGAAAGCGGCAATACCGAGCTTTTAAACAAGCTTTTCGAGCTTGCGGGGGATATAATGCTTTCTCCTGAAACGGTAATTTCGGACCTTGGCGCACAGCAGAAGTCGGCAACCATATTCAGCGGGGAATTTTTCGACATTTTAAGGGCAATATCACAGCGCACAACCAATCCCGAAATCAAAAATGCGGTGCTTGCGGTTTTAAAGTCGATATCGTCCGCATCGTCGGGAGCGGACATACTTCGTTCGCTTTCGGCAAATTTTAAATTTCTTTCCGAGCAGCTTTCCGCAAGCAAAAGCCTTTCAGCGGAGCTTTTAAAGCTTTCGGACGAATTTGGCGCTCCGGGGGCGGGCGGGAATTTTGTCGAGCTAAAAGCAAAGGCTCTGCAAATGCTTTCACAGGTAGGTTCAAGCCTTTTGCTTACCGAAAGGGTAAAATCCACCCTGCCGCTTATAACGCACAACCTTTCGCGGTTCAGTGACAACTATGCGGGGGTAAAAGATAGTTTCAATTCCCTTTTGGAGCTTTTGGGCAACAAGGATTTAAAAGCGGCGCTTTCAAAGGCGTTTTATGAGTATGCCGAAAATGCTGAATTGCCGCTTGAAACAAAGCTTGAAATTTTTGGCGAAGATGGCCCGCAGGCTCAAAAGCTTGCGTTAGAGGCTGAAATGAGGGGATTTGTCGATGATTTGAGCCTTGACGCAAAGGCGGCTGCACAGGGACTTGATGTTGAGCAGTTAAAAGCAAAGCTTTTGGAAGCAAAATCCCTTAAAGAAATCCTTATGAATGTGATTCCGGTAAAATCTGAGGGCAAACTTGACAGGCTTATAGATGATTTTGCCTCCACAAAGGATTTAAATGTGCTTTTGCAAAGGCTTTCGCAAATTGTTGACAGCATCGATGATGCGGAGGTCAAAACCGTCCTTGCAGGCAGGCTGAACGAGATTCTCAGCCGCCTTGCGGCATCGGAGGGAATTAAATATTCGGCCCCGAGTTCAATGGAAAACTTTGCGGATTTTTTGACAAAAAATATTTCCGACCCGTCGCTTCGTTCGCTTGGCGCCATGAGCCAAAATGAAATGCTGCAAAGCCTTTTGACGGCGCCGGGAGTGTTTACTCCTTTGCTGCACTATCTTATGCCAATGCAGGTTGAGGATACCCGCGCGTTCGGAGAGCTTTGGGTTGACGGCTATTCCGGCAAGGATGATGATGGAGAGCGTGAAAACAAGTTATTTTTAAGCTTTTCCATAGAAAATATAGGGGATTTTGAACTTGAAATCCTTGAAAAGAAAAAAGAGCTTTCAGTTTTGCTGCTTTGTCCGCCGCAGATAGTTAAAAGCTTTTCAAAATTCAAGGAAACGGCATCAAAAATAGCCGCGGCAAACGGCTTTTATTTAAAAAGCGCATCGGCGGCGGCACTTAAAGAAAGGCGCAATCTTGTGGATGTATTTCCAAAAATAAAAGAAAAGAGGGCGGGATTTAATGTCACAGTCTAAAAACAGCAGGCCCAAATATCAAGGCAGCAGCGCGGTTGCCTTAAAATACAATCCGGAAAAGGACAACGCACCGATTGTTGTCGCATCAGGGCACGGCCTTATTGCCGAAAAGATAATACGCATTGCGGACCAAAGCGGTGTGCCGGTTTATCGTGACGATAGTGCGGCGGCTTTGCTTACCATGCTTGATTTGGGAGCACCGGTCCCGCCGGAGCTTTATCAGGTGGTTGCCTCTATTTACGCCGAAATAATCAAAACGGCTGATGAAATCAAAAAAAATCAAGAGGTATTATAATTGTTA
>JAJUHO010000180.1 GCA_029267825.1 Oscillospiraceae bacterium
GAAAACATATTGAAATCAATATTGCAGAAACAATCAACATCAAATCCATCCGGATATTCAAACTGCTCACTTTCAAGTATTTCTAATTTATCTATCCTGTCAATTCGTATGTTTATAATTTTAGAATGATTTTCGCTATATCCAATAACATAATATTTTCCATCACTCAACACAAAATCATATGGATGAAAAATATATTCTTTCCCCGAATGCTTAAATGCTTGTTTTTTAGGAGTGACAAATTCCAACATCTTGAATTTCACTTTAAATCTCTTAATGCTTGCATACATAAGTTCATTTGCATTATAAAGAACATTTTTGCCTTCCATTTTGCCGGAATGTATCTTATACGGGGTCAGAGTTTCCCTGCTGTACTTGTCAGTAAATTTTAAAATCTTATTTATAAGCTCCTCTTTTTGCCCCACCGGAATACACCCTGAATAAGCTATGGCATCCACCAAAAGCTTTAATTCCGTATTATCAAACATCCTCTCAGTTATGGCATATTTATTTTCGCTGCTTCGCTCTATTTCAACCAAAAACCCAGCTCTTTTAATTGCCTCAATATCATTTGGAATTGTTTTTCTAAAAACTTCAATTCCCTGTTCTCCCAACTTTGTTATGATATCTCTTGTTGAAAGGTAATGCTCTTCGTCTGTTTCTTCCAAAAGCAAGTTTAATAGAGAAAATATGCGCTCTTTATTTTTCATAAACATCCCTTATTTGTCAAAATAATCTATTACATTCCTGATTATACCACTCTAAAATTTTATAGTCAATGCAAAAACAACGCAAAATTTATAAATTGGGCAAATTTTTGTCCATTTAAATTTTTGGCATTTTTTTGATGAAAAATAAAGTTTTTTATCATTTTTGTGCAAATAAAAAAGCCGCGGCAATGCCGCGGCAATAAAAATTATCATTTTACAGCTTTTATAAGTTCATCAATTTTGTCTGTCTTTTCCCAGGCAACATTCAAATCTTCGCGCCCCATGTGACCATAGGCTGCAAGCTTTCTGTACTGAGGTTTCCTTAAATCAAGCGATTTTATTATAGCCTCCGGCCGCAAATCAAATACCTTTCCAACCGCTTTTGCAATTTCATCGTCCGGAACACTTCCCGTACCAAAAGTATCAACCATTATTGAAACCGGCTTTGCAACCCCTATCGCATAGGCAAGCTGAATTTCGCATTTTTTTGCAAGCTTTGCGGCAACAATATTCTTTGCCACATATCTTGCGGCATATGCCGCCGAACGGTCAACTTTTGTAGGGTCTTTTCCGGAAAAAGCTCCGCCGCCATGCCTTGCATATCCGCCGTAGGTATCAACAATTATCTTTCTTCCCGTAAGTCCGCTGTCGCCTTGAGGCCCTCCTATTACAAATCGTCCCGTCGGGTTTATAAAATAAATTGTCTTATCGTCAAGCAGCTCGGCAGGGATAACAGGTTTTATAACGTGCTCAATTATATCATTCCTTATTTGTTCAAGCGAAACATCGGGAGAATGCTGCGATGAAACTACAACAGTATCAACCCTTGCAGGCTTGCCGTCGATATACTCAACCGTAACCTGAGTTTTTCCATCCGGTCTTAAATAATCAAGGATTTTATTCTTTCTTACCTCAGTCAGCCTTAATGCAAGCTTATGGGCAAGTGAAATCGGCATTGGCATAAGCTCAGGCGTTTCGTCGCAGGCAAATCCGAACATCATTCCCTGGTCTCCGGCCCCCGTGGCAAATTCGTCATTTAAAATGCCTTGCTTTGCCTCAAATGCTTTGTCAACTCCCATGGCAATATCGCCGGATTGTTCATGTATAGAAGTAATTACTGCACAGGTATTTCCATCAAATCCAAATTTCGCCCTGTCATAACCTATATCAAGCACAACCTGTCGCGCTATTTTAGGAATATCAACATAGCAAGAGGTAGAAATTTCTCCCATGCAAAGTATCATTCCGGTAGTTGCGCAGGTTTCGCATGCAACCCTTGCATTCGGGTCATTAGTTAAAATTTCATCAAGTATCGCATCTGAAATTTGGTCGCAGATTTTATCAGGATGCCCTTCGGTAACCGATTCGGACGTAAATAAAACTCTTGACATTTTAGTTTCCTCCTAATTTTTATTACATAATACAAAAGCTTTCGAACTTTTAAAGTCCGAAAGCTAATTGAATTTTTAAAAATTCCTCATCTCTCGGATTAACCGCAGGAATTGGCACCTTGTTTTGCTTTTCAGCATACAGGTTGCCGGGCTTCACAGGACCTGTCCCTCCACCACTCTTGATAAGGCTATTAAATTTTAAATTATTATACCCTATATTTTTCCCTTTGTCAAGCTATTTATGTAGAATAGCCGAAAGTTTTTTATATGAAACCAAGGTTGCAACCGATGCCACGATGCCCTTTACCAAATTAAACGGTGCCGTTGCAAAGAGCACAAGGGTTTTTAAATCAACAATGTTCTTATTTACGGCATTTCCCATTTGCACAAAAGCATCAACAGGAGCATTAAATGCTTTTGCATAAAGCGGAATCAGCAAATAATAATTCAAAAGGCTTCCCACAGCAACAAGGCTTAAAATTCCAACAGAAAGTCCTATTAAAGCGCCTTTGAAGCTGTTTGTCTTTCTATAAATCACTGATGCTGGAACTATAAAAGCACAGCCTATTGCAAAATTTGCAAATTCACCCACTCCGGCAGTAGATGTGCCGTTTATCAGCAAATTAAGAAGATTTTTTAAAAGCTCAATGGTAACTCCTGCAACAGGCCCTAAAGTAAAAGCACCTATTGCAACAACAATTTCGCTTAAATCAAGCCTGTAAAAATTTGGGGCAAAGGGCAGTGGAAATTCAAAAAGCATTACCACAGTCGAAATTGCCGACAAGAGCGCCGTAAGCGTCATCATCCTTACCGAAATTCTTCCGTTTTTGCCAATAAGATTCGTCGCGTTCATTTTAATTACCTCCAATAATATTTTCCCTTTCGGGTATTTATTAATAAAGGCAAATCTGCAGCAAAAACGCCCGCAA
>JAJUHO010000201.1 GCA_029267825.1 Oscillospiraceae bacterium
AGCACCGTGCGCCTTTTGAAAAAATTCCCGATGATTTTTATTATTTTTTTAACCATGCCGGCTCCTCTCCGTAAAACAAATTACAATCTCCTCATGGCTTCTTCTATTACAAGCCAAATGAATCCCGCCATTTTTTCAATCATGGTAAAAAACAAAATCCCTATGAAAATTATAATTCCCGCTGCAATAAAGGTCGCCAAAATCGAAATTATATTTTGCTTAAGGCCGTATTCGTGAACCGTACAAAGCCCTGCTATTGCAAGAAATATAAAATATACAAGGGCTATGCCGTGAATGGCCTGCAAAATCATCACTTCTTCAATTATTACAAAATTGCTTGCAATAACCACAACCAAATCCAGCGCAATAAGCGGCGTTAAGGAGTAGCAAACCACAGTAAATATATCCCCTATGCCGCCTTTGCCATTAAAAAGAGTCGTAACTGCCCAATTGCTTATGGTGAACAAAATAACACCGCCGGTATAGGTGAGAAATATCGAAATGCTGTTCATTTCATGTATGGGATTTTTATTCATAACAAATCCGGTATACTGATATGCTGCACATTGCAGCACCCCAAAAAGGCACATGAGCGCAAAAGCAATTTTAACGCTGCCCTTTTTTCTGAAACGTATTTCATAAAACGCATAAAAAGGATGAAAAAGGGAAGCTTTATAGTAAGAAAACTTTTCCTTTAACTGCTCGTTCATCTATATTGCCTCCTCTTTTCTTGGAAAAACCTTATTTCAGAATAAACAATGCCGGCAATCAGCAGCAACATTATTGCCGCCGGAATATAAAAATACTTTTTCAGCACGATATTCCTATATCCGTTAAAAGCTTTTGAATAAAAAATCCTATTGTTTCCAAGTTTGAAATAATACATTGCTTGACGGTATTCATTTTTCATCAAATAATTCTTGCCGATTGCGCTGTATGCCGGCTCATAATTTGCATTAAGGCGGACGGCCTCTTTAAAATATCCAAGCGCTTCATCCCATTTGCCGTGATAATAAGCTTCGCTACCCTTTAAAACGGCATTTCCAAAATCCGTCGGAGCAAAAATATAAATCGAATTTAAAGTTCCGTCCGATACGACAAGCTTATCCCCAAGCCACGCTATGGAAGTGGGATTTTTAAACTGCCCCTTTAAATCCCCCATGCCGCCAAAAACATTTAAAAGCTCACCGTCAAAATTGTAAAGAAAAATTCTTCCTTTTGCCTTGTCTATTACGGCATACGTTCCGTAATCGGTAACCGCTATATCCACAAACTGGCTTTGCGTGCCATCATAAGAGCGTATATCCCCGACAACAGGAACACTGCCTTCTTCCCTTAAAACATTTTTGCCTGCCGAATTAAGCCGGAATACAACATCCTCAGCCGCCAAATCATATGTGACCGCCATTACAAAACCTTCTCCGTCAATGGCAACATTGTTAAATGCCGGCGCATATATTTTGGACATTTTTTGCTTTTGCTTGTCGGATGCAATTGACTTCCAGAAATAATCTACCAGATTCACCTTCGGAACATTCACGCCAAAATACCTTGAAAACGAACCGTCGGAATTAAGCTCAATTATTCCCTCATAGCTTGATTGAACCACCAAATAAATCCTGCCGGAATGGTCCACGGCAACCTTTGAGGGTTTAAATTCTGTGGCACCTGCCATATTTTCAGGCTTTTCAATAAGCCTTTTAAACGCATACGTTTTTCCGTCAAGCACCACAACCTGCATTCCGCCGGTATTGGCAATATAAAGTTCATTTGTTTTTTCATCCATAAACAAGCCTTCGCAGCCGTTTAAAATAAGCTGGTTGCCGTTTTCGGTTATCACAATTTTCCCGTCGGATGATTTAATTGCCTTTATGGATTGCAGCAAATTGCCTTTGCTGTCAAAAACATAAACCCTGCCGGCAGTTTTATCAGCCACAAAAAATCTTCCATCGGCGCTTGAACAAACGTCATCCACGCTTCCAAAAGATGCGCCGTTTAAATTTGAAGAATCAATTACCTGTTCAAGTTCAAAGGCGGAAGGGCTTTCCTTGACATTTTTCCAATAATCGTAGGTATAACTCTCCCCTGTATCGGCAAAAACCGAAACGCCACACAAAAGCGCAAGAAAAAGTGCAGCCAAAACCGATATTATTTTCTTCATTTCAGCCATCACCTTCTATTCCTTAATTCCCGATGTCGCCATGGTTTCCATAACGTTGCTCTGCGAAATCACAAACGCCGCTACGGGAATTACAAGCATGATAAGCGCTACAGCCGACGATACACCGGTCCTTGCTATTCCTCCGCTTACAAGCTGTGCAAGCACATAGCTTACCGGCTTTAATTCCTCGGAATATATGAATATTCCCCCCGTAGTGCCCCACATCTGCTGGAAAGAAAGAATTACAAGGGTAATCCATGCGGGTTTGCAA
>JAJUHO010000057.1 GCA_029267825.1 Oscillospiraceae bacterium
GGAGGGGCGGCACTTTCGGTGCTTGCCGTTACCGGAAAGCCTATCAAGTTTGTGGGCATGGGCGAAAAGCTGGATGATTTTGAGCAGTTCCATCCTGAAAGAATGGCTTCAAGAATTCTTGGCATGGGCGACGTTTTGACCTTGATTGAAAAGGCGCAAAGCAGCGTTGACGAAAAGGAAGCGTTAAAGCTTGCCCAAAGGCTTAAGGAAAATTCGTTTGATATGAATGACCTTTTGGAGCAAATGCGTCAAATACGCAAGATGGGCTCGCTCAAGCAGATTATAGGCATGCTGCCCGGAGTTGGAGATAAGCTTAAAGACGTTGATGTGGATGAAAGGCAATTTGCAAGAATAGAGGCAATGATACTTTCAATGACGCCAAAGGAACGCGAAAAGCCGTCGATAATAAATCCTCAAAGGAAAAAGAGAATTGCGGCCGGCAGCGGGACAAAGGTGGAGGACGTAAACAGGCTTTTAAGACAGCATGAGCAGATGCAGAAAATGATGAAGCAGCTTGGCGCCATGGGCAAAAAAGGCAAGGGAAAGAAATTTCCGCCCATGAATTTTCCGGGCGGAGGATTTCCGGGAATGCCCGGATTTTAAAATGATTTAACCCTTAATTGGTTTAAATAAAAAATTGTTGTGGAGGTGACAAAAATGGCAGTTAAAATCAGACTTAGGAGAATGGGTGCAAAAAAAGCTCCGTTTTATCGTATAGTTGTTGCTGATTCAAGATACCCCAGAGATGGAAGGTTCATTGAGGAAATCGGCTACTATGATCCTACAAAGGAGCCTTCCGTTATAAATGTTGACGGTGAAAAGGCTAAGAAGTGGATTGCAAACGGCGCACAGCCTACCGAAACAGTTAAGCTCATTCTTAAAAAGCAGGGCGTGCTTTAATATCGTCCAAAGGGCTTTTTTCGGAAATTTTTCCGGGAAAAGCCCCTGCGCAAATGCGGGGGTTTCGCTTTGCGCCAATATAGCGTAAGGAGCTGTTTGTATAATGAAAGATTTGCTTGTAGCCATTGTCAGCGGCCTTGTAGAGGATAAATCGGCCATTGAGGTTACCGTGGACGAGCCTAACGCCGAGGGCGTTGTTATATATCACCTGCACGTTGCCCCAAATGATATGGGACGGGTAATAGGAAAGCAGGGAAGGATTGCAAAAGCCATCAGAACCGTTATGCGCGCCGGCGCCGGCAGGGTAAACCAAAAGGTAATGGTGGAGATAGAATAATTTTTGATGAGGCGAATTAAATGTCCACTTGCTTTTGTGGGCATTTTTTGTTTTTGGAGGGCTTGGTATGAAAAAACAGTTTCTTGAAGCTGGAAAAATAGTTGCCGTTCAGGGACTTAAAGGAGAGGCAAGGGTGGAGGTCTGGTGCGATAGTCCGGAGTTTTTATGCGGTTTTAAAAGCCTTTATTTTGATGGCGGAAAAGAAAAGCTTGAAATTGAAAGGGCAAGGCCGCATAAGGGTACGCTTGCCGTAATTAAAATAAAGGGGATTGATACTCCGGAGGACGCCGCAAAGATTAGGGGGAAAATCCTTTTTATAAACCGCGATGACGCAAAGCTTGACGAAAACAGCTATTTTATACAGGATTTGCTTGGCATGAGGGTGCTTGATGCGGACAGCGGAAAGGAATACGGCGAAATTGTAGAGGTAAGCGCAACGGGAGCAAACGATGTTTACCATATTAAAAAAGATGAAAAGATTGTGCTTATTCCTGCAATACCCGATGTGGTTGTGAAAACTGATATAAATTCCGGCGAAATGCTTATACGCCCGCTGAAAGGACTTTTTGACGATGAGGATTGATATAGCAACGCTTTTTCCGGAAATGTGCGAAAGGGTGCTTTCCGAAAGCATTATAGGCAGGGCAAGGAAAAAGGGGATTTTGGAAATAAATTGCCACAATATAAGGGATTATACGGAAGATAAGCATAGGCGGGTGGATGATTCGCCATACGGCGGCGGAATGGGAATGGTAATGCAGGCCGAGCCAATTTTTAGGTGCTTTTCGCAGGTAACTTCTGGTTTTGAGCAAAAGCCTCATGTGATTTATATGTCGCCAAAGGGAGAGGTCTTTTCACAAAAAAAGGCAATCGAACTATCAAAGAAAGAAAACATTTTTATTGTTTGCGGGCACTATGAGGGCGTTGACCAAAGGCTTATTGATGAAATAGTTGATGAGGAGATTTCCATAGGCGATTATGTGCTTACGGGAGGGGAACTGCCTGCGCTTGTGCTTACGGATGCGGTTGCAAGGCTTTGTGATGGGGTTTTGGCTTCTCCCGAATGCTTTGAGCAGGAAAGCCACTTTTCGGGCTTACTTGAATATCCGCATTACACACGTCCTGAGGTTTGGCATGGCAGGAGCGTTCCGGAGGTGCTTTTGTCGGGGCACCATAAAAATATAGAAAGCTGGCGGCGGGAACAATCGTTGAAAATAACCAAAGAAAAGCGTCCGGATTTGCTTTTGAAGGATGAAAAATTTTTAGATGATGAATAATTTAAACTGATAATGTTAAAATTTTTAGGTAAAAACTAACATATATGCCTTGTTTATTCACAAGGGAAAGAAAAACTTGGTTAAAATAAACAAATATGAACTTTTGCCGCGCTTAGGGGATAATCAAATAGCAGAAAATATTCCAAAACAGTCTTTTTTGGGGTATTTTTAAGTTGACGGGCGGTAAACTTGCTAGTATAATATACTTAAAAGCAAAGTATATTATTTTACAGTTTCGATATGAGAAAAAGATTAGGAGAGTTTCACTATGTTTGTTAAAGATGTTATGGTTCAAAATCAGGTGGGACTGCATGCCCGCCCGGCTACTTTTTTTATTCAAAAAGCAAACGAATATAAATCTTCAATATGGATTGAAAAAGAGGAACGCAGGGTAAACGCCAAGAGCCTTTTGGGAATCCTCTCCCTTGGTATTGTCGGAGGCACGGCAATAAGGATTATTGCTGACGGCGTTGACGAACAGGCCGCTGTTGAAGGGCTTGTTGAGCTTGTTGAAAGCGGATTTAGCGAGGAAGCAAGATAATCGCTCTTAAATCAAAGGGGTTGCTTTGGCAATCCCTTTTTTCTTTTTAAAGTGGTATTTTTTGAGAATTTATTTTGGGAATAGATTGTTTTCATTATTTCTTAACAAAAAATCAAACAATATATGTTACAATTTGTAATGAATTCGTTCACATGAAAAACAAAAAGTTAATTTTTCCTTTTTATTTGTTGAATGTTTTTTGAAACAAGGCTTGGCATAAAATTTTATTTGCAAAAATGAGCGGATTTTGTTTGGGAGCTTGAAAAAAATTAGTAAATGCACAATATTTGTCTTGAAAAATATCCAAAAATTATGTATAGTAAATATAATGGGCAAAATGATATATAAAGGGCTTTAAGGCCATTAAGGAAGGAGATTTATTATGTCCAACAGATTGTTTCAAGGCTTGCTCCATCAAATGCATGATACCCTGGACTGCGTAATAGGGGTTGTGGATGAAACTGCAACCGTAATTGCGTGCAGCGACCTTTCCAAAATAGGTGCGACCAACGAGTTTGTTTCGCTTGATTTGAACAATGAAAATCAGGAAATTTTTGTGAGGGACGGTTATACTTACAGGCCGTTCGGCAGCCATGCAAAGCCGGAATATGCCGTTTTTGTCGAGGGGATTGACGAAAATGCGGCAAGGTATGCAAATATACTTGCAATTACCCTTTCAAACATAAAGCAATATTATGATGAAAAGTACGACAGGAACAACTTTATTAAAAATGTCGTGCTGGACAACATACTGCCGGGGGATATCGTTATAAAGGCAAGGGAACTTCATTTCAATTCGGATATAACAAGGGTTGTTTTGCTTATCAGGATTGTTTCGACAAATGATGTTTCGGCATATGACGTAATTCAAAATTTGTTCCCTGACAAGAGCAAGGATTTTGTGTTCAATATTACGGAATCGGATATTGTGCTTGTAAAGGAAGTAAAGCCGAATATTGAAACAAAGGACCTTGAAAAGCTTGCGCGCTCAATTGCCGATACGCTTAGCAGCGAATTTTACACAAGAGTCAATGTCGGCATAGGCACATGCGTGCAGAGCATAAAGGAACTTGCACGTTCTTTCAAGGAAGCTCAAATTGCCCTTGAAGTAGGAAAAGTTTTTGATACTGACAAGATTATAGTAAGCTATGACAATCTTGGAATAGCAAGGCTTATTTACCATCTTCCTACTACTCTTTGCGAAACCTTTTTGCATGAGGTTTTCAAGAAGGGTTCAATAGAGTCGCTTGACCATGAAACGCTCTTTACCATACAGCGTTTCTTTGAAAACAACCTCAACGTTTCAGAAACTTCAAGAAAGCTTTTTGTGCATAGGAATACCTTGGTTTACAGGCTTGAAAAGATTAAAAAGCTTACCGGTCTTGACCTTAGGGAATTTGACCATGCAATTGTGTTTAAAATTGCGCTTATGGTAAAGAAATACCTTTCCGCAAACCCGACAAAGTTTTAATTCTGACTTGCCTGCCGCCTGCCTTTTGGCGGGCGGCGGCGGATAATATTTTAAGGCGGTGCTGATTTTTCTGTGGTGGAGTTCAAGAATGTGTCCGTAACCTATTCAAACGGTGTGGACGCTTTAAACAATGTGAGCCTAAAAATAAATGACGGTGAATTTGCTTTTATTGTAGGCCCTTCCGGCGCAGGTAAAAGCACCTTGATTAAGCTTATACTTAAAGAGGTTGACGTAACTTCGGGAGAGGTTATTGTCAACGGCTTTAACCTGCACAAAATAAAAAGGGGCAAGGTTCCTAAGCTTCGCCGTACAATAGGAGTTGTATTTCAGGATTTCAGGCTCATTCCTACAATGACGGTTTATGAAAACGTCGCTTTTGTTTTGAGAGTGATTGACGCTCCCAAAAAGTACATAAGAAGCAGGGTGCCATATGTTATAAGCCTTGTGGGGCTTAAAGACAAGGTAAAGTGCTACCCGAGCGAGCTTTCCGGAGGCGAGCAGCAGCGCGTCGCGCTTGCGCGCGCCCTGGTGAACGACCCGGCGCTTATAATTGCGGACGAGCCTACGGGAAATATCGACCCGGAGCTTTCGTACCAGATTGTTCAGCTTCTTAAAGATATAAACAACTGCGGCACAACGGTTTTGATGGTAACTCATGCTCAAGAACTTGTCGAGCATTTCGGCGGAAGGACTATTGTTTTAAACAATGGTTCGATAGTTTTTGACAAGGTATTGGGAGGCATAAATGAAGATTAGCAGTATGAAATACCTCTTTGGGCAGGGTATCAAAAGCGTATGGACAAACAGGATAATGACTTTTGCTTCATTTTGCGTGATACTTGTTTCACTTTTGCTGGTGGGTTCAATGATGCTTTTTACGGCAAACGTGAACAGGTTTATTTCAGGCATTGAAAGCAAGAATGAGATTGTCGTTTACTTGAATGACAATGTGCCCGAGGAAACCGTGTCGCAGATGGAAGGCGACATAAAAAAGCTTGACAATGTTGCCGAGGTAGTTTTCTACTCAAAGGAGCAGGCTTTTGAGGATTATAAAAAGAGTATGGAAAATGCGGAGGAAATTTTTGAATCCATAGGGGATGAAAGCCCTTTGCCGGATGCCTTTAAGGTAAGGGTTAAGGATATTTCAAAAATGACATCCACCATAGCTCAAATAAATAAAATGCAAAATATATATAAGGTCAGTGCGCCCAATGATTTTGCCGACCTTTTGATAGGGATTAAATCCACTGTGGCAATGATTTCAACTGCGGTTATAGCCGCACTTGGAATAGTATGCCTTGTGATAATTTCAAATGCTACGCGCGCAAGCGTTTTTGCAAGGCGCAAGGAAATAAACATAATGAAGTATGTCGGCGCTACGAACATATTTATAAGGATCCCGTTTTTTGTTGAAGGTATGGTTACAGGAATGCTTGCGGGGCTTGCCGCCGCAGGTATAACGTGGTTTGGATATGAGAAATTTATTGAGGCGCTTTCAAAGCAAATGACTCTTTGGAAAGCCTTTGGAATAGACGAGTTCATACCGTTTGCTTCGGTTGCGGTTAAGGTATTTTTGGGCTATATCGGAGCCGGTGCTTTGCTTGGAGCAATAGGAACGGTTATAAGCACAAGAAAGCATTTAAAGGTTTAGTTTCGCAAAGAGGAGGGTTATTTTGAAATGAAAAGGAAGGCAGGATTTTTAATAAGGTCTTTGTCAGTGCTTGTTTGCTTTGTACTTTGCATATCTTGCTTTTCTGCGGCGGATAATTACAACGTGGTGTCAAATGCTGAAACGCTTGCCCAACTTCAAGCCAAGCAAAAGGCAAACAAGGCAAAGCTTGATGAAATTAAAAAGAAAACTGCCGCCGCCCAAAACAATATTGCGGAACAGCAAAAAAAACAGGAATATATTCAGCAGCAAATTGACGTTACCGAGGATAACATCAGAGTTATAACCGAAAAAATAGAACTTCTTGAAGCTGATATAAAGGCAAAAGAAGAAAGCATTGCCGCGCAAGAGCAAAAAATTGCAAAGGGAATAGAGGACTTTAAAGCAAGACTTAAAGCAATGTATGTTTCCGGCGGGGATAGCGGAATGGCGTCGGTTCTTGTCGGCGCAAAGGATTTTTACGATTTGCTTGCAAGAATGGAAATAATACAAAGAATTTCACAACGCGATGATGAGCTTATAGAAACCCTTAATGCCGAATTGAAACAGCTCAAAGATGATAAGGCGGCTCTTGAAGCAACAAAGGCTGAGGCGGATTCCGATAAGGCTGAACTTGAACAGGCAAAAGCGGACTTAAATTCGGCATATGAGCAAAGCGAGGCCGAACAGGCAAGGCTTAAAAAAGAAATTGAGGAATATGCAAAAAATAAGGCCGAAATAGATAAGCAGGAAGCTGAAATAGAAAAGCAAATCCAAGCAATAATAGCGGCGCAGACGCAGAGAAATGCCGCATATGTCGGCGGAACATTTACATGGCCTTTGCCGGGATATTATTACATATCTTCGCCGTATGGCTCAAGAACGCTCTTTGGAGTGACTAAATTCCATAAGGGAGTTGATATTTCGGGAAGCGGGGTAAACGGCAAGCCGATTGTTGCCGCAAACAGCGGAAAGGTTATTGTGGCAAATACATCGTATACTCCCGGAGTAAGCTATGGGATGTATGTTATGATAGACCACGGCGGAGGATATGTTACACTTTACGGGCATTGCAGCGCGCTTAATGTGACAGCCGGACAAACTGTGAACAAGGGCGATGTGATTGCCTATGTCGGAAGCACCGGTGAATCAACCGGACCGCATTTGCATTTTGAGGTTCGTGTTAACGGAGCGACGACAAATCCTATGAATTACTTTACAAAGTCAAATTGATATGATTTTGCGGCACACTTTTAAAAGTGTGCCGCGTTTTGAAAGGAAATGGCTTTATGAACAAAAAAATTTCGCTTGGAATGACAATAAGCCTTGTCGCCATAGCATGTGCTGTAACTTTTATAATTTCCCTTTCGGTCTCACTTAATATATTCAATTCAAAAGTAAATGTTACCGAGCGTGAAGAAATAAACAAAAAAATTGAGGAAATAGATAAAATTGTAAGGGCGGATTATACAGGCACGATAGACGAGCAGGTTCTTCAAGACTCTATAGCAAAGGGATATGTCAGCGGTCTTGGCGACAAATACGCATACTATTACACTGCAGAGGAATTCCAAAAGGAAAAGGTTTCAGACTCTGGTTCCGTTGTCGGAATTGGTGTTACCGTTGAAAAGGATGCAAGCGGATATATAAAAATAATTGAGGTCAGGGAAAATTCTCCTGCATCGGAATCCGGTCTTGCAGCGGGCGATTTTATAGTTGCGGTAAACGATGAGGATGTGCTTTCAAAGGGCTATGAACAGTCTGTTGCTGCGGTTTCAGGTGAAGAGGGAACTACCGTAAAGCTTACCATAAGGCGCGAGGGAACGGACCAGATTTTTCAGCTTGTGCGCAGGAAAATGGATATTATTTCGGTTACGGGGAAAATTGTAGGCGGGAATATAGGATATATAAAAATTACAACTTTCGACCAAAAGACTCCCGAACAGTTTAAGGCAATTTTTGACCAGCTTGAAAGCGATGGGGCAAAATCCTTTATATTTGACGTGAGAAATAACGGGGGAGGACTTTTGGATTCACTTCAAGGAGTGTTGAACTACTTGCTCCCTGAGGGAGATATTGCCTATGCCACTTACAAGGATGGGGAAAAGAAGGTTATTGTCCATACAGATGGACAGCATAAACTTTCGGTTCCGGCGGTGGTGCTCATAAACGGCAGAACCGCAAGCAGTGCGGAGCTCTTTGCCTGCGCACTCAGGGATTTTTCACAGGTTCAGCTTGTGGGAACGAATTCTTATGGAAAAGGCGTTATGCAGGTGACGACTTCGCTTTCAGATGGAAGCGCACTTAAAATAACGGTTGCAACTTATGAAACTGCAAAAACTCCATGTTATGATGGAGTGGGGCTTAAACCTAATTTTGAAGTTTCGTTGACAAAAGAAGAAGAGGATAATTTTGCAAACCTTGATGAAACTACCGACCCTCAGCTTAAAAAGGCAATGGAAGTAGCGCATGTTTCTTAAAAAATAAAAATTTTGCCGCCCTATCAAAAAAAGGGCGGTTTTTTGCATTGTTTTATTGATTTTTTTGTGGTTTGGGTATAAAATATAAGCAAAAAGGAGTTGGTAAAATTGGCTTTTTTACAGGTTGATTTTTTCTCAAAGGCAATAAGAAGAAACGTTTCATTTAATGCACTTGTGCCGCTTGATGCGGGCAGCGCAGAGGAAATGCCAAAAGTTCCTTTAAAATCACTATATCTTTTAAACGGCTTTTACGGCAACTATATGGATTGGATATGCAACACAAGAATCAGGGAGCTTTCTTCCAAGTATGGAATTGCTGTATTCATGCCGTCCGGCGAGAACAGTTTTTACCTTGATGATACCGAAAAGAGCGAACTTCACGGCGAATATGTCGGTGCGGAACTTGTAGAGTTTACCAGAAAGATGTTCCCTCTTTCGGACAAAAGGGAGGATACCTTTATAGGCGGCCTTTCTATGGGCGGATATGGCGCTGTGCGCAACGGATTGAAATACCATTTTAATTTTGGCAAAATAATTGCCCTTTCTTCAGCTTTGATAATCCATGACGTAGCACAAATCCAACCGGATTATAAGGACCCGATGGCCGATTATGCTTATTGTAGGAGAGTTTTTGGGGAGCTTGACAAGGTTATCGGAAGCGACAAGGACCCCGAGGCTCTTGCGGCAAATCTTAAAAAGGAAGGCAAAGAAATCCCGTCAATTTACATGGCGTGTGGGACTGAGGATTTTCTTATTTTGCAAAACAGAGCATACCATGATTTTTTGACTTCACTTGGAATTGAGCATGCGTATGTTGAAGGCCCCGGAGTGCATGATTGGAAATTCTGGGACGAGTACATAGAAAAAGCACTTATTTGGGCATTAAAGTAAAAATAAAACAGCCACCCATTTGGATGGCTGTTTTATTTTTATTCGTATCTTAAAGCTTCTATCGGGTCAAGCTTTGCGGCTTTGTTTGCCGGATAATATCCAAAGAACACTCCTATTGCAAGCGAGAATGTAACCGCGGTGATTATGCCGCTTATTGACGGTGCCGCCGGAGAGCCTATAATAAGCGCGCCGATATTTCCAAGCAAAAGGCCGAGAAGAATTCCTATGACCCCGCCGATAAGGCAGATTATTATGGATTCCACGATAAACTGCATCCTTATTGCGCCGTTTGTGGCGCCAAGGGCTTTGCGTACGCCAATTTCCCTTGTGCGTTCGGTTACGGAAACGAGCATTATGTTCATGACTCCAATTCCGCCGACGAGAAGTGAAATTCCGGCAATTATGGTTATAACAAGTTTTACAATGCTTAAAATCTGCATAAAGCTGTCAAGCTGCTGTTCAAAGCAGTAGAATTTGACTTGAAAATACGGATTGTCCTTGTAAAACTTTTCGTTCATAAAGCTTGCGGCTTCTTCTGCAAATTTTTTATAATCAAGCCCCTTTGCGGCCTTAAAATCAAAAAATTTATATCCGTTGTCTGAATCCATAAACCTTTGCGCTGTTGAAATGGGTATGTAGGCGTTTGTGGTTTCGCTGTCACTCATCATCATTGCCGACATCATTTTGGACACTTTTGATTTATATACTCCAACTACCGTCATGGCAAGAGTTCCGGAATCCGTTTTGATTTTAAGCTCTTGTCCTATTGGGTCGGTGCCTTTGGGGAAAAGCTTTGATACCGCTTTGTCGGCAATTACGATTACGTTTTTGCCACCCTTTATATCTTTTTCGGTTATGAATCTTCCCTCTGAAACTTCTATGGCGTTTGATTCGCAAAAGCCTTCGTTTGTTCCGGAAATGCTCAACTTAACATCATTTCTGCCTACTTTTATTTTGCCTTTTCCAACATCCAAGGATGTGCTGATTGAAAGTATATTTTCGCCATACTGCTCTTTAAGGGCGTCTATCATCTCGTCAGAAATAAGGTCCTTTTCGTCGACGGGACGGCTTGTCGAGTCGTCCTTGTAGGCAATATAAAGCTCTATCAGGTTTGTTCCGAAATCCTCAAAGGTAGAGGTCACGCTGCCTTGAAGCGCATTGCCGAGAGTGGTTATCATAATTACCGAGGATATGCCTATGATTATTCCAAGCATGGTCAGCAGGGCGCGCATTTTGTTTGATTTCAGGCTTGCAAAGGCAAGCAGTATGTTTTCGCCTATGTTCATTGTCCCGCCTCCCTTTTTGTTGCGGGATTTTCGTATGTCATCCCGTCTTTCATTGTAATTATCCTGTCGGTTTCGGCGGCAAGCTCATTGTTGTGGGTTATAAGGACAATGGTTTTCCCTTGTTCTTTGTTAAGCCTGTGGAAGATATCCATAACAAGCCGTCCTGTGTAGCTGTCAAGAGCGCCGGTAGGTTCGTCGGCAAGGATTATCGCCGGGTCGTTTGCCATGGCCCTGGCGATAGCCACCCTTTGCTTTTGTCCTCCTGAAAGCTCATTGGGCATATGCGATGCCCTGTCTGACATTTCCACAAGCTCCAAAAGCTCCTTTGCACGCTTTGTTCGTTTTTGCTTTGGAATTCCCGCATAAAGCATAGGCAGTTCTATGTTCTTTATGGCGCTGGTTCTTGAAATAAGGTTGAAGTTTTGGAATACAAAGCCTATTTTTTTGTTCCTTATTTCGGAGAGCTTTTTATCTCCCACAGAACTTATTTGTATCCCGTCAAGGATGTAATTTCCCGCCGTCGGCCGGTCGAGTACGCCTATTATGTTCATAAGCGTTGATTTTCCGGACCCGGAGGCGCCGACTATGGATACAAATTCGCCTTCTTTTACGGAAAGGTTGATTCCATGCAGGATTTCAAGCTGGTTTGGAGTGCCTATGTAAAATGCCTTGATTATTCCTTGCATTTCAATTATTGTTTTGCCTTCCATAATTCCTCCGTTCATTCGGACAACGAAACGGTCATTCCGTCGCGGACTTTATTTATGTCGGTTATGACTATGGTTCCGTCTGAAATTCCATCGCCGCTTATTTCAACTTCAAAATCCGTTTCCATTCCTGTTTTTACAGGAACTTTTTTTACGGTGTAGGTTCCTTTTTCATCTTTTTGCGCAGTATAAACAAAGCTTGAGCCGTCATCTTCGGTGCCGATTGCGTCATAGCGCACGCCGATTACATTTTCTTTTTCCTCGGCTATTATTTCAAGCCTTGTGTTCATGCCTATTAGCAGCTTTGTTTCTGGGGTTTTTACTGTCACTTCAATTTCAAATTGTGTGGAGTTTGAGCTGTCCTTTTGGGCGGCGGGAGAAACCCTGCTTATATATCCCTCGTATTCGTCGTTGCCGGTTGCATCGGATTCAATAAGCAC
>JAJUHO010000100.1 GCA_029267825.1 Oscillospiraceae bacterium
AGAGTCCTCTTTATGGATGGGGGAGAAATAAAAGAACAGGCCCCGCCGGAGGAATTCTTTACAAATCCAAAGAATCCGAGGCTTAAGGATTTTCTTTCAAAGGTGCTTTAAACTTGTCTTGCCGCCGCTTTTAAAAAGTGATATAATATATTGTGTCATATTTTTGTCAAACAGCGTTTGCCGTTTTAGATAGAGAAAGGATTTTGGTATGGCTGAACTTGTTTACGATGAAAAGGGGCGGCTTCTTTTTACGGAAGAAATGCGCAGGGAATATACGATTTTAATTCCCATGATGCTGCCCATACATTTTACTCTTCTCAGCAGGATTTTTAACTTGCACGGATATAAGGTTGAACTTTTGAGAACAACGCACAGGGGTATTGTGGACGAAGGTCTTCAAAACGTGCACAATGATACTTGTTACCCTGCGCTGCTTGTTATAGGGCAGCTTATAGATGCGCTTAAATCGGGAAAATACGATATAAACAAAACCGCTCTCATGATTACCCAGACCGGCGGTGGATGCAGAGCGTCAAATTATATCCATCTCTTGCGCAAAGCGCTTAAAAAGAATGGCTTTGAGCATGTGCCGGTGGTATCGCTCAATCTTTCCGGAATGGAAAAAAATCCGGGTTTTAAACTTACAGTAAAGCTGATGTACCAGCTTGTCGCAGCAGTTTGCTATGCGGATGTGCTTATGTGGCTTGCAAATCAGGTAAGACCTTACGAAATAAATAAAGGCCAGACTGATGAGCTTGTTGACAAGTGGGTTGAAAAGCTTATAAAATCCAAAATAGGCATAAGGGATTTTGATGCAAAGGTAAGCCGTATTGTAAAGGACTTTGAGGCTATACCTGTAAATATAGTGCCTAAAATAAAAGTCGGGATAGTTGGTGAAATTTACATCAAGTATGCCCCGCTTGGAAACAACTGCCTTGAAGAATTTTTGCAGAGCGAAGGTGTTGAGGTCGTTGTTCCGGGACTTTTGGATTTTATTTTGTTTATGTGCGACCATCATATAGTCGATACGCAGATTTACCATGTAAGGTATAAAAAATTCATGGCTTCGGCGGTGCTTAAAAAATTCCTTTTAAGGATGCAGAACAAAATAATAAATGGTATTTCAGGCAGCAGATTTAATCCTCCGCAGCATTTTGAAAAGACAAAGTCGCTTGTAAAGGGATATCTTTCAACGGCAAACAAAATGGGCGAGGGCTGGCTGCTTACGGCGGAAATGCTGGAGCTTATACATTCAGGCGTTGAGAATATCATATGCGCCCAGCCGTTTGGCTGTCTGCCAAACCATATTGTTGGCAAGGGCATGATAAGGCGCATAAGGCAGACACATCCCGAGGCAAACATAGTTGCAATAGATTATGACCCCGGAGCTACAAGGGTAAACCAAGAAAACAGAATAAAGCTTATGCTTTCAACTGCAAGGGAAAATTTAAAAAGGAAAAACGAAAAGGCTTAAAGCATTCCGCTTTAAGCCTTTTCCCATTCGATTACGGCGGTGTCGCCGTCCTGCAAAATATCGGTATAATTAGCCACCCTGCCGTTAAGGGTGAGTATTATGTTTCCGGTGCCCTGCGGTCTTGAAGTGTCAAGGTTTGCAAGGGCGGTAAGCTCCAAAAACAAGTTGGGAGAGCCGTCCTCATGGGGGTCAAGTTCTATGTATCTTCCGTTAAGCCTTACCCGTATGCCCTGTTTCCTTACCTGGCGGACCGGTTCGGGCTTTGGTGCGGGATTTTCAGGGGGCTCCTTTTCTTTTGGCGGGGCGGGAGGCTGCTTTTGGATTTCCGTTTGCGGCAATGGCTCGGAAATCTCTTTCGGCGCCGGTGGGGGTTCGATAATTTCCTCAACGGTCAGCATATCTCCGTCCCTTAATATGTAGTCTTGCGAAAGCTTTAATTTGCCCTTGTAGAAGCGCATATTGCTCATATCAAACGGCATTGAGCGGATTAAATCGCCGAGAGTTGAAACAGATTTAATTTCGACTTTGTCAAAATTCTGGATTTTATAGCTGCTTTCCACCCTTGTGCCGTTTACATAGGCGATTTTGCCGAATTTATAATCTATTCCGGATATGCAGACGTTTTTGGGGCCATCCCCTCCGGTGAGTTCGGCTACGGTGATTTCAGCGTTTTTACCGTTCTTTGCCGGAATTACCGTTACATTGTCGCCCTGTGAAATAGGGGTGTTTATATTTGCGGGGGAGTCATTTACGGTTATCACGGCGGGTGAGGCTGGCTCTCCATTTATTGTTTTAGGCTCTCCGTTCAAGGTAAATGTTAGATTTCTGCCGGTTCTGCCGATTATGTTTGATGACTTATAGCCGGCTATCGTCAAAAGGTCAAGCACGGTAAGTGACTTGGTATTGAATATCCTTATTTTCTTTTTGTTTAGAGTTACAATGGAAAAATCATAACCCTGTTGTGTTGCGGCGGTTACGGCAATTCCAAGCGGAGTTACATATTCGGGGCCGTTTAAATTGAAGTCCCCGGTTATGATATTTTTAAGGAAATTATGCCCGCCGACCGCAACGCGGTTTTCCGGAATAGAAAGCTTTTGCGAAACAGCCTGTGAAAGGCCGGGGATTTTGCTTCCGCCGCCGACAAGGAATACTGCCGCAGGCGCTTCGCCGTTGACTTCTACTATGTTTGCCGATATTGTTTCAGCAAGCATATCGAGTGCGGGATAAAGGGATTTGAAAAATTCATCCCTTGAAATGCTGTGCTCAAAGCCAAGGATGTCCTTATATGAAATTTCATCCGAATTTGCGGCAAGTTTCATATTTTCAGCAGTTTCAAAATCAACAAGGTAGCGCTTGATTATTTCTTCGGTAATTTCATCGCCCGCAACCGTTGCCATGGCATATGCAACGATGCTGCCGTTTTTGGAAATGGCAATATCGGATGTTCCTGCGCCGATATCGACAAGGGCGATATTTATAAGCCTTACTTCCGGCGGGATTATTATATTCATGGCGGCAATCGGTTCAAGCGTAAGGCTTGCAACTTCAAGCTTGTTTTTTTCCATTACGGCGTAAAGGCTCTCAACAACAATGCTTGGCAAAAATGCGGCAATCATATCAACCGCCGCGGTCTTGCCCTTATGTCCGACAAAGCTTTTTATAGGGTAATCGTCAAGATAATAGTTTACGATGCTGTGGCCTACGCAATAGAAGGAAACCGTTCCTCCCTTTTGCGCCTCGTCAAGCTGTGCCTGCGCCTGTGAAACGGCTTCAAGCTCAAAGCTGCGAACCATTTCCTCCGTGATGGAGTCCTTGCCCTCAACGTCTATTTCAACCCTTACATGCTGGGTTTTAAGGGCTCGTCCGGCTGCCGCTATCGAAACGTGCGAAAGTTTTATGCCAAGGCGTTCTTCAAGCGTATCTTTAACTTTTTTTACAACCTTTGCGACTTCGTCTATATCCTCAATCTGCCCGTCGCGCATGGCTCTTTTTGTATGTGCTTCAACAGCAACGTCAAGGATTTCAAAGGCATCGCCCTTTTTTTGCCCCACTATGCCGACAATCGTCCTTGTGCCTATGTCAAGAGCAAAAACAAGCTCGCCCTGTTTTGCTTTTGAAGGGCGTTTTTCGGGGGATGTTTTTTCCCTGCCCGCATTTTTCCTTGAAGTATTTGAACCCTGTCTGCCCATGGCAAAACACTCCTTTACCAGAAGTTAAAGATTAGAAGTCGGAATTTTTGCTTCCGGCATCTAAAAGTTCTTTTATTTTTTGAGCCGCTTCTTTGACTTTGCAATTTGCGTCAACGGCAAAATCCGAATTTTGCAGATAAATTTTCCTTCGCCTGAGGAAAAGCTCCAAAAGCTGTTCTTTTGTGCTGTTTGCGGCAAGAGGACGGTTTTCATCCCCTCTTATCCTTTCATAGCAAACCTCAAACGGCACATCAAGAAATACAACTGCGCCAAGAGCCCTTGCCGCAGCCGCCGTTTCGGGAATTGTCATTGCTCCGCCGCCCGTTGCGACAATCCCGCCGTTTTCGGAGATTTTTCTTATATATTTTTCTTCAAGTGCGCGGAAATGAGCCTCGCCTTTTTGGGAAAAAATATCCGGTATGCTCATCTTTTCGCCCTGTACTATTTCCTCGTCAAGGTCAAAAAACGGCAAGCCAAGCTCTTCTGCAAGCGCCTTGCCTATCGTGCTTTTCCCGCAGCCCATAAAGCCGCATAAAAAAACGGTCCTCATTTGAAATTCTCCGTTACCTGTTTTTCCATTTCCGATATTAAAGCTTCTATATCCGAAATTTTATACGACGAGCCATCCCATATTTCGTGTGCCGAAACCGCCTGCCAAACAAGCATTGCCATTCCGCCGACGCTTTTTTTGCCAAAGCTTTCAGCCTTTTGCAAAAGCTTTGTCTTTACCGGATTGTAAACCGCATCAAAAACGCAGGCGCAGTTTTTGATAACCTCATCTGGTACAGGACATTCTTCGGTGTGAGGATACATTCCAACCGGAGTTGCGTTTGCAAGCAAATCGTATTCGCCGCTGATTTCCCCAAGAGTGAGGATTTTTATTTCGCTGTTGCAATTCATTTCCCTTATTTCCGAAATGACCTTTTGAGCCTCATGCTCATATCCCTTTCTTACGGCAATGGAAAGCTGAGCTCCTGAAAGCGCCGCTTCAATTGCCATCATCCTGCCGGCGCCGCCGCAGCCAAGCAGCAGAACCCTTCCGCCAAGTTTTATTCCAGCGCTTTCAAGTGCGTGCAAAAATCCAAGGCAGTCGGTATTGAATCCCACAAGCTCACCGTTTTTGTTTGCAACGCAGTTTACGGCCCCGTATCTTTTTGCGGTTTCATCAAGCTTATCAAGGAAAGGAATTACGGAAATTTTATGCGGAATCGTTACATTATAGCCGTTAAGGGCGTTGAGTTCCGGAATTTTTTCCTTTAATTCCTCCGGCGGAATTTCATAAACAAGGTATTCGCCATCCTTGCCGTCAAGCTCAAAGAGCTTTTTGTGTATGGGCGGCGACATGGTATGTTTTAAAGGAAAGCCAAGTATGGCAAATTTTCTTTGCATAAAAAATCTCCTTATTTCTTTATAAGGGTGGCGCATTTTTCAAGAGATGCGCAATCCTCGATATTGAATGCCTCTACACCTTTAAGCGTCTTTTTTACAAGCCCTGTCAGAACCTTTCCGGGGCCGCATTCCACAAAGGATGACGCGCCTTTTTCGGAAAGCTTTTGCAGTTCTGATGTAAACCTTACCGGCGAAACAATATGTTTTGCAAGCAGTGCCGGCATATCCGAAAAATCGGTCAGTTCATCCCCAAGCACATTGGAATAAAATTTAACATTCGGCGCATGGAACTTTATGCCTTTTATCTTTTCGTAAAATTCATCTGCGGCGCTTTGCATAAGCTTTGAATGGAATGCCGCAGAAACATTCAGCCGTACGGTTTTTGCCCCGATTTTAGAAAATTCCTCCTCGGCCTTTTCAATTCCGCTGATTGTTCCGGCTATAACCGTTTGTGCGGGGGAATTATAATTTACCGGCACAACGTAATCGTCTATTTTGGAGCAAATCTCCTCAACTTCCGTTTCGGTTTTGCCAAGAACGGCGCACATTGCTCCGGGATTTTCCTGCGATGCCCTCTGCATTGCCTCGGCCCTTGCCTTTATTACGGCAAAGCCGTCTTCAAGGCTGAGCATTTCCGAAGCTACCATTGCCGCATATTCGCCAAGCGAATGTCCTGCAACGGCAGACGGCAAAAGCCCCTTTATAACAGCCGCTTCAAAAGCGGCAAGCGAAGTCGCCATAATGGCAGGCTGGGCAATTATTGTTTTTGAAAGCTCCTCCGGTGTGCCCTCAAAACACTTTTCCTTTAAATCAAAGCCCAAAATGTCGCTTGCAACATTAAAAATCTTTGAAAGGTGAGGGAATGATTCTATCAGGTCGCGCCCCATGCCGGGATACTGCGAGCCTTGTCCCGAAAAAAGAAAAACCATGCTCATACTTTTTAAACTCCCGTATAAAAATAATCATCAGCCGTTTTTTGTAATCGTATTGTAATTTTTTAACCGCAAAAAGATTGACAAATGCGTTTAAAATATAATACAATAGATTTGAATGCGAATGAATATTTTGCATTATACCGCATACCGGCTTTAAAATACATCATATTAAATATAACACAGAATCTGTCATAAAACAATATTTTTAAGGGGGAAAACCAGTTGTCAGGAATAAAAATTTTGGGCACGGGTTCATACATTCCGCCGATGGTCGTGACAAACGAGGATTTTGCAAAAATAGTTGAAACTTCGGACGAATGGATAAAAACCCGCACAGGCATGAGCGAAAGGAGGCTTTCACAAGGCGAGCCTACATGGTACATGGGAGCTTATGCCTCAAAAAAGGCAATTTCGGCGGCGGGCCTTGACGGGGCAGACATAGACCTTATAATATCAGCAAGCGTAAGCCCGGATTATTCATTCCCGTCAATGGCTTGCATGATACAGCGCGAAATCGGGGCGCAAAATGCCATGACAATAGATATAAACTGTGCATGCTCAGGCTTTGTGTACGGCGTTGACATGGCAAGAAGATACCTTGCTACCGGTGATGTGCGCCATGTTCTTGTGGTCGGATGCGAAAACCTCACAAAGCTTGCCGATTATTCCGACAGGAGCACCTGCGTGCTTTTTGGCGACGGTGCAGCCGCCGCAGTCATAGG
>JAJUHO010000188.1 GCA_029267825.1 Oscillospiraceae bacterium
ATTCAAGGTAAGCGTTGCCCGGCTGACGTTTCCGCTTTCATAGACATCGCCCCAGCTTGCCGATGAAAACAATGCCCCCGACGGGAACGAAAGCCCTCCGGCAGTCGAATTGGCATAGTCAAAAGTAATTGAAACCGAACTTGCGCCAAAGCCGCTTACAGCATAACTTCCGCCGCCTGCATAGCTTACTCCTCCAAACGACATTGAGAAAGGAGTTCGTACTGTCTGACGTATCCTTACCACAGTATCGGCCCCTTCAACCGTCGCCGAAACCGCCTCTATGGTATTTGAACCAAGCGGAGCATTTTCAAGCACATCCACATCGGTTGCTTTAATCCTTTTTCCCGAAAGCGTCAAATAAAAGTTGACAGAATCAAAAGTAACTTTTTTAACGCAATAATCAAGCACTCCCGCAGGAAGACGCGCTTGGTCAGGCGTTGGTATTTTATCAGAAGTGGAGTAATTGTATACCATCGTATTGTCGTTTCTTACTCTTAAAAGGCTTCCGTCCGCATTATTGGGCACCTCCGGAAGTGCGTTTACTATAATTGTCGCTCCTGTTATGCTGCCTGTAAAAGCCACTCCGTTTTTGCCGGTATACTTGCCGTAAATTGAAATGCTGCCCAAATTCTGCGCCTTATTTATTATTCCCTTTGGAACTGTATAAACACCTGTATACCTTATGTAATTTGAGTTTTCATAACCTTCAACCGTGCCCTCTTGCGGCTCAAGTTTTATGGTTTTCCCGTTTACCGTTGCAGTAACGGTTGAACCTTTATATGCTATTGCCGTAATGGAAACATTTGTACTGCCTTCTACATTTAAATTTCCCGGTGCAGGAGTTGCACTTTTAAGCACAGTTACTTTTCTTGTTATTCTATATGTAATGGTCTTGCCCTTGTGTTCTATTGTAAACACATTCAGTCCCACATCAAGGTCCTTTTCGTAATAGAAGTTGCCTGCTTCATTCAGCTTTATTACTTCCCCGTTGAATTTTACCTCAAAGTTGGAATCAAAGGTTCCCATAAATTTAACCGTCGGTTCCTCGGTAGTAAATTCCCTTTGCTGAGGAGAAATAATAGTTAGCTGATTATCAATCGTTTCCATATTAAGGGTATTATCATAATATTTTGTCAAAACGGTAGTGCTTGAATCCGGATTTTGCACCAGACTTTGATATGATTTAAAAGCACTTCCCTTATATCCGTCAATCTTTGCCGCTGCTCTAAGCTGCTGCACTATTTGGTCAGGTGAACCCCAGCCCTGCTCTGAAGTACAAAGCTTTTCATTGTCATGCATGACATACAGCGGAATTCCAGCCTCCAAAGCATGTTTTGCCCACCAGCTTACAAATTCGTTATACGGAAGCTTTGAATCTTCCAAAGAGCCCTTTGCTTCCAGCATTATAAAATCGGCATAGCCTTTTTGAACATATCCCAAGGTATCGGAATATCCGTCCACAAGCGCCTCAAAATCATCGCTTGTATTTGAGCCGAGAGAATTGGTGGCAGCATTTGCCCATGCATCTTTAAGATAAATTCCCACCGGAACCGTATTGTTTGTCTTTCTTATAGCATCGCTTACAAGGCTGAAAACATATGCGCCATTGTCCCTAAGCCAATTTTCAAAGCCTATTCCGGAACCATTTTGCATATAGTCGTCAAAGCTGGTCTTATTTTTTGATGAATAATAACCTTCAATTATTATTCCATCAACCGCATTTTTCACAGTAAAAGTATGCGCTTTCAGCGCAAGGTAATCTATTCTTTCCTGCAAAGGCTCGTCTTCAAATTGTGAAAGCACGAAATTTATATCAAAAGTAAGGTAAACGAAAAAACCTTTATTTTTTGCGGCGCTTATAGCAAGCTCAACGGGAGTTTTTTCAACAGTTTCATTTATATCCGTACTGTAAAAAGCCTTGCCGTTGTAATCGGTATTTATTACAACCGCATTAAGCCCTATTGCCTGTGCGTTTTTAAGTATCTCATCAAGCTTTGCGTTTATTTCATCATTGGTGGAAGATTCGGACACGGCAAAATCAAGTCCCGGAGTAATTGAAACCGCCCTAAGCTGTTCCGGAAAAGTAAATTGGCTTTTATATTCCTCCTGCTCTTGTGCATTTTCGGAGCTGTTTTCTCCGCTGTTTGCCTGTTCATCCGAACTTTGCGCCTGCGTTGTTTCAGTCTGAGAAGTTCCGTCAGTGGCAAAAGCTTTTATTTGCTCAAAAATTACAGACCTTTCCCCGCAAACGGGTGCAAACAAAACAAGTGCCGTTATCAGGCTTAAAATCCTGAAAAACTTTTTCATTTCCTATCTCCTTTGATTTGCTTTCCTTTGTTGCCTTATTTATCTATCTATTTTAAAATTGCCGCAAGTTCAGCCTTTTCCTGCTCAACCTGAGCCGCAACCGAAGCCGCAGGAGCAAAAAGGCTTTCATATCTGAAAAATGCAGCTCCACCGTATTTGGGCTGAGCCCTGAAAGTTTCAACCTGTCTTGCAAGAATCCTCTTATCGTTAAGCCATTCCCCTGTGCTCTCAGAAGTTCCTATCTTATAAGCCGCAAGTCCTGCCACAAGCTTAACTCCCGGAGCCGTAACCATATCGCACCATGATTGCAGATTTGTCGCATAAGGCTGGGAAGTATTTTTAAAGCCGTAATAAATCTGCGGAACAATGTAATCAAGATACCCGCTTTGAGAGCACCATTTTCTTACATCGGCATATTGCGAGGAATAATTGTTGTTCACATTCCCCTGCGGGCTGACGCCAAACAAAACTGTGCTGTTCACGCTCTTTATGCCGCTATAAAG
>JAJUHO010000202.1 GCA_029267825.1 Oscillospiraceae bacterium
TAAGGCCCGGTGAAAATATAAAGCGATGTGGAAACCACCACAAGCTCCCTTGATTGCAAATAAAGATTTGCCATGTAATATTCGTTGTATACCGCAACGCCCTTTAAAATCATAACAGTAATGATTGCAGGCTTTAAAAGCGGAAAAAGTATCTTAAAGAATACCCCAAAATAAGTGCATCCGTCAATTATTGCCGATTCATCAAGCGAAACCGGAAGGCTTTCAAAAAACTGCAAAAAGATATAGATTGCAATTACGTCCGTTCCCATCATTAGTATGATGTATCCGCCAAGCTTGTTTATAAGCCCAAGGGCGTGCATTATCTGATATACCGTTACCTGTGTTGCAACCCCCGGAATCATGGTTGCAAAAAGAAACAAATTCCTTATAATGCCGTTTCCGGTAAAAGCAAAACGGCTTAAAACATATGCAAGCATTGAACCTATCATGACAGAGCCAAACAAAACCACAACCATTATTACAAAGGTATTTTTAAATGCCGTAAGCATATCGGCCTTTTTCCAAGCGGTTATAAAGTTGTCAAAATAAAGCCAATTTTGCGGCAATGTCATAACGTTTGTGGTTTCATATTCATTTTTGCTTTTAAAAGCTGAAAACAAGCATACCGCAACCGGCAAAACAGCAACAAAAGCTCCTAAAAGCAATGTAAAATATTTCAAAACAGAAATTGCGGCTCTTTTTACCTTTTCAGCCATACTCATACCCATCATGTACTTGCCACCCCCTTTGCCTCTTTTCTTTTAAGCCTCTCCTCTTTCCTCATTTTCTTTAAAGCTTTTCTGGAATAGCTTTCCGTCTTGTCATTAAACAGCAAATTTAAAATAACCTTTTGTGCTATTGTGCAAAGTATAAGTATTCCAAGCAAAACTATTGCCATTGCGGATGCAAGGCCAACTTTTTGGTTTTGATGCGCTATCCTGTCCATAATTACAAAATAAGTTCCGGTGCCGTTTGTTCCGTTTGTAATCACATACGGCGGTTCAAACGCACTTATTGAACCGGTAATGGAGAGAATCAAATTCAATACAACAATTGATTTTATGCTCGGCAGGATTATGTATTTAAATTTGTTCCAAGCATTTGCCCCATCAATCATTGCCGCTTCGTAAAGCTCTTTGTCAACGGACATTATTGCGCCTATGAAAAGCACCATATTTTGCCCCATGTACTTCCATACAGAAGTTGCCGCAAGTGAAAAATTGTTTATCCTTGTGTCTTTAAGCCAATACGGCAGGTTTTCCTTTGCAAATCCAAGCCACGAAAGCACAGTATCAAGCACAAATCCCCTTGTGTAGAAAAATTTAAATATAAATCCTACTGCAATACCGCAAATGAGAGAGGGAAAAAACATTGCGCCTTTAAAGAAAGCCCCGCCTTTAACCTTAAAACTGAGCACCGTTGCAAAATAAAGCGCAATCGCAAGCTGCACAATTGCTCCCGCCATATAGTAAAAACAAAGTTTGAGCGCCTTAAAACAATCGTCACGCGTAAATACGTCAATATAATTCTGCAAGCCGACCCATTCACGTTTGCCTATGTACTTCATATCGTAAAAACTGAACTGGAACATTTTGAAAAAAGGCAAATACGTAAAAACAAACAGCAAAAGCAAAGGCACAAACATAAACGTTGCTATAACTAAAACCTTTTGTCCCTTGCCCATGCCAAAAATCTTTTTAAGCCCTGACCTTTTGCCCATGCCGTCTTCTCTCATAAAAACCTCCTTAATTTAATTATGAGCCAGAGTTTGCCTCCGGCTCATAATACGCTGCGTATTAGTACTTGATTTCAACCTTGTATTTTTCCTGTGCGGCAGTCCATTTCTGGTTCCATTCGTCCATAATCTGGTCAAGTGTCTTCGTTCCGTTCATAGCCGCTTCAAGTATTTCCGACTTTTTGTCGTTTGAAGAGTTTATTCCAAGCTCGGAAGCCGTATTCAAATCATTAAAGAGCGTTTCTTCTCCCTCGGGGGCCGGATTGTCAACCACAAGGTCAATTCCGTCAAAGGCTTTAAGGGTGTCCGGATATTCTTGTGTCTTGTCAATCGGAATTCCGCCCTGGTCATAAGCAAAATTGGACTTTTCAGTAAGCCATTTGATGTAAAGCATGGCGGCAATTTGTTCGTCAATCGAAATCTTTTTGTTTATGCCGTAGCAGTAATCAGGTCCTGCGGAAGCATACTGCTTGCCATTAACGGTAATCGGGAACGGCATATAAGCAATGTCAGCGGCATTGTCGCCTGCTTGCTGCATTTGCACTATTGCCCATGAGCCAAGAACCATGCAGCCTATTTCGCCCCTGTTTATCATGCCCTTTGAGCCTTCCCAGTCGGTTGTGGTCGGGTCGTCTTCAATAAGCCCTCTTTTTGTAGCTTCATAAAGCACATAATAAACCGCATA
>JAJUHO010000149.1 GCA_029267825.1 Oscillospiraceae bacterium
AGAAATGGGCAGAATGGCGGTAAGGCAGCTTGTAAACAATATCAAATCAGAAAGTTATGCCAAGGCAAAAATTCAAATATGCACTGAATTTGTTGAACGCGAAAGTGTAAAAAATATTGCTTGCATCTAATATCTAATTTCTAATCTCTAACATCTAAGAGGGGGCTTTGCCCCCCTTCTTGCATATAAAGCAGATTTAGTCTGCTTTATCCCCCAGTGACTTTTTGTCCGGCGACAAAAAGTCACCAAAAAACGCCTGATTTTATATGTCTACGGTCGCCTATTCGCCGGCAACGGCAATTTGCTTACGCAAAAACTGAAATCGCAAATTGCCTGCACGGCGAATAACGGCTCGTTGTAGACGACCTGCTTTTCGCCTCGGTATGTACCACTCTAATCTTGTCGCGAAAAGCAGGTCTTTAACTTTACTTGCCTTAATTACTTTACCAGCAGAAAGTCTTGGCTTATAGTTTTCTGCTAATAGACTTATTAAGACAAGCAAAAAATAAAGCTCTGCTTTTCGTAGTAAAATTGGGGTAGTGAGCACTGGGGCGAAAAGCAGAGCAACAATATAGAGCCGTCAGCCGTCTGGCAGGGCGCACGCTGAAAGCGTAAGCGCCCGTTGCCGGCGGGTAGGCGAATTAAGACATATGGAAAGCCCCGCAGGGCGGCGTCTTTTGCCTACTTTTCTTCGCTGGTGAAGAAAAGTAGGCAGGGGGAGTAAAAAAATTATTATCTTTAAAAGTTAAGAGGGGGGCGGCGCCCCCCTCTATTAGATGTTAGATACAAGCAAACTGAGAAAAATATAAAATAAACATATAAATTTTTATATTTACTTTTTAAGTATCAAATAATGAAAATGCAAATTTAGATGAAACGAATGATAATATTCAGACTATTTTTCGTTTCATCTAAATTTTTATATAAAATCTATTGAAATATTTATATAAAAAAGTTATAATAAACTTGCACGATGACAACAGGGAACGACAAAAAAAGGTGTAAAATTTATTGGGAAAGAGGAATGGAAAATGGATAAATTAAAAATAGGCTTTGCACCGACAAGAAGGTTTACATTCAGCGCGGAAGATGCCATGAGGTATAAAAAACTTGTTAGAAAATTTATGGATGGCTATGACATTGAAATAATCGATATTGATGATATTAACGATGAAGGACTTCTTTACGATAATACTGAAGCGGCATACAGGATTGCTGAAAAATTTAAACGTGAAAAGGTTGACGCCGTTTTTGTTCCCCATTGCAATTTTGGCACGGAAGATACCGTTGCAAAACTTTGCAGAGAAGTGGGAAAACCTGTGTTGCTTTGGGGCCCGAGGGATGAGGATCCGCTTGAAGACGGCTTCCGCCTGCGCGATAGCCAATGCGGGCTTTTTGCAACGGGAAAGGTCTTGCGCCGTTTTAATGTTCCGTTTACTTATATCACAAACACGGCAGTGGACGATCCCGTTTTCAAAAGAGGATTTGAAAATTTTTTAAGGGCGGCAAATGTTGTAAAGGCTTTTAGAAAAATCAGAATTCTTCAAATATCCACAAGGCCGGCAGGATTTTGGTCTGTAATTTGCAACGAGGGAGAACTTTTAGAAAAATTTAATATTCAGCTTTTCCCGATAAGCCTTGTTGAGCTTCAAAATAAAACCCTTGAAATAGAAAAAGAAAATTCGGCAGAACTTAAAAGAGAAATTGAAAAAATCCAAATTGCGGTTGATTGCACAAATGCCCCGGCGGAACAGGTTAAAAGGGTTGCGGCGTTAAAGCTTGCCATGAAATTTTATGTTGACAAGGAACTTTGTACTGCGGTTGCAATTCAGTGCTGGAGCGCTTTGCAGGATAGCCTTAACGTAATGCCATGTCTTGCAAATGCACTTCTGACTGATGAGGGAATTCCCGTTGCCTGTGAAACGGATATACATGGCGCAATAACTTCCGTAATGGCTTATGCCGCAACAATGAACAAAACCGCTCCGTTTTTTGCCGACTTAACGGTAAGGCATACCCAAAACGACAACGGAGAGCTTCTTTTCCACTGCGGCAATTTTCCGACAAGTCTTAGTCCGGAAGGCTGCAAAACATGCTTTAACGGCCATTTTCTTTTTGATTCTCATGCTCCCGGTACACATGAGGGTGAAATACGCGGCAGCAAAAATATAACCATCGCACGTTTTGACGGAGACCACGGGGAATACTCCTTGTTCTTGGGCAAGGCGAAATCAATCTCAGGAAAATTTTCAAGGGGAACTTACATCTGGGTTGAAGTGAACGATTGGCCGCTTTGGGAAGAAAAACTGGTAACAGGCCCTTATATTCATCATTGCAGCGGTGTGCATGAAGATGTTGTTGCAGCACTTTACGAGGCTTGCAAATATATTCCGGGACTTAAAGCAGACCCGGTTGACCCGACTGAAGAAGAAATAAAGGCATGGCTGCGAGGGAGTCTTTAACGGAGGGATATTATGAAAAACCTTAAAGCAAAAGCTTTTGAAATACGGGAAAATATACTTGACATGGTTTATAAGGCAAAAGCGGGACATATCGGCGGAGATTTCAGTGTGTGCGATATTTTGGTTAGCCTTTATTATTCACATATGAATGTATCTCCGGAAAATATGGATAACCCTTGCCGCGACAGGTTTATACTTAGCAAGGGACATTCTGTTGAAGCGCTGTATTGCGTGCTTGCGGACAGGGGATTTTTCCCCAAAAATGACCTTGAAACATTTTCCGCTTTCGGCTCAAAATACATAGGACATCCGAACAATAAAGTAAACGGGATTGAAATGAATTCCGGTTCACTTGGACACGGGCTTTCGGTGGCGGTGGGAATGGCTCTTGCCGCAAAAATGGATAAAGCCTCATATAGGGTTTATACGGTAATGGGCGATGGCGAGCTTGCCGAAGGTTCCGTTTGGGAGGGGGCAATGGCGGCAGGGCATTATAAGCTTGATAATTTGACTGCGGTCATAGACCGCAACCGCCTGCAAATATCCGGCACAACCGAGGAAGTAATGACTCAGGACAGCCAGGAGGAACGCTGGAAAAGCTTTGGCTGGAATGTTGTTAAAGCAAATGGCAACGATATTTGCGACCTTGACAGGGCATTTAAAGAAGCAAAGGCTTTTAAAGGAAAACCAAGCATAATCATAGCCGAAACAATAAAAGGCTGTGGGGTTTCATTTATGGAAAATTCAGCAAAATGGCATCATAAGGTTCCGTCGGATGAAGAATATGAGATGGCAAAGGCCGAGCTTGCAAAGAAAAGGAGGCTTGCATATGAACAAAATTCCTAACCGTCAGGTGATTTGCGACGTATTGGTGGAAAAGGCTGAAAAAGATAAAGATATAGTTGTTTTATGCAGCGATTCAAGAGGTTCGGCTTCGCTTTCTGAATTTGCTGAAAAATATCCTAAGCAGTTTGTTGAGGTTGGAATTGCCGAACAAAATCTTGTTTCCATAAGCGCAGGGCTTGCCGCCTGCGGCAAAAAGGCTTTTGCGGCATCTCCCGCATGTTTTTTGTCCACGCGCAGCATGGAGCAGGCAAAGGTTGACGTGGCATATTCAAATACAAACGTTAAGCTTATAGGGATAAGCGGCGGAATAAGCTATGGTGCGCTTGGAATGACTCACCATTCGGCGCAGGACATAGCAATTATGGGCTCAATTCCAAATATGAGGGTTTATCTTCCAAGCGACAGGTTTCAAACAAGAAAGCTTATGGAAAACCTGATTGATGACCAAAAGCCGGCATATGTCAGAGTAGGAAGAAATCCGGTTGAAGATGTTTATAATGAAGAAGATATTCCTTTTGAAATGGACAGGGCTACAATGGTTTGCGATGGCAATGACATAACGATAATTGCTTGCGGAGAAATGGTAAAGCCTGCAAAAGATGCTGCCGGAGAGCTTGAAAAAATAGGAATATCATGCAGGGTTCTTGATATGTATTGCTTAAAGCCGTTTGATTCGACCGCAGTATTAAGGGCTGCAAGGGAAACAGGCAGAATTGTTGCTGTTGAAGAGCATAGCATAATAGGCGGACTTGGTTCATTGGTAAGCCAAACGGTATCTGAAAATTGCCCTGTAAAAGTAAAATGCCTTGCTTTGCCGGATGCTCCGGCAATTTCGGGCAAATCCGGCGAGGTCTTTGAATATTACGGGCTTAATGCAAAAGGTATTGCAAAAATTGCGGCGGAGATGGTGAAAAATGGGGGATAAATACGTTCTTGCAATAGACCAAAGCACA
>JAJUHO010000098.1 GCA_029267825.1 Oscillospiraceae bacterium
TGCCGGATGCTCCGGCAATTTCGGGCAAATCCGGCGAGGTCTTTGAATATTACGGGCTTAATGCAAAAGGTATTGCAAAAATTGCGGCGGAGATGGTGAAAAATGGGGGATAAATACGTTCTTGCAATAGACCAAAGCACATCCGGTACGAAAGCGCTTGTTTTTGACGGCGGCGGAAAGCTTCTTGCAAGGAGCGACTTGCCTCATCGTCAGATTGTTTCAGCAGACGGCTGGGTTGAACATGACCCGCTTGAAATTTATAGGAATGTGCTTGAAACGGTAAAAATGGTTGTTGAAAAGTCGGGGATTGATAAAAAACGCATTGCCGCCGTTGGAATAAGCAATCAGCGTGAAACCGCAATGGCTTGGGATAAATCTACCGGCATTCCGGTTTTTAATGCAATAGTTTGGCAATGTGCCAGAGGCGAGGGGATTTGCAAGGAACTTGAGGAGCAAGGCTATGCTGAGAAAATAAAAAAATCCACAGGCCTTAAAATTTCGCCTTATTTTTCGGCAGCAAAGCTTGCTTGGATTTTAAGGAATGTGCCTGCCGCCAAAACTGCCGCAAAGAACGGAAATCTTCTTTGTGGCACAATGGACAGTTGGCTTGTGTATAAATTGACGGGCGGGAAATCTTTTAAGACGGACTATTCAAATGCTTCAAGAACTCAGCTTTTCAACTTGACCGAATTAAAATGGGATGATGGGATTTGCGCGCTTTTTGGATTAAAAACCGATATGCTGCCTGAAGTGTGCAGTTCCGACGCTCTTTTTGGAATAACCGACTTTGAGGGGTATCTGGAAAAACCTGTTCCCATACACGGCGTTATGGGGGATTCTCATGGAGCGCTTTTTGGTCAGGGATGTCATAAACCCGGTATGGCAAAGGCTACTTACGGCACAGGTTCATCGGTTATGATGAATATAGGCAAAAATGCAATTTTAAGCGAAAACGGTTTGGCAACTTCCATAGCGTGGGGGATTTCCGGAGAAATTGAATATGTTTTGGAAGGGAATATCAATTATGCCGGAGCGGTGATAAAATGGATAGAAAGCATAGGGCTTATTTCATCGCCAAAGCAGGCCTCAATTATTGCAAAAGAAGCAAATCCAAATGACAACACATACCTTGTTCCTGCATTTTCAGGGCTTGGCGCTCCATATTGGGAAAGCGGCGCAAGGGCATGCATTTATGGTATGTCAAGGAGCACAGGCAGAGCCGAAATAGTAAAAGCCGCCGAAGAATGCATAGCCTATCAAATTGCCGATATAGTGAATGCAATGGTTAAAGATTCCGGGATGGATATAATTTCACTGCGTGCGGACGGAGGCCCTGCAAGGGATGAATTTTTAATGCAGTTTCAAAGTGACATATTGGGGATTCCATTGCTTATACCCCAGACAGAGGAGCTTTCCGGAATGGGGGCCGCATATGCCGCGGGAATAGCTGCAGGGATTTATGATAAAGAAAGTGTTTTCGCAGGGATGCCAAGGACAGAATTTAAACCGCAAATGGCTGACAATGAAAGAGAAAGACGTTATAAAGGATGGGAAAAAGCGGTTAAAGCTGTTTTAATTATTTAACATCTACCCTCTAAAAAGAAAATAAATCATTGGCTTGATAGTATGCAAAAAATATGCTATCATTTTTATAGATTGACAATATTTTGCCCTGCTGTGGAATCACAGCAGGGCTTAATGCGCAAATAACTATATTTTGGGGAGAGATTGTTAAAATGGTCCGTATAGCCGTTGTGGAAGACGAAAGGACTTATATAGAGCAAATTACCGAATACCTTGAGCGATTTTCGGCTGAAAAAGGAGAAAATATAAAGATTACCGTTTTTTCGGACGGGGATGAAATTGTGGAAGCATATAAAGCTCAGTTTGATATTATACTTCTTGACATACAAATGCGGTTTATGGATGGAATGACCGCCGCAAGGGAAATCCGCAAAGCAGACCCCGAGGTGGTCATTATTTTTATAACCAATATGGTGCAATATGCAGTACAAGGCTATTCGGTGGATGCGCTTGATTTTGTTTTGAAACCCGTGTCATACTTTGCTTTGTCACAAAGGCTTGAAAAAGCGATTGATAGAATTAAAAAGCGTTCTGTAAATTACGTTGCGGTTTCTACCAAAAGCGGAACATATAAGCTTGAATCATCCAAAATTTATTATATAGAAAGCCTTGGGCACAACCTAATGTTCCATACGGCATCGGGAGAATATTCTTCAACGGGGACTTTAAAGGAATGGGAAAAAAAGCTTAAAGGATTGCACTTTTTCAGGGGCAACAGCTGTTACTTGATAAATTTGGAGAATGTTGACGGGGTACAGGATGGATGTGCGCTTGTAAAAGGAGATAAACTGGTTTTAAGCAGAAACCGAAAAACAGCTTTTATGGAAGCTCTTGCAAATTATGTGTGCGAGGTGGAAAGATGAATACGCTGCTTCCGGATATTCCAAGGATTTACACTGCCCTTGCCGAATGGAGCGCCTGCGTGATATACCTTATGACAATGCGCCGTCGGTTTAAATGGTGGATTTTTTTGCCGGTGGCGGTTTTTGCATTGATAATACAATCATTCTTTCTTGTGGTGACAAAGGACATAAGCATTTATTTTTGGATTCCCTGCATGGCCGGAGCCGTAGCGCTTATGTTTGTTTTTATTTATTCCTGCGGAGAAATAAGAGCAATTGATGCAGGATATTATTGCGTCAGGGCATTTGTTTTGGCTGAGCTTGCCGCATCGCTTGAATGGCAGCTGCACTGCTTTTTTTGGCCGGATGGCAAGACGCACGGGATTTTTGGCTTGCTTGTGCTGACATTGGTTTACTTTGCGGTATTTATATGCGTTTGGCTGCTTGAAAAGCGCCATATTCCAAAGGAAGTAAAATTTGAGGCCACATACAGCGAATTGCTTTCAAGCTTTTTAATCGGCGCAACGGTTTTTGGGGTGAGCAATTTAAGCTTTGTTTCGGTGCATACTCCGTTCAGTACTCAATACGATTCCGGAATTTTTATTATAAGAACCATGGTGGATTTAGGTGGATTTGCTATTTTGTACGCATATCATATACAATGCTGTGAGTTAAGGTTCAGACGCGAACTTCACGCGATACAAAACATTCTCCAAAACCATTATTTGCAATACCAGCAATCAAAGGAAAGCATTGAAATAATAAACCGTAAGTACCATGATTTAAAGCATCAGATTGCCGTGCTTCGTGCCGAAAAAGATGCGGCAAAGCGCAATGCTTATTTGGATGGCATGGAGGCGGAAATAAAGACCTATGAAACCCAAAATAAAACGGGAAATCTTGTGCTTGATACGGTTTTGACCGGGAAAAGCCTTTATTGCGCCGGACATGGGATAACCCTTAATTGTGTGGCGGACGGCAAGCTGATTGATTTTATGGATGTAATGGATATTTGCACGGTGTTTGGGAATGCGCTTGACAATGCGATTGAATGTGCTGAAAAAATTCCTGAAAAGGAAAAGCGCCTTGTTTATGTTTCTGTTTTTGCGCAAAAAGGTTTTGTTGTGATAAGGTTTGAAAATTATTATGAGGGAGATTTGCTTTTTGAGGGTGGTTTGCCGGCAACTACAAAAGGCGACAGGAATTTTCATGGCTATGGAATAAAAAGCATTAAGCATATAGCTGAAAAATACGGCGGAACGGTTGCAATAAAAACCGAAAAGAGCTGGTTTGAACTTAAAATAATCATTCCGCTTAAATAATCGTGTTTTTATTATTTAAACAAAAATAAAGAGTTTATTTTATAGAAATTATACAATATGTTTTGCAATTTATGCTTTAAAAAGTGCAAAATATGAAGTGGCGCACTCAAACGACTTAATTGATGCTAAACTATATTGCATGAGGGATCCGCATGCGCGGAAGTTTTCTCAAACGCAATATGGAGGAGGAATTTTTAAATGCTGAGCATTAACTGGGATGACGTGATAAGCATCTTAAAGTTGTGCGTTCCGTACTTGATCTTTTTTGGGGTGGTGCTTTTGGCTGCCATAATAGCTATGGTGGCTGTAAAGAAGTTTTCCAAGTCAAAAAAGTACTTTATCCGCTGGCAGGCCGGTGTTGCGATTATTGCAGCGCTTGCAATTGCCGTAAACTTGATTTGCTTTGGACCTATGTCAACCATTATTTCCCTTGCAACAGGCAATGGGGTAATATCTGATGAAACTACGGTCAAGGCGCAAGTTCTTTGCGAAGACATTGCCGATGAGGGCATTGTTCTTTTGGAAAACAAGGATAATGTTCTTCCGCTTGGAGGAGAAAAGAAACTTAATGTTTTCGGATGGGCTTCAACAAATCCGTGCTATGGCGGAACCGGCTCCGGTGCGCTTTCGGATTCATACCCGATTGTTTCTTTGCTTGAAGGGCTTAAAAATGCAGGGATAACTACAAATGCCGATCTTAGCAATTTTTATACTTCATACCGTGCAGACCGTCCGGTCGTAGGAATGTTTTCACAGGATTGGACTTTGCCTGAACCTCCTGCGGCTTCTTATGGCAGCGATCTTATAAACAATGCCAAGAACTTTTCCGATACAGCAATGATAGTAATTACTCGTGTTGGTGGAGAGGGAGCAGACCTTCCTACCGATATGAGCAAGGTTACATATACCAACAATTCGCAGGATTATGCCGACTTTGAGGCGGGAGAGCACTATTTGCAGCTCAGCCGTACCGAAAAGGATATGGTGGATCTTGTGTGCCAAAACTTTGACAACGTTATACTTGTATATAACGGCGCAAATGCTTTTGAACTTGGTTTTGTAAAGGATTATTCACAGATAAAGAGTGTAATTTGGTGCCCCGGAACAGGACAAAACGGCTTTAACAGCCTCGGGCAGATTGTTACGGGAGAAGTAAATCCTTCCGGCAGAACAAGCGACACTTTTGTGAGCGACCTTACCAAAACTCCTTATTACAACAATATCGGCAATTTTGTTTATGACAACATGAGCGAATATAAGACTTCCTATTGGGGAATGGAAGCAACTCCTACTTTTGTAAATTATGTTGAGGGGATTTATGTAGGCTATCGTTTCTATGAAACTGCGGCCGAAGAGGGTCTTATCAATTACGATGATGTTGTTTTGTATCCATTCGGATACGGACTCAGCTATACGACATTTTCACAAAAGATGGGCGACATTAAAAATGATGGAGGAAAAATCACTTTTGACGTAACTGTTACAAATACAGGTTCAGTTGCGGGCAAGGATGTGGTTGAGGTTTATTATAATCCTCCTTATACCAACGGTGGAATAGAAAAAGCAAGCGCAAACCTTGTGGCTTTTGAAAAAACCGATATGCTTGAACCCGGTGCTTCGCAGACGATTTCAATTTCCTTTAACGAGGAAGACATGGCTTCTTTTGACACATACGGTTCAGGAAGTTATGTTCTTGAAGCAGGAGATTATAAAATTTCCATACGCTCAAATTCACACGATATAATTGAAGAAAAAACTTATAATGTTGCAAGCACTATTGTTTACGGTCAAGACAATCCACGTTCAACGGACAAAGTTGCCGCTGTTTCACAATTCTCAAATGCGGAAGGCCATGTGAAATACCTCTCGCGTAAAGACAGCTTTGCAAATTATAATGAAGCTACTGCTGCCCCTGCATCCTTGACCATGGAGTCCGATTTGAAGGCGAAGTTTATAAACAACTCCAATTACAAGGCTGAGGATTACAATGACTCAAATGATACTATGCCTGTTACAGGTGCAAAAAATGGAGTAAAGCTTGCCGATTTGAGGGGCAAGGATTATGACGATGAGCTTTGGAACAAACTCCTTGACGAACTTACTATTGACGATATGAAGGGACTTATAGCTATCGGCGGCTACCAGACATCGCAAGTAAAATCAATAGGAAAAATAGCGACAGTTGATTGCGACGGGCCTGCATCCATAAATAATAACTTTACACGCGTAGGTTCGATAGGCTTCCCGTCGGCGGTTATGATTGCCTCCACGTGGAACAAAAACCTTGCCAAGGAATTTGGTGAAAGCATAGGCAAAATGGCGGATGAAATGGGCGTATCCGGATGGTATGCTCCTGCAATGAACACACATCGCTCCGCATTTGCAGGAAGAAACTTTGAATATTATTCGGAAGATGGGCTTCTTTCCGGAAAGATGGCGGCAAATGCAATTGAAGGAGCCGAAGAACATGGTGTTTACGCTTATATAAAGCACTTTGCCCTTAATGACCAGGAAGCTAACCGTCTTAATATGCTTTGTACATGGTCAAACGAACAGGCAATCCGTGAAGTTTACTTAAAGCCTTTTGAACTTGCTGTTAAGGAAGGCGGCGCAAAGGCTGTCATGGCGGCATTCAATTACATTGGCACTGAATGGGCCGGCGCAAGCGATGAGCTTCAAAAAACCGTGCTTCGCGATGAATGGGGCTTTAAAGGCTTTGTGTTGACCGATTACTTTGGTTCATCAGGCTACGGCTATATGAGCGCCGATCAGGCTGTTCGCAACGGTACTAATGCTTGTCTTGCAACAATGGACCAGCAGACAAATTATGTTAAAGACACAAGTGCAACTTCGGTTATTGCCATGAGGGAAGCGGCAAAGAATATCCTTTATACGGTTGTAAACAGCCGCGCATATAGTTCGGATAATATAAATGTCGGACTGCTCAATTGGCAGATTACGGCAATCGTTATTGATGTAGTGATAGTTGCTGCCCTTGCGGCTCTTGAAATCCTTGTGATTATTAAGGGTTATAAAAAGAGGAAGGCGGCAGAGTAAGGAATAAAGCGACAAATTCCGCCGCCGCAATACTGCGGCGGCGGGTTGCTTTATACGGCTTAAATTGCAAATAAAAGAGGTACATAATGGACTTTAAAAATATAATTTCTAAAA
>JAJUHO010000025.1 GCA_029267825.1 Oscillospiraceae bacterium
AACCTATGCCCGCCGGCACGTTTATGGAGATACATTCCACCACTCCGCCAAGAGAATCACAAGCAAGCCTTGCCCTGTCAATGTCCTCTATCATTTCTTTTCCCTTAGCATCATTGATTACAGGGAAGCTTTTCCCCCTTATAGCAAGTATATCCTCCCTTGAAGTGTTTATTTCATCAAAAGAAGAATCCCTGATATTGTGTATCGAAAGTATATGGGCGCCTGTATAAATACCCCTTCTCTCCAAAATCTGTCCGCATACTGCGCCGGCAAACACAAGCGGAGCCGTAAGTCTGCCGGAAAAATGGCCGCCGCCCCTGACATCGTTAAATCCTTTATAGCGCAAGGCTCCGGTATAATCCGCATGGCCGGGCCTTGCAAGCTTTGAAACATTTTTATAGTCGTTTGAATGTGCATCCGTATTTTGTATAAAAGCACAAAGCGGAGTGCCGGTCGTCTTATTCCCAAGCATACCTGACATTATTTGCGGCATATCACTCTCTCGTCTTTGCGTTGAAGTTACATCTTTTTTAGGCGCACGCCTTGCCATAAAATTTACAAGCGCCTCGGTATCAATATGTTCCCCGGGGGGGAGATTGTCTATAACAACACCTATTGCAGGGCCATGGGACTCCCCAAAAATTGAAATGCTTATGTTATGGCTCCAAACGGATGACATTGGCATTACCTCCAAGTTTATTAAAATCGCTGAAAAAATCAGGATATGATTTCTCAACGGCATTTGCATTCCTAATTATTACGGGAGCTCTGCTCCTTGTGGCAGCAATGGATGCCGCCATTGCTATTCTATGGTCGTTAAAACTGTCAACCTCTCCGCCTAAAAATTCAATTATCGGATGAATCGTCAAACTATCCTCAAATACCTCAACCTTGCCGCCGATTGAATTTAAAAAGCTTGCCGTAGTTTCAAGCCTATCGCTTTCCTTTATCCTAAGCCGTGAAGCATTGGTTATGCGGAAAATCCTCCCGCTAAAACAGCCAAGCACCGCAAGAATGGGCACAAGGTCGGGTATATCACCCACATCAACCGAAAAAGGTTCCAGTCCTTTATTATCAGTATACATTATCTCGTTTATAATTTCAACGATTTTCTTGTCGCCCTGAACGCTTTGAGGATTTAAATTCAAAAGCTTTATTTCAGAGCCAAGCGCATTTGCAACATAAAAAAATGCCGCCTGCGAATAATCTCCCTCAATTTTTTCAGAAAACGGAGAATAGTTTTGCCCACCTTTTATAAAATACCCGCTTTCAGTTTCTTCTATTTTTATACCTGATTTTTTTAGGCAATCTATTGTCAAATCGGCATAAGGCTTTGATTGCAGCAAAGAGAGCATAGTTATCCTGCTATCCTCTGCGCAAAGAGGAAGTGCAAACAAAAGTCCTGTGACAAACTGCGAGGAAATATCCCCTTCAAGTCTATATTCGCCGCCCAAAAGCTTTCCTTTTATTCCAAACGGCATTGTCCCCGCATAGTCAAACTCAACGCCCTTGCCTTCAAATTCCCTTAAATACGGCGTAATCGGCCGCTGCGGAAGTTTCCCTGAACCCTTGAACACCACCGAAATTCCCAATGCAGCGGCAACAGGAATTAAAAAACGCAAAGTCGAACCGCTCTCAAAGCAATCTATTATGCAGCTTTCCGGGGGATTTTCAATTCCATTTACGATTATTGCATCGTTATTTATATCAACAGACGCGCCCATTGCCGCAAGCCCGTTAATCGTTGCCTCAATGTCCTTTGAAACCGAAATTCCGGACAACACGCTTTTTTTGCCCTTTGCAAGGGCTGCGCATATGAGTGCACGGTGCGAAACGCTTTTTGAGGATGGTATTTCAACGCTGCCTTTTAGTTTTCCGGGCAATATTTTTATATCCATTCCAAAAACCTCACAGTTATTTTACATTTAAAAATTCATAAAATTCTTCTATGCTAAGCTTTTTAATGAAGCTTTTCCCAATATCGCTGCAAAGCACAATATTTATTCCGTCGCTTTTACGCTTTTTGTCACTTAAACAAAGATGAGCAAGCTTCTTTAATTCTATTTCACATGAAACCGGCAGTGAATTTTTTTCAAGGCATTTTTTCAACGCTTCAAAAGTGCCGCCTTTGCAAAGTCCTTTTTCCTCGGCAAGTTTTGTAAATTCAGCCATGCCTATGGCAACAGCCTTGCCGTGGGAAATGCCGGAAAAATTGTAATACTTCTCTATGGCATGCCCAAGAGTATGCCCGAAATTAAGCAGCATCCTCTCGCCATTTTCAAATTCATCAGCCTCTACAACATCACATTTAATTGAAACACATTCGGCAATAACATCTTCAAGGCAATCTTTAATACTACCCGAAAGAAGCTTTTCAAAAAGTGCGGCGGATTTAATCATTCCGTATTTTACAACCTCTCCCATTCCATCCGCAAAAATATCTTCGGAAAGAGTGGAGAGTACATCGGTATCGCATATTACGCATATCGGCTGTTTAAAGGCTCCCACCAAATTTTTGCCGGCATTTATATCAACAGCGGTTTTCCCTCCGACGGAGGAATCCACCTGCGCCAAAAGCGTTGTGGGGATTTGAACAAAATCGACTCCCCTTAAATATGTTGCGGCGGCATATCCTACCAAATCACCCACAACACCTCCGCCAAGAGCCACAACAACATCGGAGCGTGTTATCTGAGCCTCGGCAAGAAAATCATAAACTGCAATAAGTGTGCGGTGGCATTTTGATGACTCGCCTGCCGGAAAAGAAAAAGTATGAACCTCAAAGCCGCTTTCCTTTAAAGAATCCACAACGGTTTTAAGATACAGGCCCGCAACCGTATTATCTGTTATAACAGCAGCCTTGCGTGAAGCTGTAAGTCCCTTTACAATCTCACCCGACTTTGAAATTAGCCCGTTTCCAATAAAAACATCGTATTTCCTACTTGCATTTACGGTAACCGTACGCATTTTTAAAAATCCTCCCGCATAAAATCAGCCTATATTTTTGCCCATGAAATCAGCCTGCTTCTTGATATTTTTCATCACTTGGGCAAACTGTGCCGGAGTAAGCGATTGCGCCCCGTCAGAAAGCGCATTTTTGGGGTCGTTATGAACCTCTATTATAAGCGCATCGGCGCCGCATACAAGAGATGCAAGCGAAAGCGGCTCAACAAGCTTTGTCATGCCAGTGGCGTGGCTTGGGTCAACCACAACCGGAAGATGTGAAAGCTGTTTAAGCAATGGCACGGCAGATATATCAAGGGTATTTCTTGTCATTGTTTCAAAAGTCCTTATTCCCCTCTCGCAAAGCATTACCTTATCGTTTCCTCCTGCCATAATATACTCTGCCGACATCAAAAGCTCCTCAATGGTATTTGCAAGGCCCCTTTTCAAGAGTATTGGCTTATCGGATTGTCCAAGCGCTTTCAAAAGTTCAAAATTCTGCATATTCCTTGCCCCGACCTGTATAACATCCACATCGGCAAAAAGGTCTATATGTGCAAGGCTCATTATTTCCGTAACAATAGGCAAGCCGGTAACCTTTTTTGCTTGGAGCAGCAGCTCAATTCCATCCGCACGAAGTCCTTGGAAAGAATAAGGCGATGTGCGCGGCTTGAAGGCTCCTCCCCTAAGCATGGTGGCACCGGCTTCTTTTACGGCAATTGCCGTTGTTATAATTTGTTCTTCGCTTTCAACCGAGCAAGGCCCTGCTATAACCTGCAAAGAGCCGTCGCCGATTTTTCTCCCTTCAACATCAATCACTGTGTTTTCAGGATGGAATTTGCGGTTTGCATTTTTGTAAGGCTCCTGCACGCGCTGAACATTTTCTACAATTTCTTGGGCGCGCACTGCCTCTATATCAATTTTTGAAGTATCGCCGACAAGCCCCAAAATCTGCTTTTGGGTTCCGGTAATGGCATTCACCTTAACATCAAAAGAGCTGAGCCATTTTACAAGTTTATTATATTCTTCTTGGGGGGCATTGGGTTTAAGTATAACTATCATCTTTGTTTCCTCCGTAAAATTTATATTTGTTTTTTGCAAAACATTAAATAAAAAAGTCTGCGGCTATTGTTACCAAAAGCCACAGACTTATAACTTCCGTCAAAACCGGATTTTACGCTTTTATCTGCTTTATGCTTGCGGTAACCTTATTTTTTATCATATGAAAATAAACCCAGAAGCTAAAAAAGAAGCCTGAGCCGATAAAAAATATAAAGTTAGCAAACATAGATGTTTTCATAACGCAAAATTCCTCTTACAATTTTATATTATTAGTATATACTCTGCAATAAAAAATGTCAAGCAAAAAAATCACACCGGCGAAAGCTTATACAAAACAGCTCCATGCGGGTCAAGGGAGGCCGTCAATCTTCCCTCGGCAGTGCCTACATCCTCATGCGCCCACAAATCACGCACCTTATACTTTCCGCAAATGCCAAGCTGCATGAAGCTTACAGAGGGAGATGTCTTGGCAAACGAAGTATTGAAAAATGCGGCGTATATGCTGCCGTCATTGCCAAAGCTCTTCCAAACCACGCTGTCTGATGTCCTCATAACCTGTCTTGCACCGCTTGAATTCTTCAAAAGGCCAAGAACTTCGCTGTTTGTAAGGAGGTTCAATGTCCATTCATCCATTCCACGCATTTCACAGCCTATCATCAGCGGCGAACGGAATATGCACCAAAGAGTCATAAGAGTTATTTGCTCGTCTTTTGTAAAATTGGTATTCCTGCCTTTTCCACCATTATTATTTACTTCTATTTTCCCTATCGGAAGCATATCGCAATCAGGCCAGCAGCCTTCTTTAACGTGTGGGCTCCAAAGGTGGCATTTTTCAAAAGCATTGTAAAGCTGGTCCCAATTATCCCAAAAATCTCCTGTCATTCTCCACATATTTGCATTTTGGCTCAAATGCTCGGCTTCCGAAAGCACCGCCGGTCCCGGCGAAAGGCTCAAAACCATTGCCCTGCCGCATTTGTCAATAGCTTTTCTTATAAGCTCTATTTCCTCACGTGCCGAATACGGGTCATGAGGCTTATACTCGGTATTGCAAATGTCATCCACCTTTACAAAATCCACTCCCCACTCGGCATACATTTCAAAGAGCGAATCGTAGTACTCCTGAGCTCCCTCGGCTCTTGGATTGACTCCATACATATCAGTATTCCAAGGACAAAGCGAAAATCCGTGAGCTATATCCCTTGCAGTCTTTGAAGTGCCCTTTATCGGAGTTGCAGCATGAACAGCCTGACGCGGAATCCCACGCATTATGTGTATGCCAAATTTAAGGCCTAAATTATGAATATAATCGGCAATAGGCTTAAAACCCTTTCCGCCTTTTGAGGACGGAAACCTGTTTTCAGCAGGAATCAACCTTGAATATTCGTCCATGCAAAGAGGATAAAAATTATTGTAAATCGTTGATGTAGCCTTTGGTTCATACCATTGGATGTCGCACACCACATATTCCCATCCAAAAGCCTTTAAATGCTTTGCCATAAAATCCGCATTTCCTAAAAGCTGTTCTTCATTTACGGATGCGCCATAGCAGTCCCAACTGTTCCATCCCATAGGAGGGGTTTTTGCAACGCTGTTTTTGTCCATTTAAAACATTCCTTCCGCTTTAAAATTTAAGCTGATTTGGGTCTTCAAGTTCTTTTGCGGCAATTCCCGCCGCAGGTATATTTTTTACTCTGTATTTTTTAACCTGTTCCTCCATTTCTTCTGAAACTTCAAAGGCATTTTCAATCCTGTCGCCTTTCTTTAAGGACATTACAGCAACGCCTATCGTATCACGCGCGGCTTTCGGCAAGAGCATTCCGGTATTAAAGACCATCGCCTTTCCGCCGGATGAAATCAACAGGATTTCGGCATTTTCCTTAAGCACAAAAATCTTTACAAGCTTTGAGCTTGCAGAGTAAGCATTTGAAAGCTTTTTCCTGTTTGTTTTGGTTTCATAAGATGAAAGAGGCACCTTTGCCGCCTTGCCGTTTTCAAAAACAAACAGCAAATGCTCGCTGTAATCAGATGTTACCGCCATTGCAACGGCATTTTCGCCCTCGTCAAAACCAAGCTTTGCGGGGATATAATCCCCCATAAGGCTTGCTTTCGTATCTTCAAAAGAAGACACCTTTGCTTTATACACCTGACATTTATCAGTAAAGAACAAAAGCTCGCTTTTATTTGAGGCCTCAATCGAAATTTCTATCGCATCCCCCTCTTTCAGCTTTTGTTCTCCGCTCATCCTAAGCGACTGGGGAGTTATCTTCTTAAAATACCCGCTTCTTGTAAAGAAAAGGTTGACCGGATAATCAGGAACATCATCTTCCGTATCTTCTTCTTCAATATCTGAGGCATAGAAGAATTTCGTACGTCGCGGCTGTTGGTATTTTTTTATGACCTCATTAAGTTCGTCAATTATTATTTTTTTAATCTTCTTTTCGTCCGAAAGTATGTCCTGCATTTCGGCAATGTCTTTTTCAAGCTGTTCAATTTCATTTATGCGGTTTAAAATATATTCCCTGTTAAGATGCCTTAACTTTATTTCCGCAACGTATTCCGCCTGAACCTCATCAATGCCGAATTCAACCATAAGGTTTGAAACAACCTCATTTTCCTCTTCGGTTTCACGGACCACCTTTATCGCCTTATCTATATCAAGCAAGATTTTTTTAAGTCCCTTTAAAAGATGAAGCTTTTCCTTCTTTTTGCTTAAATCAAAATAAATCCTTCTCTTAATACATTCCTGCCTGAATGCGGTCCATTCGTCTAAAATTTCATAAATTCCCATTACTCTTGGCGTTCCGCCAATCAAAATATTGAAGTTGCACGAATATACGTCCTGCAACGGAGTCAGTCTATAAAGCTTCTGCATCAGCTTATCAGGATCAGTTCCCCTTTTTATGTCAATTGCAAGCTTCAAGCCTTGCAGGTCGGTTTCATCCCTTATATATGAGATTTCCCTTATTTTCCCCGATTTTATAAGCTCCACAATTTTATCCATAATCGCTTCAACGGTTGTAGTGGGAGGAATTTCAGTAATTTCAATGCAATTTGCATTTTTATCAAAATTATACCTCGCCCTTACCTTTATTGAGCCTCTTCCGGTATTATAAATCCTCCTAAGTTCGTCCTCATCGTAGAGCATATATCCTCCACCCGGAAAGTCAGGGCCTTTAAGGGTGGATATGGCATCATGCTTCGGATTTTTTATAAGGGCTATGCAGGTTTCGCAAACCTCCTTCAAGTTGAAAGAGCAAACGCTGCTTGCCATGGAAACGGCTATACCAACGTTTGAATTTACCAAAACCGACGGAAAAGTTGTCGGGAAAAGCGTAGGCTCCATCATTGTATTGTCATAATTCGGGACAAAATCAACCGTATCCTTATCTATATCGCGAAAAAGCTCATTGCATATGGGGTCAAGCTTAACCTCAGTGTATCTTGATGCGGCATATGCCATGTCCCTTGAATATGCCTTGCCAAAATTTCCTTTTGAATCAACATACGGATGCAAAAGCGATTCATTGCCCTTTGAAAGGCGCACAAGGGTTTCATAAATCGGGCCGTCGCCATGAGGGTTAAGCCTCATGGTCTGCCCCACGACATTTGCCGACTTTGTCCTTTGTCCCGAAAGCAAGCCCATCTTATACATAGTATACAAAAGCTTTCTATGTGAGGGCTTAAAACCGTCAATCTCAGGCAATGCCCTTGAAACTATAACGCTCATTGCATATGGCATATAATTTTCTTCAAGGGTAGAGGTTATCTTTTGTTCAACGACAACTCCGCTGTCCTCTATTTCAGCATTTATTGATGATTTCCTTTTAGGTTCTTGTTGTTTTTTGGATGGCATTTTTTAAGTCAACACTCCTTTTAGCTTATATCCGCCAAATCAAGATATCTACTCCCGTTTTCCGCAATAAAATCCTTTCTCGCTTGAAGATTATCGCCAAGCAGCATTTCAAACATTTCCGACGTTGCCTTTGCATCATCGGGAGTAACTTTTATAAGCCTTCTCGTTTCTGGATTCATTGTCGTCAGCGACATCATTTCCGGGTCATTTTCACCAAGACCTTTTGAGCGCTGGATAGTATATTTCTTATCCCCTATTTTCTTTAAAATCTCCTGGCGCTCCTTTTCATTATAAGCAAAATAAGTCTTATCCTTTGTGTTTATTTCATAAAGCGGCGATTCCGCTATATAAACATATCCCTTTTCAATCAAAGTCGGAGTCAACCTATAAAGCATGGTCAATATCAGCGTGCGTATCTGATATCCGTCAACATCAGCATCGGTGCATATGATTATCTTATTCCACCTGAGTCCTTCAAGGTTAAAGGACGAAAGCTCCTTATTTGCCTTTGACGAAACCTCCACCCCGCAGCCAAGCACCTTTATTATATCGGTTATTATATCATTTTTGAAGATTTTGTCATAATCCGCTTTAAGGCAATTTAAAATCTTTCCTCTTACAGGGATTATGGCCTGAAATTCCGCTTCTCTTGCAAGCTTGCATGAACCAAGAGCCGAATCGCCCTCAACTATATAAATTTCGCGCTTTGACAAATCCTTTGTACGGCAGTCCACAAACTTTGGCACCATATTTGATATATCAATCGTTCCCGCAAGCTTTTTCTTTAAGTTAAGCCTTGTTTTTTCGGCATTCTCACGGCTGCGCTTGTTTATAAGCACCTGTTCGGCAATCCTTGCCGCCTCATCCGGATTCTCTATAAAATAAACTTCAAGCTGATGCTTTAAAAATTCTGTCATTGCATCATAAATAAATTTATTTGTAATAGCCTTTTTGGTCTGGTTTTCATACGAAGTTTGCGTCGAAAAAGAAGACGACACAAGCACAAGGCAATCCTCTATGTCAGGAAAGGTTATTTTGCTTTCATTTTTAAGGTACTTCCCGCCTTGCTTTAAAAAACTGTCTATCTGTGAAACAAATGCCTGTTTTACCGCACGTTCCGGAGAACCTCCATGTTCAAGAAAACTTGAATTATGATAATATTCAAGCAGCTTTACGCGGTTTGAAAAAGCAAATGCCACAGAAATTTTAACCTTATATTCAGGCTTGTCCTCCCTGTCGCGGCCCCTTCTTTCACATTGCCAGTACTGTATTGAAGTAAGTGAATTTTCTCCGGCAATTTCCGCAACATAATCAGGTATTCCGTTTTTATAAATGTATTCAGTCTCCTCAAAACTGCCGTCATCTTTCTGATTTCTAAATACAAAAAGAATATTAGGATTTACTATAGCCTGCTTCTTAAGCGTATCATGAAAATAATCCTCATCAACGGCAATATCAGTAAAGACTTCCAAATCAGGCTTCCAGCGGATTTTTGTACCGGTTTGGCTGCGGTTTGATTTTTCCTTAAAAAGCCCTCCGACATTTTCACCTTTTTCAAAATGCAACTTATAATGATATTCCCCGTTGTAAATTTCTGCATCCATATATTCGGAAGCATACTGTGTCGCACAAAGTCCAAGTCCGTTTAAGCCAAGTGAAAAGCCATAAGTTTCTTCATCGTTTTTAAATTTTCCGCCGGCATAAAGTTCGCAAAAAACCAATTCCCAGTTGTAGCGGTTTTCATTCTTATTAAAATCCACCGGTATGCCCCTGCCGAAATCCTCAACCTCAAATGAGTTATCATTATACTTGGTCACAATTATCTTATCGCCAAAGCCATCCCTTGCCTCATCTATTGAATTTGAAAGGATTTCAAAAATGGAATGCCTGCATCCTTCAATCCCATCAGAACCAAATATAACTCCTGGACGCTTTCTTACCCTGTCCGCCCCTTTTAACGAAGTTATGCTTTCGTTGCCATAAGAATTTTTTCTCGTCATACCGTTTTTTCCTCACCTTGAGAATTTTTCATTAAAACCGCCGCCCAGCCTTCGCTTTCATTGACCGACAAAAGCGAAAATCCTTTTTCTTGTGCAGCGCTTACAACCTCATCCCTGCGCTCGGAAATAATTCCCGACATCAAAAGAAGTCCTCCCGGCTTTAAGAAATGAGGAAACAATCCGCTCATGCCTATCAGGACATCGGCAACTATATTTGCGGCAATAATATCAAACCCGCCGCCAAGTTTTGAAACAAGTTCCTTATCGCAGAGCACATTTCCGCAAAATGCGTGGTATTTTTCATCAGGGATGCCGTTCTTCCTTGCATTTTCCCTTGCCGTTTCAACAGCGTTTTGCTCTATATCAACGGCAAAAGCCTCTTTTGCCCCAAATAAAACAGCGGCAATTGAAAGTATTCCGCTGCCGCAGCCAAGGTCAAGCACCCTATTCCCATTTTTTACGGTTTTTTCCAAAAGTTCAAGGCAAAGTTTGGTGGTATTGTGCTGGCCAGTACCAAAGCTTGATGCCGGGTCTATTTCAAGCACTATCCTGCCGTCTTTATTTTCAAGGCTCTCCCACGATGGTTTTACAATAAGCCTTTCGCCTATTGAAAGAGGTTTAAAGTATTGCTTCCAGTTATTTGCCCAATCCTCCTCGCGAACATTTGAAAGCTCTATTTTAAGGCTGCCAAATTTTTTTTCAACATCCTCCGACAAAAGCCTTGCAGTTTCCTCGCGCAGAGAAGCAAGCATATCGGCCCCTTGAGAATTTTCGGGAAGATAAATAGTCACGCAGGTTTCACAATCTTTAAGCCCCATTAAATCCTCGTCTATATAATCCCAATTTCCATCTTTATTTGAAAGAAATTCTTCAAAATCCTTTGAATCCCTTATGACAAATCCGTTTATGCCAAGCAAAAGAAGTCTTCCGCACAAAGGGTCAACGCCTTCGCTGGTTGTATAAATATTTACTTCCGTCCAATTCATTTCAATTCCCCCAAATTTTATCTGCTTTAACTATTATAATGTTTAAATTTAAAATATTCAAGAATTTTATGTCACGATGCAAAGTGATATTCCAAATAAAAAATTGCCTGTTATCAAAAATCAGCCAAATTTGCACATAAACAATTATATACAAGGCTTTCAAAATTTACAAGGATGTCATCATACATTTTTTTGCCCCGCAAATTCATATTATATATTACCCCTGAATAAATAAAAACCTCAAACATTATTTTAGGAGGAAAAATATGGAGTGTGAGTTGTTTTTGCAAACCGAACACGGGCTTTTTCCAATTGAAAAAGAAATAGTTTTAAAATACAATTTGAAAAAAGGCGATTTTTCACCTTTTACAAGGGGAAGAATTGCCGATAAAAACGGAAATTTTGCCGCAGTCCAAGAAAACAAACCGGAAGAATCGTCACAAGAAAGCCTGCCTGAACAAGAACTGGGCGGGGACGCAATATTTACAACCTCAGAAATGCTTGATTTCTCCGAGGCCGCCGATTCATAAAAAAAAGCATCCAAAGCCGTAAATTGCTTTGGATGCGTTTTTTTAAATTCTGCTTTTTTCCCTTATCATGCCCTTGCAGCTTAAAAATGTGGCTAAAAAATATGCGCCGTAAACCGCAAGAAAAATTATTGCGGCAACCACAGTGTTCCAAACAATATTTGTCCTTCCGACCACTATTATGACTCTGTTTGCAACATAAAGCCCAACCACCGAATGCACTATCGCAAGAGCAAGCGGCATCATAAAGTAAATGAATATCTGTGCAAAAAGCGCTTTATTTATCATTCTTTCTTCTGCGCCTATTTCACGCAAAAGCGCATATCTCTCAATATTATCCGAGCTTTCCGAAAGCTGCTGCAATGCAAGCACAGCAACAGATGTTATCAGGAAAACAAGTCCTATATAAATCGCAATATACGAAACCAATACCTTTATGCCAAGGCTTTGGTCCTTAATTGTTTGGGCGGTAATACCCGTTGCCTTAATGCTTAATGACGGAAGGATTTCCCCTTTGAATTTTTCTTCGCAAAATTGGGTGTTTCCCTTATAATTGATATTTAATATCTTCTGAACAGGTTTATATTTTTCCAAAGCTTTATCAGGCAGCACAAAAGTCCCGGCATCACTAAGCATCATTGAAGTTTCGTATTGCACGCCAAACATGGTATCCTTATAAAGCTTATATTCCTTGCCGTCAAGCATAATGCTTTCATATTTTTGCTTTTCATAATACTCCTTAACCGCATCATAATTGCAATTGAAAAGATACTCATTGTCGCCAAGCGAAACCGGCTGCTTTTTTTGCATTTTAAGAACCGAATTGTAATCGGAAAGCTTCATTGCGGCAATGCCTGTTTCAGTAAAAGAACCAAGTGAAAATTTCCTGTCATCGCCTATGCCGGACTCGCGAATTATATCGCCGTATTTTATCGGAAGCAAGTAAAGGCTTATCTCCAAGTGCTCATCAGAAATTTCATCAAGCTTATCGCCTATGATTTTCGTTATTTCCGTATCATCTGGCAAAGCAGATTCATTATTTTCCTCATCATAATAGCTTCTGATTGAGGCATCAAACGGAGCCGCCTCTTTTATTCCATCCGAAAATGCCGATGCCATGCCTATCCCTGATGCAAGCGCACCTATCGTAACAAGCAGCATTATGCATATCACGGTCATGGAAACAAAATTTGTATTTATTTTGCTGTTTATTTGTCTTAAAACAAACATATTCAGCCCTTTAAGGTAAACCCTTTTATTGGCTTTTAAAACTTTCAGCAAAAATCCCGAAAGCGACATGAAAAACAACAGCGTTCCCAAAGAACCAAAAAATATTGCCTGCCAAAATTCAAAATTTACTTCCATCATGCCGTTGTGTATAATGCAACGGTAGGCATAGCCAATGCAAGCAAACGATATCAAAAATATAAGCACTGAAATCCCGGGATTTTTAACCTTTAAATTTTCATTCCTTTTGCTGGCATTTAAAAGGTCAATAAGCTTGTATTTTGAAACTGCAACCACATTAAAAAGCATTATTACAAGAAAAATTATGCCAAAATATAAAATAGTTTTTAAAAATGACCCTATCGAAAAAACAAAATGAAAATTACTTAAATTGACTTCAAACATTTTTGCTGAAACTACAGAAAGCCCCTGTGAGGCAAATACTCCGACCAAAAGTCCCACGCCAAGCGAAATAAGGCTTATTATAAAAGTTTCCAAGACAAGAATTCTTGATATCCTGCCCTTTTCCATTCCAAGAAGCATATAAAGCCCAAGTTCCTTTTTGCGGCGTCTTATAAGAAATCTATTTGCATATATAATCAAAAATCCAAGTATTATTGAAACAAAAACAGACAACCCACTTATAATCTGTATCATGCTTTTAATTATGCCCTGCTGGCTTTCCGACAACAAAAGCATCGACTGCTGGCTGTCAATGGAATTGAACATATAAAAAAGGCAAACGCCAAAGCTTAAAGTCAAAAAATAAACCGCATAATCCTTTACACTTTTTTTGACATTGCTTAAAGCTAATTTAAAAAACATTTGAGTTTTCACCTCCAAGCAGGGTGACAACATCTATTATCCTATGGAAAAATTGTTTTCTTGAATCGTTTCCTCTTACAAGCTCATTAAAAATCTTTCCATCCTTAATGAAAATAATCCTCTTGCAGTAGCTTGCAGTAAAAGCATCATGCGTTACCATCAATATTGTGGCATTAAGTTCGCAGTTAAGCCTTTCAAAGCTTTCAAGCAGCATTTTTGCAGATTTTGAATCCAATGCGCCTGTCGGTTCATCCGCAAGCACAAGCGATGGATTTGTGGCAATTGCCCTTGCACAGGCAACCCTTTGCTTTTGGCCTCCGGACATTTGATAAGGATATTTTTTTAAAACCTCCAAAATTTCAAGCCGGCTTGCCACCTCGCGGACTCTCACTTCAATTTCATTTGGATTTGTTCCCAAAATGGAAAGAGCCAGGGCAATATTTTCAAAAGCTGTAAGAGTATCCAAAAGATTAAATTCCTGAAAAACAAAGCCAAGTTCCTCCCTGCGGAATTTTGCAAGCTTCTTTGAACCAAGCGTGGTTATATCCTTTCCGTTTATATAAATATGTCCCGCCGTAGGAAAATCAATTGTGGAAATGCAGTTCAAAAGCGTTGTTTTTCCGCTTCCTGATGCACCCATTATTCCGACATATTCTCCTTTTTCAACTTCAAAGCTAATTCCGTCAACAGCTTTTGTCAAATTGCCCTTATTGCCGTAATATTTTTCAACATTTTCAACTTTTAAAATTGACATTTGCATACCTCCTGTTCTTTGAATTAAGTGTACCACAGTAGGTAATACACCTGCCATAATTTTGACTTACGATTTCCTTACATTTTTGTAAGAAAACTAAGAAAGCAAATGTGTTCCTCCCTTTGGAAATACAATTTCCACCTGTGTCCATTTATTTTCTTCTGAAGATATTGAAATCGAAAGCCCAAGTTTATCGCAAAGTTTTTTGCAAAGATACAGTCCTATGCCGGTTGATTTTTTAAATTTTCTTCCATTTTCGCCTGTAAAGCCTTTTTCAAATACCCTGCCGACATCTTTTTGACTTATGCCAATTCCATTATCTTCAATGAAAAGAGATATGTTAGTTCCGCTTTTTTGAGCGCTAAATTTAATCTTGGAATTTTCCGATTTGTATTTTATTGAATTTGAAATAATCTGGTTAAGTATAAAATCAATCCATTTGGAATCGGTATGCACAGTAAAATCAAAATCCTCAACCTCAACAAACACTTTATTTTGTATAAGTGCCTTTGAATTTCTTCTTACCGCAGACAAAACAAGCCCTCTAAGGCTTTGCTCCTTTATTATATAATCCTTTTCAACACTGCTGCTCCTTGAATAAAAAAGCGCCTGTTCGACAAACGCATCAATTTTTTCAAGCTCCTCGCCTATGCTTTTTATTGCATTGCCTTGATTGTTTTCAACTATAAGCATTCCGGAAGCAATTGGAGTCTTGATTTCATGCACCCAGCTTTCTATATACTCTCTATATTCTTCCATTGAATTTTTATAGAATGCTATCTGGTCATTCATAGCTTTATTGGAAAGCTTTAAAGCTTCGCACAAAACATTGCCCTCATAAAATCCGGGAGGCGAAACCATTTCCGACAAAAGGTACAGTTTATCCATCGCTCTCATGCAAAACAATAAATTTTTATAAAAATCTTTTCTTTTTAAATAATCAACCGAAACGCAAACTGCTATGCCAATAAAAATTAAAGTAAATGAATAAGCAACGGCATATAAATTCGAACCGGTAAAAATAAGTAAAATCACAACAAAAACAGCACATAAAATACCAATAAAAAAATATAAAGCCTTTTCTTTTAAATATTCGACAAAGCTCATACCATATACCCCTGTCCTCTTTTGGTAATCAAAAAATCATATACACCTATTCCCTCAAGCTTTTTTCTCAACCTGTTTATATTTACAGTCAAGGTATTGTCATCAATAAATTCATCCGATTGCCATAGGGCATTCATTATTTCATCCCTTGAAATGATTTTACCGGAATTTTTCATTAAAAGATGCAAAATCTTCATTTCATTTTTTGTAAGTTCAATATATTTGCCGCTAAATTCAACTATCCCCTTGGACAAATCAAAGCTCACTCCATTATGCGAAAGTTTTTGCGCAAAATCAGCCTTATAAGTCCTTTTCAGCACTGATTCTATTCTTGCAAGAAGTATTTGCATATTGTAGGGCTTTGAAACAAAATCATCCGCCCCAAGATTCATTCCCATAAGTTCATCCATCTCGGTATTCCTGCTTGTCAATATTATTATAGGCACTGACGAATGTTTTCTTATTTCCCTGCAAACATAATATCCGTCAAAAAGCGGCAGGTTTATATCCAGCAAAATCAAATCCGGATTTTTATTTAAAGCTTCTTCAATAACAATTTCAAAATTTTCCAATGTGCAAACCTCATAGCCGTATTTTTGCAAAAATACTGAAAGCTCATGTCTCATCTTTTCATCATCTTCAATAATAGCAATCCTCATCTAAACCAGTTCTTTCTTTTTTTTAAAAAATTATAGCATATTTTTCTGCTGTATGCCATAAAAACAGCCAGTTTCATTTGTACGGATTCAATCTTTTAATTTTATTTAAGCAATCTCCCCTGCATTTTCTTGATACCAACCTATATGATTTAATTATTGCGGATGAAAAAAATATATGGTATAATTAACAGAATAATTGATATAAAAGAGGTAAAAGCTTATGGACTATATCTTTTCGGAAAAAGTTTCGGCCTTAAAGCCTTCCGCAATAAGGGAAATACTTAAAGCAACCCAAGGAACGGATGTTATCCCTTTTTCTGCGGGAAATCCCGCTCCGGAAGCTTTTCCGGTTGATGAAATAAAACGAATTTCGGCAGCGCTGCTTGAAGAAAATCCAATACTTGCGCTGCAATATAACATCACGGAAGGGTATTTGCCTTTAAGGGAAATGCTTAAAAAGAAAATGGAAAAAGAGGGATGCTTTAATCCCGAAACAGACGATTTGATAATTGTTTCCGGTGCACAACAAGGTAATGAGCTTTCCTGCAAGGTGCTTTGCAACGAAGGGGATACGCTTATATGCGAATCGCCAAGCTTTATAGGTTCGCTGAATGCATTTAAATCCTACAATGTAAACCTTGTCGGCGTGGAGCTTGAAGACGACGGAATAAATATTCAAAAGCTGGAAGAAGCTTTAAAAGCAAATTCCGGAACAAAGCTGATTTATCTTATACCAAATTTCCAAAATCCAACAGGGAAAACAATGAGCCTTGAAAAGAGAAAGGCAGTTTATGCCCTTGCGCAAAAATACAACTCGTTTATACTTGAAGACAATCCGTATGGAGAACTTCGTTTTGAAGGCGAATTCCTTCCGTCCATAAAAACAATGGATACCGACGGCAGGGTGATTTACTCCGGAAGCTTTTCAAAAATACTCGCTCCTGGCCTTAGAGTTGGTTTTGTAATCGCAAACAAAGAAGTAATACAAAAAATAGTGGTTTGCAAGCAGGTCAGCGATGTTCATTCAAATATATGGGCGCAGGCGGTTTGCCATAAATTCCTTGAAACGGTCGATATGGATAAACATCTTAAAAGGCTTCGCGAAATTTACAGGCACAAATGCTCACTGATGCTTTCAGAGGCAGAGAAGCATTTTTCAAAGAAAATTTCCCTTACAAAACCGCAGGGAGGACTTTTTATCTGGGCGGCGCTTCCGGATGGCAGCGATATGGTCGGCTTTTGCAAAAAAGCCGTTGAAAGAAAGGTTGCCGTCGTTCCCGGAACTGCATTTATGGTCAATGAAAATGATGTGACATACTCTTTCCGAATGAATTATTCCACTCCTACCGATGAACAAATCGTAAGGGGCTGTGAAATACTTGGAAAACTTTCAAAAGAGATTTTTGATTAAACGGAGGATTTAAAATGCCCGAAGAACAAAAGAAAATAATATTCAGCGGAATTCAGCCAACGGGTACTTTTACCCTCGGGAACTATATAGGAGCTGTTCGAAATTGGGTGAAATTGCAGGAAGAATACAACTGCATTTACTCAATTGTTGACCTGCACGCCATAACCGTAAAACAAGATCCCGCAAAACTGCGTCAGCATACGCTTGAAGCTTATGCTCTTATCCTTGCTTGCGGAGTCGACCCTCAAAAAAGTATTGCCTTTATCCAGAGCCATGTAAAAACACATGCTGAAATGAATTGGATTCTTGCATGCTCCACACAATTCGGCGAGCTTTCGAGAATGACGCAGTTTAAGGACAAGTCGGCAAAACATCCGGATGACATAAATGCAGGGCTTTTCACTTACCCTGTGCTTATGGCAGCGGATATACTGCTCTACAAAACAGACCTTGTTCCGGTTGGAGTCGACCAAAAGCAGCATCTTGAGCTTGCAAGAGATGTCGCAAGGCGTTTCAACCAAAGGTACGGGGAGCTTTTCACCATACCGGAACCATATATTCCGGAAGTCGGTGCAAAGGTAATGTCGCTTCAAGACCCTTCAAAGAAAATGTCAAAGTCGGATGAAAATCCAAACGCCTGCATATTTATCCTTGACGACACCGATACGATTATAAGAAAATTCAAGCGTGCCGTAACGGACAGCGGCTCCGAAATAAGATATGCCGAGGGTAAGGATGGAATAAACAACCTTATGACTATTTTTTCTGCCGTTACCGGCGATAGTTTTGAAAAAATAGAGCGTGACTTTGCCTCAAAAGGATACGGCGAATTCAAGCTTGCAGTCGGCGAAGCTGTTTCAGAGGCTTTGCGTCCGGTAAGGGAGAACTTTGCAAACCTTATGAAAGACAAGGAATATCTTAAAAAATGCTATTCCGAAGGTGCTCAAAAGGCCCTTGCCATCTCACAAAAAACGCTATCAAAGGCGTACAGAAAAGTCGGATTTGTAGACTTTAAATAGCGCATAAAAATTCCCCGCGCCTTCCTTGCAAGGTGCGGGGATATGTTTTTTATTCGCGGATAAGTTTCATAAAAGTTTGATTTTTTTCAAGCAGCTTAAATACAGGCACTCCAACAATAGTCACCACAACAAGCTCGCCAAAAGCCACGCTCACCATGGACATTAAAATCGGAAGCCCAAAAGCCGCATAAAGTTCAAGACCAACTATAATTCCGTTTACAATCACAGGGAAAAGCGAGGCAATAAGCAAATTTTTCCCCCAAAAAACCATCAAAACAACTGCAATTACCGTTGCCAGAGTGCCAAACGGAACATCAAACGTCCACATAGGGCTGAAAAAGTTTGCCAAAAGGCATCCAAGGCCCATTGAATAGCAGTAATCCTTGTTGTAAAAGCAAAGCAGCACAAGGATTTCGGAAACCCTAAACTGCACCTGTCCAAACGCAATCGGTGCAACAGCAATTGTAATTGCAAAATAAAGCGCCGCTACAATTGCAATTCGGGCAATCCTTTTTGTTGAAAATTTTCTCATATATATAACAACTCCTTGTTTTTTAATAGCCCGTTCCATCAGGGCTGAGATGGTTTTGCAAGGAAACATCTCCGTGATAAAATCGCGGATATTTTATTATACCCGCAAAATTTTATTTTTTCTTTGTTTTTTCGGTTTCACCTACTATGTAAATCGGTCTTTTTTTGGTTTCAAGATAGGTCCTTGAAAGATATTGCCCCAAAATTCCGACACAAAAAAGCTGAAGCCCGCCGATTAAAAATATTACGCAAATAAGCGAGGGGTATCCGGCAACCGGGTCTCCCCAAATAAGCGTTTTTACAACAATAACGGCTATCATTATAAACGAAATCACGCAAAAAATCAAGCCCAAAACCGACGCTATTGCAAGAGGCGCCGTTGAAAAAGCAAAAATTCCGTCAAGGGAATATAGAAAAAGCTTCCAGAAGTTCCATTTTGAAGTTCCGGCCACACGTTCAACATTTTCATATTCGATATACTTTGTCCTAAATCCTACCCAGCTAAAAATTCCTTTTGAAAAACGATTATATTCGGGCATGGAAAGAATTGCATCCACCATTGCCCTTGTCATAAAACGGAAATCCTGTGCGCCGTCAACAATTTCCGTCTGCGATATTTTATTTATTATTTTATAAAAACTGCGTGCAAAAAAAGAAAGAAGTTTTGGCTCCCCTTTTCTTGAAACCCTTCTTGTTGATGCGCAATCATATTCGCCTGACGAAACATACTCATACATTTGAGGTATAAACTTGGGAGGATGCTGCAAATCCGCATCGAGAATTACCACATAATCTCCCTTTGAATTTTCAAGTCCGGCGTACATTGCAGCTTCCTTGCCAAAGTTTCTTGAAAAAGAAACATATCTCACCCTAACATCCGCTTCCGAAAGCTCCCTCAATATTTCAAGCGTTTTATCTTTTGAACCGTCATTTACAAAAAGAAACTCAAATTCAAGCTCATGCTTTTGGCACATTTCGGCAGCAACGCGGGTTATCTCATTATAAAAAAGCGGCAGGCTTTCCTGCTCATTATAGCAAGGAACAACAACAGAAATAAGTTCCATTTAAAAATCTCCCTTAAAAACATTACTCATATGAATATTATTTTACCACATTAAAAACTCCATTGCAATAAAATAATCTCAAAAAAAGACCGCCTTTTGTGGTGAAAAAGGCGGTCCGCTGACGTCAGCTTTTATTTAAAGAGTATGGTGCCGGCAAATTATTTATTGAAATATCTATCAAGCAAGCCTTTGAAAGCACAGCCATGGCGTGCCTCATCCTTGCACATTTCATGTACAGTATCGTGAATTGCATCAAGATTAAGCTGCTTTGCAAGGGTTGCAAGCTTTTTCTTGCCTTCACATGCGCCATGTTCTGCCATTACCCTCATTTCAAGGTTTTTCTTGGTAGAATCGGTTACAACATCGCCAAGCAATTCAGCAAACTTTGCAGCATGCTCTGCTTCTTCAAACGCAATCCTCTTATAAGCCTCTGCAATTTCAGGATAGCCTTCCCTATCGGCAACCCTTGACATGGCCAGATACATTCCAACCTCTGTACATTCGCCCATAAAGTTTTGATTGAGCCCCTCAATGATTTCCGCATCAGCGCCCTTTGCAACGCCTACGACATGCTGGTCAGCCCAATCCATTCCACCAGAAACAACCTCGTTGAATTTTGATTTAGGCGCCTTGCACTGCGGACAAAAATCCGGAGCATCGTCACCTTCATGAACATAACCGCATACTGAACATACAAACTTTTTCATCTTAAAAAATCCTCCTTTTTCTTTTTCCTTTTCCAATATTACTCTTTAAATATGTAATAATTTAACCTATATTTAAATTATACCCCAAAGGTATAGTTTTGTCAAGGGGAATGTAAAATAAAAAATTGGCGTACCTTTTGGTACGCCAATTTTTCACGCTAAAATCTTTGCTGAAAAAACAAATTTTCCATCTTCAACCGAAAGTTCAAGTATGTCGCCGCTTTTAAACTCACCTTCAAGCAGCTTTTGCGAAAGCAAATCCTCTATTTCCGAAGCAATCAGCCTTTTAAGCGGCCTTGCGCCATAGTTCGGGTCATAGCCTTTTTGTGAAAGGAATTTTATTGCCTCATGCGTAAAGTTTATTGCAATTCCAAGCTTTAATGCCCTCTGGCGAAGCTGCTGCAGCAAGTTTGCGGCAATCTTTTCGATTTCCTCGGGAGAAAGCTTTTTAAATACGATTATATCGTCTATCCTGTTTAAAAATTCAGGGGAAAAACATTTCTTAAGTTCATCAAGCACTTCCTTTTTGGAGTCGTCATTCTTATTTTCAG
>JAJUHO010000118.1 GCA_029267825.1 Oscillospiraceae bacterium
AATTCGTCAAGCTCTTTTTCAACCGTTCCGGCGGCCTTATATGTTTCAAGCACCGCATCAGCCTCGGCACCGGTTTTCTGTCCAAGCACATAAGTAAGGGTAATGCTTTCTCCCGGCTTTAAAACAATATCGGACTGCAAAGCGCCGCAAGCATTCATATTGTAGTTTAAAGTATTGTCGCATTTGCCCTTTTCAACCGCAATAGGATTTGAATATGTCCTGTAAGGTCCGATGAATGCTTCCAAGTCCCCGTTATAAGCATTTATCGGAGCGCCCACCATGCCAAAGAACCTTTCCTTGCCGTTTGAGCCATCTTCACGTTTTCCGCTGTTTTCGTTTATATGCTGCAAAATTTTATTTCCCTCAAAGGAAGTTCTTGTGATAAACAAGGTATATTGCAAATTCACCTGGTCCTGCTCATAATTGTTTTCATTTGTAAATTCAACAAATCCGAAAACGGAAAGCTTTCTTTCCTTGCCGCTGTTGTTTGCAATTTTTGCATTCCAAACCTCATGAGTTTTTCCTATGGGAACATAATAAGTCGTCTGTGCCGAAATCCCCTCATATTCGGAAGATATAACGGTATATGCGGTTCCGTGCCTGCATTCGCTCTTGTATTTGTCAAGAGGCTTGCCTACCGGCTGCCATGAAGCGCTCCAATAATCATTGCTTTCATTGTCGCGTATGTAAATGTATCTTCCCGGAAGCGCCATGTTTGAATTAAATCTATAACGGATTATTCTGCCGTTTGCGCCGGACTTTACAAAGCTGTATCCGGCGGCGTTGTTTGAAATAATTGCACCATACTCCGGTGAGCCAAGATAATTTGCCCAAGGCGCGGGAGTATCAGGCCTTGTGATTACGTATTCCTTGTTTTCAAGGTCAAAGTAGCCGTACTTCATATCAAATCCCCTTTTTCTTTGATAACGTTTACAAAGTTTCCGCAAGATAAAGTGCAGCTTTTAAAGCCGCACTTTTGCCAACATTATAATACCATTTCCGTTTAAATTTTTCAATAGCAAAATTAAATTTTATCCTGCGTCCTTTATTTTTTCAACCAGCTTAAAATCAATCTTGCCGCTTGAAACATCAGCTTTTGCGCAAATTACCTTTACGGTATCGCCAATCGAATATCTTTCCCCGCCGTTCATATTGTTTATTGAAAAAAGTCCGTCAAAATCATAAAGACCATCTTCAAGGCTTTCTATATGCACAAGCCCCTCAACAGTATTTGGAAGCTCAACATAAAAACCAAATTCCGTAACCGACGAAATCACGCCCTCAAATTCCTCGCCAAGGTGCGAATTCATATACTCGGCCTTGTAGCAATCCTCGCACTCCTGCTCAACCCTCATGGCGACAAGTTCCATTTCGGTGGAATGGTTTGCGGATTCCATAGCATATTTAAGATATTTTTTTCTTAGCGATGCAGGTTGAACTCCTTTTATCAAATCCGAAAGGATGCGATGTATAGCAAGGTCAGGGTATCTCCTTATCGGTGAGGTAAAATGCGCATAATCATCAAGCACAAGCCCAAAATGTCCAATCGGGTCAACCGAATACTTTGCCTTTGCCATAGAGCGCAAAACAAGCTTGTTTATTACCGGAAAAAGCTTTGTTCCCCTTTGGCTTTCCAGAATTTCAGCCAAATGCTTCGGGCGGATTTGCGTAAAATTAGGAAATGAAAGTCCCATACGAAGTATGGTTTCCCTTAATTTATCAATTTTTTCCGGCGCGGGATTTTCATGTACCCTGTAAACAAACGGAATTTGCTGCATTTTCCCAAGTGTTGCGGCAGACTGGTTTGCCATGAGCATAAATTCCTCTATTATCAGCTCACTCTTGCCTCTTTCTCTCGGCTTTACACCTATGCAGACATCATTTTCATCGACAATAATCTTGCTTTCAGTGGTTTCAAGCTGTGGAGAACCTCTTTTAATCCTGTTTGAAGTAAGGATTTCAGCAAGTTCTTCCATAAGCATAAGGCTTTCTTTCACGTCCTTGTATTTTTCAGCAATTTCATCAGACTGTGTTCCGGCAAAAATCTGGTTTATTTCGGAATAAACTCCCTTTACCCTTGAACGGATGATTGTTTTTTTAAAATCAAAATCTTCAAGTTTCCCATCCTTGCCGACAATCATTATACATGAAAAAGCAAGCCTGTCTTCATTCGGGTTAAGCGAACAAATCCCGTTTGAAAGCTCCTTTGGCAGCATGGGAATGACTTTATCGGCAAAATAAATGCTCGTTCCCCTCTCCAAAGCCTCCCTATCAAGGGCGCCGCCTTGTTTTACATAATACGAAACGTCTGCAATATGGACTCCAAGCTCATAAAAGTTTTCAAATTTTTTAATTGAAACCGCATCATCAATATCCTTTGTATCGGCGCCATCTATGGTAAAAATAACTTCATTTCTCAAATCAAGCCTGCGTTCGGCCTCATCCTCCGGTATGCCAATTGCGGCAACGCGCTTTGCCTCGTCCAAAACTTCCAGCGGAAATTCCAGCGAAACACCGTTAAGTTCAAGAACCGATTTTGCACAAACTGATGCCTTTCCCGCCTCGCCAAATGAAGAAATTATCTTTGCCCTGTGGTCGGCATGCTTTTCTCCCCTGAAAGCAATTTCCGCCATCACCTTATCTCCCACTTCGCATGAGGCATGCCTGCTTTTAACTATTGCAACAGGATTTTTGGTAAATGAATCCGGCCGAACATATTTCTTCCCCTCTATATCGACAACAACGCCGGTAAATCTGGAATTGTTTTCTTCCAAGACCTTTAAAACCTCACCCTCCGGCGAACCCGTGCGCGAGCGTATCAGCTTTGCAAGCACCAAATCCCCCGGCATTGCGCCTTTTAAAAACTTTCCCGGCACAAAAATTTCAGAGCCGTCGTCATCTCTTTTTAAAAATCCAAAAGTCCTGTTTATCCTGTCAACGTGAGCCGGAAAAGCACCGAAAACTTCAGAAAGCAAAAATCCCGTGCGTCTTTTTACAATAATCCCGCCGTTTTCAAGTTCTTCAAGCGCCAAATTAAAAAAATCATATTCATTTTTCTTGACCTTGCATTTTTGGGCAAGTTCTTTATAGGAAACAGCTTTCTTCCCGCTTTTTTTCAAAAAAAGCTCTATTCTCTTTTTATATGCTTCTTTCATACACATTCCTCTTCAAAAAAGTTTAGCACTATTATTCTAACGCACTTAAAACAAAAAATCCCCTGCTTTAAACAGGGGATTTAATTTACTTAAAAAATCTTGGAAGCAAATTCACAAGAATCGTAACAATAAAAAATACTGCAATCATTACCTTTGTAATTCTTACAAGCTTTGCTTCACGTGTACGGCTGCTGTTTCTGCCATAAAACGAATCATTGCTGCCGCCGCCTATTGCGGAAGTCATTCCCTGCTGCTTGTTTTCCTGCAAAAGCGTAACGATTATTATAAAAACGCACGCAATAAGCAACAATATTCCGCCGGCTATTTCAATACCGCTCATTTAAATTCCTCCATAAAAGCTTTTAAATCAAAGTTATTATACCACAACAACAGCCTTTTTGCAATAGCCTTTGCAAAATTATTCCGTCTTGCAATTTTTTATAAAGTTTTCAAGCGCATACTCGACATGTTCCTTTGCAAGCTTTGCCGCAGCCTCGCCGTCACGTGCCTTTAAGGCCTCATAAATTTTCCTGTGCTCCTTTGTGACGGATTCCGCTCTGCCAGCGCTTTTTACCGACATTTCCCTTGCCCGTTGGATATAGTGGTGAAAATTTGAAAGCGTATGCTTTAAAGGCTTGCTGCCGCTGGACGAAAATATTATCTCGTGAAATTTCGTATCAAGCTGCCATACTCTCACCGCATCGCCCTTTGAGGCATAAAATTCCTGCAGTTCCACTACGTCCCCAAGCTCCGAAAGTTCTTCATCGGTTATATTTTCAGCCGCCCATTTTGAAGCAAGGCTTTCAAGCACCATTCTTATATTGTAAATATCCTCCATATCCTTTTCGGATATGCCTATAACTATTGCGCCTTTGTTTGGAATAGTTTTTACAAGCCCTTCAAGCTCAAGCTGCCTAAGCGCCTCTCTCACCGGGGTTCTGCTCACTCCAAGCTCGGAGGAAAGCTTCAATTCAATAAGGCTGTCGCCGGGCGAATAAACCCCGTCAAGTATTGCTTTTTCAAGCTCCCTAAAAACCTGTTCCCTCAAAGAATTTGTTCCGCTGCGAAAGTCATCCGCTTTTTCCATTTTCACCTTGTGTCCTTTATTTTATTATAAATCTCCCCGGAGCAAGCTCGTTCAACTTATCAACAAGTTCCTCGTCGCTGATAACGGTTTGCCTTCCGTTTTCATACTCCGCATCAATCCACTCTTTTAATTTTAAAACAATATCATCCCTTTTGTCAATCCTTTCATCTTCTGAAAGGTCGTAAAAATTATTTATCCAATAAGCAATTCCCGCAAGGCCGGAGGTATTGCTTACCGATACCGCAACCGGACGGTTAAGTATTTTTTTAGTGTCAAAAATATTGTAAATTTCTTCGTCTTTCAAAAGTCCGTCGGCATGGATTCCGGCCCTTGTGACATTAAAATGCTTGCCTACAAACGGAGTCATCGGAGGAATCTGGTAGCCGATTTCCTTTTCAAAATAGCGTGCTATATCGGTAATTGCGGTCGTATCCATTCCATCGGTCGTGCCGCGCAATGACGCATATTCAATCACCATGGCTTCAAGCGGAACATTTCCGGTGCGCTCGCCTATTCCCAAAAGCGAACAGTTTACTGCCGAAGCCCCAAAAAGCCATGCCGTTGCGGCATTTGCAACACCTTTATAAAAATCGTTATGTCCATGCCATTCAAGCAATTCAGATGGAACTTCCGAATAATGCTGAAGTCCATAAATTATGCCCGGAACGCTCCTTGGAGGAGCAACGCCGGTATAAGGCACGCCATATCCCATAGTATCGCATGCGCGGATTTTTACGGGAACGCCGGCCTGCTTGCCCATATCCATCAGTGCATTTGCAAAAGGAACAACAAAGCCAAAGAAATCCGCCCTTGTTATATCCTCAAAATGACATCTTGGATTTACACCGGCCTCAATGGCATCCGCCACAACCGAAAGATAGTGGTCCATAGCCTGTTTTCTTGTCATGCCAAGCTTTTTAAAAATATGATAATCCGAACAGCTTACAAGTATTCCGGTTTCTTTTATCCCTATATCCTTAACAAGTTTGAAATCGCTTTTTGTAGCTCTTATCCATGTAGTTATCTCAGGGAATTCATAACCCCTTTCCATACATTTTTCAAGAGCTTCCCTATCTTTTTTGCTGTAAACAAAAAATTCCGTTTGGCGGATAATTCCCTTAGGCCCGCTAAGCCTATGCAAAAGGTCGAATATATCAAGTATTTGTTTTGGCGTATAAGGTGCTTGCGATTGTTGTCCGTCGCGGAAAGTCGTATCCGTTATCCAAATTTCGGCAGGGGTGTTCATGGGGACCTTTCTGAAATTGAAAGGTATTTTCGGGATTTCGGTATACGGATATAAATCCCTGAAAAGGTTAGGCTCATCAACATCCTGAACCCTATACTTATAAGGGTCCTGCTCAAGAAGATTGGACTTTTTGCTAAGCTCTATCATGGCTATTACCTCCGCTCATTGTATTGTATACAATTATACAGTCCCCTTTTAAAAATGTCAATAGCTTTTTGCAAGTTTTAATTTTAAAAAATTTATTTTTGAGCGCTTCAAATAATAAAACCCTCGTAAAATAGGCTATGAGAAATCTAAAAATTGACTGAAAAATAAATGCTTATTGCACATTCTA
>JAJUHO010000182.1 GCA_029267825.1 Oscillospiraceae bacterium
AATTAGAGGTTAGAAATTAGAATTGGGTATTTTTGCATTTAAGGTCTTTTCTTAACTTGCTTGTATCTAACATCTAATATCTAATTTCTAACATCTAAGAGGGGGGGCGCCGCCCCCCCCTTCTTACTTTTAAAAATAATAAAATCCTTTTTCCCCCCTGCCTACTTTTCTTCACCAGCGAAGAAAAGTAGGCAAAAGACGCCGCCCTGCGGGGCCTTTTTGCGTCTACATTCGCCTACCCGCCGGCAACGGGCGCTTACGCTTTCAGCGTGCGCCCTGCACGGCGGCTGACGGCTCTATATTGTTGCTCTGCTTTTCGCCCCAGTGCTCACCACTCCAATTTTACTACGAAAAGCAGAGCTTTATTGCTTGCTTGTCTTAATAGCTTTATTAGCGGAAAACTTTTACTTATTAAGCGAATTAAGGTGCTTTCTGAGGTTCTTAAGTGCTATTCTTTTTTACCTTTAATTTAGTAAGAAGTAGCATCTTCAAGAAAAGCAGCCGAGCTTTGTCGTGCAGGGCACAAGCGATTAGCGCAGTGCCCGTTGCCGAAAAGCCGGCGGACTAAGACTGATTTTTCAGGCGTTTTTTGGTGACTTTTTGTCGCCGGACAAAAAGTCACTGGGGGGTAAAGCAGACTAAACCTGCTTTATATGCAAGTAAGGGGGGCAAAGCCCCCCTCTTAAAATTAAAAAATAAAAGATTGAAACTTTTAACAACTCATAAGACCGCAAATTTCATTTGAAAATTCTGCGGGATTTTCAATGGGCATTCCTGCAATAAGCATAGCTTGGTCATAAAGCAGCGCCGAATATTTTTTAAGCTTTTCCTTGTCCGAATCGTAAAGCTTTTTAAGGGTTTCAAAAATCGGATGTGAGGGATTTATTTCAAGAATCCTTTCCGCCTTTGCTTTTTCTTCTCCCGGCATGGCGTTTAAAACCTTTTCCATTTCAAGCGAAATTAAACCTCCGCTTGCAAGGCAAACCGGATGAGTCTTAAGCCTCTGCGAAAGGCGAACCTCCTTTACCTTTCCGCCAAGAGCCTCTTTCATAAAATCAAAAAGTTCACGATTTTCTTCGTTTTGCTTTTTGGTTTCCTCGCTCTCGGTATCCGCATCAATCCCCAAGTCGCTGTCAGTGACGGATTTAAAAGGCTTCTCTTTATATTGCATGAGCATCCTTATGGCAAACTCGTCCACATTATCGGTAAAATAAAGAATTTCATAGCCTTTTTCTTTTAAAAGCTCGGTCTGCGGCATGCTTTCAATGCGTGAAATGCTTTCGCCGCAAGCATAGTAAATATATTTCTGCCCCTCTTTCATCCTGTCAACGTACTCGTCAAGGGTGACAAGCTTTTTCTCGCTTGAAGAATAAAAGAGCAAAAGGTCGCAGAGCAAATCCTTTGCAGCGCCATAATCATTGTAAACGCCGAATTTAAGCTGTACGCCAAAGCTTTTGTAAAATTTCTCGTACTTTTCCCTTTCGTTTTTAAGCATTCTGGAAAGCTCGTTTTTAATATTCTTTTCAATGCTCTTTGCAATGATTTTAAGCTGTCTGTCATGCTGGAGCATTTCTCTGGAAATATTAAGGGAAAGGTCCTCGGAATCCACAAGCCCTTTTACAAAGCTGAAGTGGTCGGCAAGCAAATCCCCACACTTGTCCATAATCATTACGCCGGATGAAAAAAGCTGCAAGCCCTTTTCATAATCCTTTGTATAATAATCAAAAGGCGGCCTTTCGGGAATAAAAAGCAGTGCATTGTAAGTTGCCGTACCCTCTGCCCTTACATGAATATGCGCTATCGGCGGGGTAAAATCGTAAAACTTTTCTTGATAAAATTTTGTATACTCTTCCTCGGTTATTTCGCTCTTGTTCTTTTTCCAAAGCGGAACCATGCTGTTGAGGGTTACGGTTTCAGTATAGCTTTCATATGCGCTTTCGCCTTCGTCCGCCTTTGCTCCTTCTTTGAGCCTTTGCCTTTGCATATCCATCTTAATCGGATACCTTATATAATCCGAGTATTTCTTTACAAGGGATTGTATCCTGTACTGGTCAAGGAATTCGTCGTAATTTTCTTCTTCCGTATTTTCCTTGATTTTAAGGATTATTTCCGTACCGTGGGATGTTTTTTCACAGGTGTCTATCGTATAGCCGCTTACACCCTCAGACTGCCAAACATAGGCCTGCGTGTCGCCATATTGCTTTGTTTTTACCGTAACAAGGCTGCTTACCATAAATGCCGAATAAAATCCCACGCCGAACTGTCCTATTATATCAATTCCGTCTTTAAGCTCATTTTCCTTTTTAAATGCAAGAGAGCCGCTTTTTGCTATAATTCCCAAATTGTTTTCAAGTTCATCCTTTGTCATGCCTATTCCATTATCGGAAATTATGAGCGTGCGGTTTTGCTTGTCGATGGTGAGCTTTATTTCAAAATCATCCCTGTTAAGGCCCTCCGCTCCGCCTGTCAGCGATTTATAGTACAGCTTGTCTATTGCGTCGCTGGCATTTGAAATGAGTTCCCTTAAAAATATCTCCTTATGTGTATAAATTGAGTGAATCATGAGTTCAAGCAATCTTTGCGATTCGGCTTTAAACTGCTTTGTCTCCATTTCAACACACCTCGTTAATCTATAATTTTAGCACTCGCATATTTTGAGTGCTAAGGGAATTATAATTCAAATTTATTTTAAAATCAAGGGGACAGCAAACAATACTTAAAATTTTTACATTTTTTTAATTTTTGAATTTTAGGTTTTTTTCTTAATTTGCTGTCGTCTAACTTCTAATATCTAACATCTAAGAGGGGGCTTTGCCCCCTCTCCTTATTTACAAAGCAGATTTAGTCTGCTTTACCCCCAGTGACTTTTTGTCCGGAGACTTTTAGAAGTTAGAAATTAGAGGTTAGAAATTAGAATTGGGCATTTTTTGCATTTAAGGTCTTTTCTTAACTTGCTTGTATCTAACATCTAATATCTAATTTCTAACATCTAAAGTGCCCCCACTCCAATTTTACTACGA
>JAJUHO010000112.1 GCA_029267825.1 Oscillospiraceae bacterium
AAAAAATTGCGTGAGCAAAGGCTATATGGCACAAATTTTTGCGGTTTTATTTGTAATCAAATCTTAATTGCTTTTTGCTTCCAAAAATGTTATATTAAAATTATTAAAACAAATTAAATATTGCGGCGTAAAAAATGTATATTGTTTATAAAGGAAGTGGGGTACAAATGAAAAAAACGGCGCTTGGCTTTTTATTTGCGGGAATATTTATGGCGGTACTTATTTTGATAACATCATGCGGCAGTTCGTCAAACAGCAAATCAAGTCAGTTTACAACCGGGGCCGGAGAATATCTTGCCGAAACCACAAGGAATTTGGATAATCTTGAAGCAGGTGATGCAATTATCACAACCACGGCGGCAGAGGGTTTTTCCAAAACTTCTTCTGATTTAAGCGCAAAACAAAATCCCAATAAGAAAATAATCAAAAATGCAAATCTTGACATTGAGGCAAAAAATGTGACCGAGGCTTACCACAAGCTGCTTGAATACATAACCGCACAGGGCGGATATGAATTTTCGCAAAATCTATCAAACAATTCTGATTATGCCACAATAAACGCAGTGGTTAAAATCCCGCCGGATAAGCTTGACGGGGCGCTTAAATATGCCGAAGAATGCGGAAAGGTGATAAACGTAAGCACGTATACAAACGATATTACGTCTGAATATACAGACACCGAATTGCGCCTTGAAAATAAGCGCAAGGCTTTGGAAAAATATTATGATTTCTACTCAAAGGCTACCACGATGGAGGAGCTTGTTGCAATACAAGCCCAGATAGACCAGATAACAGCCGATATAGAAAGTTATGAGGGCCTTTTGAAGATGTGGAATTCACAGATTGATGAATCAACGCTGACAATCCTTATAAAAGAGGCAAGCGACCCCAATAAAATCCCGGAAGACATAGAGTGGAATTCCATAAGCTTTAAAACCATGGGCAAGCTGATAAGAAACGGTTTTCTTGCCGTTGTAAACGGGATAGTTTCATTTATACAGTGGGCCGTTATAATCATTGCAAGCGCTTCCCCCGTAATAGCAATCGGAGCCGTGGCATGGTTTGGAGGGGTAAAACTATTCAAATCACGCAAGGCAAAACAAAAGCAAAAATCCGGACCTCCCCCGGAACAAAAGCAGCAATAAAATCAAAACCGCACCTGTTATGGGTGCGGTTTTGTAATTTTAAAAGGATTACTTTTCCGACAGCGTCAAAAGTTCTTCAAGACTTCTTTTTCCAAAGAAAATCTTTTCATCGTTTATTACCACTGCGGGAACGCTTAAAATGGAATACTTATTCTTAAATTCCGGAAATTTGTTGACGTCTATCATTTCGGCTTCTATAAGAGGATTTTTTATTGCCGCAAGCTGCAAAGCCGAAACAACGTCAGGGCAAAGGGTGCAGGAAAGTGAAACGCCAATTTTAAAGTTTGTTTTTTGCTTCACCGAAAGGATTTTTTCAAGCGTTTCATTGTTTATTTTCTGTCCCGGGCCTGCTGCATTATAAATTGCAAGTATGAAGGAATTTATTTCATGCCCGCCTGGAACTCCGTGAAATTGGACACCGCTGTATTTGCCGTTTGAGGTGAAGATTCCCATTGTAGGGGAAATACCCAAATTCATTTCTTTTTCTTTTTGGATATTTTCTCCCTTTTGGAAAAAGCTTGTTGTTATTTTGTTTGAAAGCGATGAAAATTCGTTTAAAAATGCCTTCATTTCTTCGCTTAAAGGATTGCTTCTGTCCAAAATTGCGACGATTTCAACTTGATTTTCCAGTTTTTCCAAAACAGGTGAAAGCTGGGCGCGCATTTCATCGTCAAAGAAACTTTCCGTATATGCAGAGTAAGTTTCGGTTTCCTCTTTTTTAATTCCAAGCTTTTCTTTTACCTTTGCAATGTATTTTTCGGCATTTGTTGCCGCAATTGCTCCGTCTGAAACTGCGGTTACAAGCTGTCTAAGCAGTTTGGGGCGGATATCTCCTGCGGCGTATACCCCGTCTATATTTGTGCGCATGTTTTCGTCAGTTGGAATATAGCCATATTCATCTATACGCACTTGACCGGAGTATTCAGCGCTTTGTGGCACATAGCCTGCAAATACGAATATCCCGAAAGTGTCTCCGTCGGGAGCGTCATAACGCCATGTTTCTCCAGTTTTATTGTTGACAAATTTGGCATAGCGCAAAACCTTATCTCCGCCGGCTTCAATTATTTCTGTATTGAATTTAACTTCTATTTTCGGATGCGCAAGCGCTTTTTCCGCTATGCTTTTGGAGCAGGTGAATTCCGGTTCGCGTGCGATTACGGTTACTTTTTTGGCATAGCGTGTTAGGAAAACGGATTCTTCAGCGGCGGCAAATCCGGCGCCGATTACAAAAACATCCTTTCCGGCAAAAAATTCGCCATCGCACGTAGCGCAATAGCCTATCCCGCGGCCTCTGAATTCTTCTTCTCCAGGGAAACCTATTTTGCGTGGAACGGCTCCGGTTGCAATTATAACTGCAAGAGCTTCATATTCCCCGTCTACGGTTTTTACTTTTTTTATCTCTTTGGAAAAATCAACACCTTCAACGACAGTTGTATGGAATTTAACCCCGAAATTTTCAGCTTGCTTTTTCATAGTCATGCTAAGCTCCGCGCCTGAGGTGTGCAGTATTCCGGGATAATTCTCCACCTCCGAAGTTATTTTAATTTGTCCTCCGGGAAGGTCGCGTTCAATTATAAGTGTGTTGAGTTTTGAACGTCCGGCATAAATGCCGGCTGTCATGCCGGCACTTCCGGAGCCTATTATAATCAAATCATAAAGTTCTTTCATGGTTTTTAAATTTTTCCCACCAAATCAAGGCTTGGTTTAAGGGTTTTTTCTCCCGGACGCCATTTTGCAGGGCAAACCTGGTCGCCGTGTTCCGCAACGAATTGTGCGGCCTGTACTTTTCTAAGAAGTTCGGCTGCTTCTCTGCCTATGCTTGTGTCATTTACCTCATAAGCAATTATTTTGCCTTCTGGATTTATTACAAAGCTTCCGCGAAGGGCAAGCCCGCTTTCTTCGATATATACGTCAAAATCCTTTGAGATTTTTCCGGTTGGGTCCGCAAGCATGGGGAATTTTATTTTCTTTATGGTTTCCGATGCATCGTGCCAAGCTTTATGCACGAAATGGGTATCGGTTGAAATCGAGTAAACTTCGCATCCGATTTTTTTGAATTCATCGTAATTATCTGCGAGGTCCCCAAGTTCTGTGGGGCAGACAAATGTGAAATCGGCAGGGTAGAAGACAAATACGGACCATTTTCCCAAAAGGTCTGCTTTGGTAATGCTTTTGAATTCTCCATTAACAAAAGCCATTGCATTAAAATCATTTACTTCTTTTCCGATAAGTGACATATCAGTTCCTCCTTGTATTTTTATTTTATTTTAAACGGCAAAAGCCGTTTTAGTCTTTGTTTTGTTCCAAATTTGCACATTCACGGCAGATGCCGCGCATAAAAAGTATTTGTTCGGTTATCTTTACGCCGGTAATTTCTTGTGTTTTTTCGTTAATTAAATTTATTAAATCCGGCGGGAGCGGAACGGTGTCAAAAACTTTTCCGCATTTTATGCATGCAACATGGCAATGTTCATGAATGTTCGGGTCAAATCTATCGGGTATATCCGGAAAAGAAATCCTTAAAATTTCTCCACCGTCAGCCATTGAGTTTAAGTTGCGATAAACTGTGCCAAGGCTTATTTGCGGATAAGTTTTTCTTATCTCATCATAAAGTTCCGCTGCGGTTGGGTGGTCGAGTTTTTCAAGTGCATTTTTAATCATTTCTTTTTGTGCGCTTGTACGTTTCAATTTTTATTTCCTTTCAATAATAGTAATCGTTACTATTATTATATTTATTTTTTTATCTTTGTCAAGAGGGTTTTTAAATTTTTTGCAGCAAAATAAAAAATCCCTTTGATATTTTGGCACAAAGGGATTTTTTTATTTTACTTTATTTTCTTTAATTCAAAATCAAGTTCTTGTAGTTTTTCGTCCGTTATGCTGATGAAGGGCATGTGCTTTATTTCTTCAATGGTATTGTCGGCAAGAGCGGCGGGGATTGCATTTGCATCAATGCCAAAGGCAGAGAGGGTTTCAAGGCATTCTTTTTTGTGCAAAAGCTCGCTTATAGGGCTGGAAATCCCATATGTTTTTATTAAAGGAGGGTTTGGGAAGTAACTGTATTCGTAAACTCCGGCCGTCAAGGTCTCCGGCTCTTTTTGAATGTTTGGCAGTATAAGCTTTGCCTTTGCGCCAAAGGGGATTTTTATTTTCAGTTTAAAAAGTCCGTCTTCTTCGATTTTCCACCATGTTTCATATATACCCATGGGGGAATTGTAGGACATTTCAACTTCTCTTATCCTCCAATCTGGTTTTGGAGAAATTATTGCTTCCTTGAATCCGGGGGAATTTTCAAGCGGATTAAGTCCCGCCATGGTGCGATACATCCATTCAACCACCGAACCATATGCGTAATGGTTTAGTGAGTTCATTCCGGTACCGCTTATTTTTCCGTCGGCAAGAACTGAATTCCATCTTTCCCATATTGTGGTCGCTCCCATATTTACTGCATAAAGCCAGCTTGGATATTCTTCGTTGAGCAGCAGCCGGTATGCCAAATCATTATAGCCGTTATCAGATAAAACCCTGCAAATAAATGCGGTGCCTACAAATCCTGTTTTAAGATAAACTTTATTAAGCTTTAATTTTTGGGCAAGGTCGGCGGCTATTCTTTTCTTTGCAGAATCGGGGCAAAGCCCAAAGGCAAGAGAAAGGGCATAACCTGTTTGGGTATTTACGGCAAGGCGGCCTGTGGGGGTAAAATACTCTTTTCTTATTGCTGCAAGAATTTCATCAGAAAGTTTTCCGTATTTTTGAGCATCGCTGCTTTTGCCTAAAATAGCAGCGCTTTTTGCAAGAATTTTTGCCGAATTGAAATAATAGGCTGAGGCAATGTAAGTATCATCAGTGCCGCCTTTTACGTCATTCCCTGTTTCGCTGTCAAGCCCAAGCCAGTCGCCAAAATGAAATCCTGTTGACCAAAGTCTTTTGCCGCCTGTTTGTTCATCTATCGAATGGACATAGTCAACCCATGCCTTCATGCTTTCATATTGTTCGGAAAGTATGGATGCATCTCCATAAAACAAATACAGGCTCCACGGGATTATGGTAACGGCATCCCCCCAAACGCTGCATGAATCTCCCCTCATTCCGAAAGACGGGATTACGTGGGGGACGGCTCCGCCGGTATGCTTTTGTTCGGAGGCCATATCCTTTAAATATTTGCGGTAGAAATTGTAGGCGTCGGTTTGAAAGCAGGCTGTTTTGCAGTAAACCTGAGTGTCGGCTGTCCAGCCCATGCGTTCGTCCCTTTGCGGGCAGTCTGTTGGAACATCAACAAAATTGCTCTTTTGCCCCCATTCAGAATTTTGTATAAGGCGGTTAACCTTTTCGTTTGAGGTTTTTATGCTGCCGGTTCTTTTTATGCTGCTGTAAAGTGCCACGGCCTTGAATTTTTTAAGAGTTTCTTCATCCGATATTCCGACAACCTTTACATATCTGAATCCATAATAAGTAAAATGCGGCGAAACTTCATGCTCGTTTCCATCTGAAATATAGGTGTATTCAGCTTTGGCACTGCGAAGGTTATCCCTGTAAAAATTTCCGTTTTGCAAGATTTCGCCGTATTGAAGGAGAATTTTTTCGCCTTTTGGTATTTTGCAGGAAAAACGAACAAAGCCTGCCATGTTTTGCCCAAAATCAAGCACAGTTTCTCCCGCCGGAGTCTTTATTATTTGAGCAGGAGAAAATTGTTCATGTATGCGCACACCCTCGCAGTTTTGAGGAGTCAAAAGTTCAAAGCCGATATCTTTAATTATGGCATTTTTAAATTCGGGATTATGTTTGATTTCAGGCTCATAAATTTCGCCGTCGTAAATGGATGAAAAGGTTATTTCGCTTTTTCTTGCAAGCCATGTTTCATCAGTACCGATTATAGTTTCATTATCATACTTGTCAAAAATATGGATTTCCGCAAGAAAAGCATAATCATCGCCATAATTGTTTTCTTTGCCCCTAAGTCCAAAGCGGCCTTTGTACCATCCGTC
>JAJUHO010000065.1 GCA_029267825.1 Oscillospiraceae bacterium
CTTGCTATTCCTCCGCTTACAAGCTGTGCAAGCACATAGCTTACCGGCTTTAATTCCTCGGAATATATGAATATTCCCCCCGTAGTGCCCCACATCTGCTGGAAAGAAAGAATTACAAGGGTAATCCATGCGGGTTTGCAAAGAGGCATTACGATTTTGTAATAAGTTTGAAATTCGCCGGCACCGTCAATTTTTGCCGCTTCAAGCATGGCATCCGGAATCTGAACCATAAAGTTTTTAAGCAGATACACGCCCAAAGTCGACCCTACAGCAGGAAGTATTACCGCCCAATATGTATCAACCATTCCAAGCCTGCTCATTATGATGTAATTTGGAATTGCCGTAACCGCACCGTTGAACATAAGGGCATAAACAATTATGTGCCCCATTGCCGACGAACCGGGAAACTTATACTTTGCAAGCGGAAATGCCGCCATTGAGCCAAACAGCACCGTGCCGACCGTTCCAAAGCCGGTAATTGCAGCGGTATTGAAAATATATCTTGAAAAAGGTATATCAAAGCCCTCAAGTATTCCGCCCAAATCCTTAAAATTGTTAAGCGTCGGGTTGTCAACCTTTAACCTCGGAGGGAAAATAAACACCTCGCTCAAAGGCTTAAAAGCATTTACAACCGTATAAACCAAAGGAAAAAGGCTGAACATTCCAAAAATAAGCAGTATAAGAGTAAGCCCTATGTCGCCTCCAAGGCTGCGGTTGCGCCTTTTTATCTTGCGAAGCCTGAGCCTTTTTGCAACAGCCGAAAAGATTTTCATTCTCCTCACCGCCTTAACCCACTCTGCGCAAAAGCTTTTGCACTATAATATTGCAAAATACCATTATCAAAAACAGCACAACGGCTATCGTACACGCATAGCCAAGCTCATAACGCAGATTTCCGTAATCATAAAGATGTGTAAGTATCGTATGGCCCGCATAATTTACCGACGGAAAGCCAACCAAATCAATTGAAATCTGGGATACAGACAGTGAATTTGTAATCTGCATTACCGCACCAAACATAAGCTGCGGCTTCATTGACGGCAAGGTAATGTACCAAAGCTCCTGCCAGCGGTTTTTAATTCCCTCCACCGCCGCCGATTCATAAAGCGATTTATCAACCGTCTGCAATCCGGCAATAAAGGACAAAAAGCTGACTCCAAGGCTAAGCCAAAGCTGGACTATAATGAGTATCGGCATTATATAGCCCTCGGTTTGGAACCAAAGTATCGCCTGTCTGGTAATTCCAAGCTTCATCAACCATGCGTTTGCCCAACCGTAAGTATCCGACGAAAAAATAAGCTGCCATACCAAATACGCGTTTCCCGAAATGGACGGGGCATAAAAGACCAAAGTCAATATGGCCCTCGGAAATCGCGGAAGCTCGTTTATAAGCCATGCAAAAATAAAGCACATTATGTAGCTTACAGGGCCGGTTACAAGCGCAAAAATCATGGTGTTCTTCACCGCAGTCAAAAAAACGCTATCCTCAACCAAAAGGCTTATGTAATTTTGAAAACCTATGAATTTTGGCGCCGAAACCATATTAAACGAAGTAAAGCTTAAAAAAATTGAAGCAATTACCGGCAAAAGCGTAAAAAGGACAAATATAATCCCAAAAGGCATTATCATAAGATATTTTGCCTTGTGCTTATGCCAAATCAATGCAAAAGACTGCTTTTCTCTTCTATTTTTCACGGTATTCCTCCCCCGCAATTTACGGCTGTGCCTGACCGGAAGATTTAAGTCCGAACTCTTCACGCTTCTTTTCAAGTTCGGTGTCTATATCCTTTATATTTAAATAAAGGGTTTCCCTCGGGTTTGACATATCCGCCACAACGTCATTGAAAGCATACTGAATCATTCTTGTTGTCATATAGTACCCGGGCACTGCCGGAATCCCCACCGCATCGTTCATTTGCTCCAAAATCTTTTTAAGTTCGGAATTGCTCCAAGGAAGCTGCTTTAAAACCTCCGGGTCCGCTGCAGGATATCTTGCCGCAGTGCCCATTACCGATTCAAGCGTATTGGCATAGCTTAACTGCGTCTGGGTATCATTCCACCACTTTAAAAATTCCCATGAGGCCTCTGTTTTGCCTCTGCCTTTCATAATAACGCTCTGCACGGTTTCAACAATGCCGCTCTTATTTATATTCCCGTCTTTTTCATAGCCGGGAATAGGGGAAAATCCCCAAAGTCCTTTGATTTCCGGCGCAAAAATTTCAAGCTGGTTAAAAAGGGTATAATCGGCAATTCCCAAAGGCATTTCTCCCGTACGGAAACGGTTTGAAAAATCCGCCGAAGTCAAAAGCCCATAGCTCGTGAACAAATCAGTATAATCCTTAAATGCAAGCATTGCCGGCTCTTCCGAAAGGGCGCTTTTAATTCCATAATCCGCGCCTTTGCCCTCATATACATCCCCGCCGTATTGGAATACTATGGATTCGTAAAGCTTTACCCCCGAAAGAGTAGACGGAAGGTAAAAATCATAGTTGTTCTTTTGCAGCAGCGGGATAAGGTTTTTTACATCTTCCCATGTCTTTGGCGCATCGGCGCCGATTTTTTTCAAAATATCCGTCCTGTAAAAAAGCATCATTATGTTTGCCTGCTCGGGGATTCCGTAAATACCGTCACCATACTTTGCGGTATCAAGAACCCCAGGATAATATTTTGAAACAAAGCTGTCAAATCCTTTAAGCTGTGAAAGGTCTTCAACTGCACCACGCATTGCAAAATCCTGCGAGGTGGACTGCGAAAGCCCTATTACCACATCCGGCCCATTGCCAGCAAGAGCAGCACGCAAAACCACATCCACCGGTATTAGCTGAAGCTTTACAGAAATCCCCGTTTCGGGAGTGAATTTTTCGTCTATCAGGTTTTGTATAATCTGCGCCTGCTCACGTCCGGAGGAGGCCATCCAAACCTTTATTTCACTGCCCTTTCCGCCTTCAGACGCTCCGATGTCGCTTGTTTTTACAAAAAAGGTTGAGAAAAATCTCACCACTCCGTTTTTAAAGTTGGTAAAATTCAAGGCTTGCGCAGGCGGAAGATTTTTGAAATCCCCGCTTATGACAATGCTGTCAAGCTCAAGCGGCATTGCCGAAATATTTACCGTCCATGCTCCAAGTGCGGAAATATTGTTTTTAAACTGTTCAAGTTCATCTACCACGCGTTCCGGGTCTTCCGAAAGCGCCTTTGCCTCAACCGCCATTTTTTCCAAAAGGCTTGTATTTTCGCCTTTTTCTCCGGTAATTTCAATCAATTTGTCAATCAAGCGGTAGAGCCTTTCGCTTTCATCCTTCATTGTCTGCGAAAATTCGGGTATTTGCTTTGAAATTTCATAATCTATGTATCTGTCAGGAGATTTCCCAGTGAGCGAAATAACCTTTAAATACGTTTGATTAAATACCGAAAGGCTTTCCTCAACCTCATTGAGTATCTCTCCAAAGCTGCCCAAAACAGTTTCAAGGGTAATTGTATTGGTTCCTTTTTTCAAATAAAAATAATATGGCTCTCCGTTTTCATCAGAAACCGTATAATTTTTAAAATCACTGCTGTATTCAAACCCTATGGCATTCATTTCTGCAAACGGTACTTCCCCGTTTACATAAAGTCTTCTGTATGAAATTACTCCTCTGTTTGAGGATTGCCTGCCTTTAAAGGAAATTGTATAAAGCCCGTCTTCCGGAACCGATATTTCCCACTCCACTGCATCGCCGGGCTGTTTCCAGCTTCCCGCGCCGATTGTATTGTAAACAACCCGCCAAGGATGATACGGCTGCAGGTTTGAATCCGAATAATTCTTTTTAATGTTTATTGATGTGGATGTTTTTACAATATTCAAAGTATTGCCATCGGTACGCTCTGCTTGACAAACTATTGCTTCTCCGCCATAAGCATTAAGGCCAAGCGACTTCCATTCAGAAAGCACTTCATCATAGGATTTAGGCGCTTTTGCCGCCTTAAATGAAAGGGATATGTACTTTACAGGCTCTTTTAGCGCTGAAAAAGCAACGGTATGCCTGCCCTTATTCAAATAAACCAAAAGAGGAGCGCTGCTGCGTCTGTTGCAATCCTCCAAATAAACCGTTCTGCTTTCATATATTTCATGCGAATCCGGCCTTATTTCATTTCCGTTTTTTGTTTCAATCGCGTCATCTTGCCAAAGGCGTTTGAGCACAATTTGCCCCATCTCCGAATAAGGCAGTTTGCCATCTATAAGCACTTCCCTTTGTATATCGGAAATTGTTCCGGGAAGAGCCTCATAGCAAAGTTCAATATTGTAAAATCCGCTTGTTTTTGCCTCAAAGGTCCATGAAATAGTACCGTCGCTGCCTGTTTCTACAGCTTTTCCGTCAGTTTTTGCGCCAAGAGAAGCATCAGCCTTGTAATTTAAAATATCAACCGCAATCTCACTGTCCGAAAGAGTTCCGTCATAGCCGTTTTCATCCAAATACTGCTGATAATCCTTGCTGCGTGCGCCATCATTTGTCGAAGGAACAACGCTCATATTTCCTTTTGAACCCGGAACAAACATAATCAGCAAAACTGCGATTATAAAAATCCCAAGCAGTATCCATTTTATGTTTTTTTTGCAAATAAGCCTATTCATCCGCCCGCTCCTTCCGTTCATAGGCCTTTATAACGAAAAAGTGCCGCCGCAAATTTCCGGCGGCACTCCCGTTTGGCTTTTATCAGCTTTCAGAAGCTTTCACGGTTACTTTAATTGTCTGGCTTGCCGTATTGCCGGCATAATCCTCAACCTTCAAAGTTACGTCATATTCTCCGGCAGTGGTTGTATCCAAAGTGGAAATATCCGCAGTCACTTTGTCTTTGATGTCAACTCCTGCCGCATCTGTTGCACTCTCAACATAATCGCTCCATTTGATTCCCGAAGCGTCTGCATTAAGCTTAACTGTCGGCAGTTCGGTCTTTACTGTCAAAGTGGGGGCAGTTTTGTTGTTCGGGTCATAAACTATAACCTTGTATTTTGAGGTTTTTTCGTTTCCTGCCTTATCGCTTATCGAAACAACAAGACCGTTGTCATACTGACCTGCCTTTGAGAAATCAACCGCCGAAACATCTATTTTTGCGTTTGCCAAATCCAAAACCCCGTCAACGGCATCTTTTGCGGAAATATAATCAGCCCATTTAATGCTGTCCGCAGATGTTCCAATAGGAAATGCCGCAGTTTGAATTGATGAGAACTCCGGAGCAATATTGTCTTTGATTTCATTGCTGCCCAAAATTGCCTCCATCTCGGAAAGCTTGTTTGTAAATTCACTCATGTTTGCCTTTATAGCAACATCATAAGCCTGCACTCCGTCTTTTCCATAAAGTCCCTTGCCGTAAATTTCGTCACAAATTGTCCTTACGCCTATCAAATCAGCAAAGTCATTGTTGTAAATTTTATTTGCATTCCATTTGAAAACTTCAAGCAAATCGTCGCCGCAGTTTTCATTGAATATGTCAAATCCGCTTGCCGATGCCACAGAAGACGCCATTGCATTCTTATAATCGGCAATCTTATCGACATTTCCATATTTCTTATAATAAGTTGACCAATAAACTTTAAAGCTTTCAAGAGCCAATTTAGCTGTTTCTTCGTCAACGCCCTTTAAAAGCCCATAGCTGTCTCCGACCGTCATAACTTGGCGATATTTTGGGTCGTCCTTTGACATATCGTCAGGCCACGGATAAGGCACCATTCCCATTGATTCTCCGCGCTCGGTCAAAGCAGAGCCATTTCCGGCAAGCCACCAGTCGGGGGAATCAGTAAACACCGTGCCGCCCTTTTGGAAATCAGATGCTCCCTGGCACCATTTCGGAACATAGCCGTCGTCATATGTGCCCGGGTCTGTCAAAAGCCCGCCTTCTTTTAAATCGGCAATAAATTTATAGCCCTTTATCGTTTCTGCGGAATCCACACGCAAGCCGTTTTCGTCATAAAGCGCTCCGCCTGCAGCGTAAACCGCTGAAAGTCCGGCAAATCTGTAATCCGTTTCATAAGCTTGAACTGTTGAATATGTAGTTCCATCCGGAGCTTTTACATTTGCATAATAAGCTTTTACCTTTGAAAGGTAATCCTTAAACGTGCTCCAATTCCATTTTCCATCCAAAAACAAATCCGTAGGATAAATCGTTTTTCCGTTTGCATCCTTTAAAGCGTCAACCTTATCAAGCAAGCCTATATTGTAAACAAGAGGCCATCTTTGGAAAAATGTCTGCTTGCTTGAAAGGAAATAATTATGTCCGTAAACCGGGCCGTCAAGCATCCATGAATATTCGTCGCCGTCAAAAATATTTTTATAATTGTCCATCTTTTGCAAAATGTTCTGCGCAAGAATTGTTGATTCGGCTCCGCCCCAAATAAGCGCCAAATCACAAATAGGATTGCCGGAAAGAACACTGGTCATCAAATCGCTGCGCACATCTCCCGAATATTGCACATATTCGATTTTAACGTTAAGCTGCTTTTGAACTTCTTCAAGGGCTGCAAGAGCCGCCTGTCTTTCAGCCTCTTTCATAGTGTATTCGCCTGTTGCTTCATCAATGTAATTAGGGTTGAGTTCCGGTTCATAGTGCGTGCCCCAACGGATTACTTTTGCTTCTTTGCTCGCGCTCTCCGATGATGAAGATGAGCTTTGTTCCGAGCTCTGCGATGTCGAATCCTTGCTCTTGCCCGAACAGCCAGAGAACATTCCAATGGCAAGAACCCCTGCCGCCGCTGCGGCAAATGCTTTCTCAAACGCCTTTTCCATATTTTCCTCTCCTTAATTAAAATATCTTTTTCAAGCGTTTTAACATAACTTAAAACGCAATGGGAACCATACCTAAGAATACCGGGTATAGCTTGGAAACCGGTTTCAATTAAGAAATCCTTTGCAACGGGCATTTTTAATCATCTTGTCAAAATTCAGCACAAAACAACATTGTCAACTATTAAACAAGCAATAAAATAATTATTATGCACAATATTTTTTATACGAAACCCATTTCAATTGTTATTATAACTATATTTTAAAGTTTCGTCAATATATTTTTTGTACATAAAAAATATATTCGTTTTGTACTAATTTAACAAAAATATTTTAGATTTTTATTAAAATGCATATTCTTTGACTAACAGATTGCCACAAAAATAAAAACGCCCGCAATCCTTCAGATTACGAGCAAATTACGATTTCTCTAATAAAATATTTTCATACTTCTTAAAATATAGACAAATTTCGGCACCTTTATCCACTTTTCCAAAAATTGAAACCTTTCCGCCATGACGTTTCATCACCCTATCCACAAGCGCAAGCCCTATCCCGCTGCCTTCAAATTCATCCGCATCATGCAGCCTTTGAAAAACTTTAAACAGTTTTTCGTGGTACTTCATATCAAATCCTGCCCCGTTGTCTTTTACCGAAACCGCAAGATACTCTCCCTCATCGCGGAAATTAACGGTAATTACTCCGTTTTTGCGATTTCGTGTAAATTTAAAGGCATTGCTTAAAATATTTTTAACAGCAAGCTTTATTAAAACCTCATCACCGGCCACAGGGGGAAGAATTCCTGAAATCATTTCTATACTCCTGTCAGGTTCAAGGGCATGAAGTTCTTTAAAAACCTCTGAAAAAATCTTATTCAAATCAAGTTCGCGCATATTAGGACGTATATTGCACATATGTGAAAATTCCAATAAACGTTCTATCATGGTAATAAGCTGGCCGGATTTATTTTTTATCATCTCGGCAACAGCAAAAGCTTCTGCTTTATTGTCATTTTCAAGCTCATCTTCAAGGCTTGAAACAAGCATGCTTATAACATTAAGAGGCGATTTTAAATCATGCGAAACGGCAGAACAGAACATGTCAAGTTCATTATATGCGGCGGCAAGCTCACGGCTTTGGCGTGAAATTTGAAGATGTGTCCTTATGCGCGCCAAATATTCTTTTTTTACAAACGGTTTTACAACATAATCGCAGCACCCTATTTCAAAGCCTTGCGAAATTACATCGGCGCTTGCTTCAGAGGTGAGGAATATGACCGGAATATTTCGTGTTTCATTGCTGCTTTTAATGGCCTTGCAAACTTCAAGGCCATCCATCCCGCTCATTTTAATGTCAAGGACAATCAAATCAGGCTTGCGGGTTTCAAGGAATTTAAGCGCCGCTTTCCCTGATGAAGCCGCATAGACCTTATAGCCTTCATCCCTCAAAATTGAACTTGCAAAGGCAATATAATCCGGCATATCATCCACAATTAAAATTTCGGCATTTTCCATTCCATCATTCCCTTCGGATTATTCTGTCATAAGGCGCTGGATTTTTTCCGCATCACAGTCTTTTATAGGGTTCTTATATATAATTTCCCCTTTTTCCATTACATATATATAATCCGCAATTTCAAGAACAAAGTCAAGATATTGCTCCACAATAAGCACCGAAATTCCTTTTTCTTTATTTATTTGCCTTATTGCCCTGCCTATTTCCTTTATAATTGAGGGTTGTATCCCCTCGGTAGGCTCGTCAAGTATAAGTATTTTAGGCTCTGCGGCAAGCGCCCTGCCTATTGCAAGCTGCTGCTGCTGTCCGCCGGATAAATCCCCTCCTTTTCGGAAGGCAAAGCTGTCAAGAATAGGAAACATTTCATATATATATTCCGGCGCCCTGCCTTTTTTACCAAGCGGCAAAAGTCCCAGCTCCAAATTTTCGGCAACCGTCATTTGAGGAAAAATATCTCTGCCCTGTGGAACATAACCTATACCAAGCCTTGCCCTGTCGTATGAGGGCTTTTTTATTATTTCTTCACCATTCAGCTTTATGCTCCCTCGTGGAGTTTTTGTAAGTCCCATTATGCTTTTAAGGGTTGTGCTCTTGCCCATACCATTTCGTCCGACAAGTGCGGCAATTTTACCGTCAGGCACTTCCAAATCAAGTCCGGCTATCACCCGGCTTTCCCCGTAATAAGCATCCATTTCAGAAACATGGAGCATGTTATTCCTCCCCTCTGCCAAGATAAACCGATTGCACTGTTTTATCAGCTAAAACATCCTCGGCCCCGCCTTCGGCAATAATTTTCCCTTCATGAAGCACCGTAACCGTATCGGCGCATTGTTTTACAAAATCCATATCATGCTCAATCACAATTACCGTACAGGATTTTTTTATTTCTTTAAGTATTTCTCCTGTTTTAAAGGTTTCCGGCTTGCCCATTCCTGCCGCGGGTTCATCAAGCATTATTATTTCCGGTTTTTGCACAAGCTGCATGGCAATTTCAAGCCATTGCTTTTCTCCGTGCGAAAGAGTTCCCGCGCGGATATTCATTTGCTTTTCAAGCCCAACGCGCTTTAAAACGGAATTTATACGCTCCATATCCTCGGCGGATGGTTTTTTGAAAATGCTTTCGCGTATGCCTTTATGCCCTTTAAGCGACAAAATCATATTTTCTTCAACCGTTAAATTTACAAAAACCGAAGGCACTTGAAATTTTCTGCCAATGCCCTCATTTACGATTTTATGCTCTTTCATTCCGGTAAGGCGCAATGGTTTACGGTTTTTGGGATAAAACACCACGTTTCCGGAAGTCGGTTTAGTTTTTGCGCAAATTATATCAAGCAATGTGGTTTTGCCAGCCCCATTAGGGCCTATAAAAAAATGCACTGTATTCCGCCTTACGCTTGTATTTACATCAGAAAGGGCAAAAAATCCGTCAAACGAAACAGAAACATTGTTTATTTCAAGAACCGTTGCCGTGTTCATATGCTCCACTCCCTTCAATTTTTCCCATATCTTTAACCAAAGTCTTATGTTTGCACAGTTTTGCAGCAATTGCAGGGAAATGCTCTGAAACAAGCCCGACTATACCGCCCTTAAAGAAAATTATCGTTATGCAAAATACGGCTCCAATGATATACTGCCAAATCTCAACAAGGCCTCCTGAACTTAAACCATATTCGCATAAATTTACCAAAAACGCACCTATTACCGCACCGATTATAGTTCCCCTGCCGCCTATCGCAACCCATATTACCATTGTTATGGAATAAGAAATTGTCATCTGCGACGGAGTTATGCTGCCGTTAAAGTTTGCAAACACCGCTCCGCCAAGAGCCGCAAGCACGGCAGATAAAACATAAACAAACGTCTTGTATTTGCTAACCTGATATCCGGAAAAATAAGTCCTGTTTTCTCCATCTCTTATTGCCACAAGTATTTTACCGAATTTCCTGCCTGCAAGGAATCTGCAAAATGCAAAAACCAGAACCATCAGTAAAAGCGAAACATAAAACAAAAGGAACATATTGCCTTGGTTGGCAGGGCCTTTAATCCCTCC
>JAJUHO010000081.1 GCA_029267825.1 Oscillospiraceae bacterium
TCCGCCAAGGGGAATATAAACATACGAGCGAAACCATGAACCAAGCGTAATATGCCACCTGCGCCAAAATTCGCTTATGCTGCGCGAAACATAAGGATGGTCAAAGTTTTTAGGAAAATTAAAACCAAGCATTTTGCCCATACCGCATGCCATATCCGAATAGCCTGAAAAATCAAAGTAAATTTGGAAAGTAAAGGCAAGTATTCCAAGCCATGCGCTTAAAACAGAAATACCTGCATAATCCATATCCTTTATCTGCGACCACAAAAGCCCTATGTTGTTTGCAAGAAGAACTTTTTTAGAAAGCCCTTTTACAAAAAGCCCTATTCCCTCGGCAGAAAGGCTTACATTTACGCTCCTTTCGTCTATTTCATTTGCAATGTCTTCATAACGCACAATCGGCCCCGCAATAAGCTGGGGAAACAGCACAACATAAGAAGCATAGCTTATTATGTTCTTTTGAACCTTTATCTTCCTCAAATAAAGGTCTATTGTATAAGACATGCTTTGGAATGTATAAAACGAAATGCCTATCGGCAAGGGAAGTTCAGGGTCCGGAAGATCAAGTCCGAAAATTGCATTTATATTTTTCACCACAAAAGAACCATATTTGAAAACTCCAAGCAGGCCTATATTCATAATCACAGAAACCAAAAGGCAAATAGTCCTTTTTCTGGGGCTTGAGTCAAAATAATCTATAAGCCTTCCCGCCGTATAATCTATTAATATTGAAATTATCATCAAAATTATATAAACCGGCTCACCCCATGCATAAAAAACAAGGCCGGAAACAAATATGATAAGGTTTTTTATTTTCATTGGAGAAACGTAATATAAAATCATTACTATCGGAAGAAAAAAATAAATAAAAGTAAGACTGGAAAAAACCATCTATTCAACTCCGCTCTCAGTTTCTATTTGAAAAACAATTTTCCTATATTCTTCAACATCCATCATTGAATTTAAAATTTCAAGCAGTCCGGAAGTGCTTAAAAGGCTCGGCAACCCAAGCTTTTTTAAAAGGGCGGCACGTTTGGCAGAACTGTTTTCTCCACCAAAAAGTCCGTCCTCATACAAATCAATCCTTGTTATCTCTCCTGCTTTCTTTTCCTTTTCAGAAAAAACAACACCGGATTTTTTAAAGGCTTCAAGAATCATTTCCTTGCCAATCCCCTCAACGCCAAGCTTTCCCTCTTTTGAAGGCTTTGTCTTGCGCCTTTCTTTGCCCATAACGTCAGGGATATATACATTTATGACCTTTCCGTTTCCTATTGCGCCTTTTAGGTAATTTCTTATCTTAAATCCGGCAGAATCCGAATCGGTAACAATGATTACCCCCGTAGTGCTTGCATAATGCCTTATTATAGCAAGCTTTTCCTCGTCCTTAAAAATGCCGTATCCGTTTGTGACAATTATAACTGCATCAATTATTGAGGAAAGCTTTATTTTATCATATTTGCCCTCAACTATAATTGCTTGGTCAAGATGTATCAAAATCCTACCTCCCGGCTGCCATTTCCGCAAAAGCCTTTTCAAGCAAAATTCTTTGCGGCATTTGCACCGATTTTATCTCCATATCAACTCTTGAAAGTATTTCAAGGCAATGCCTTAAATGGTCAATTTGAATTCTTTTGGCATCATCAAAAGCACTTCTTACCCCAAAGTTCCTGTTTGAGTGGTATCCGAAATCTTCCATCATTTCCTGTTGGGAAACTCTTTCGCCCAAAGCCGTTTTTGCCCTATACAAATCCGCAAACGATGATGAAAGCGCACCTATTATAAGTCCGGGTTCGATTTTTTGAGCAAAAAGCACATCAAGAATTACAAAAGCTTGTCTTATATTTCCAAATGCAAGAGCTTTTGCAAGTGAAAAAGCACTGCTCTCAAGTTGCTTTGAAACAAGCATATCAATCATTCCACGGCTTATTTCCTGCCCATCGGCATAAGCGGCAAGCTTTTCAAGCTCATTATTTATAAATGCGGTGTCACAAAGGCAAAGCTCGGCAAGATAAACCGCATTTTCCTTTGAAATCATGCACCCAAGTGAATTTGCCTTATCCGAAATCATTTTGGCAAGTTCTTGTGGTTTTTTATATGAAAACTCGCAAACCGTCCCATTTTTGGAAACGGCGGAGATGATTTTTTTATTTTTTTCGGAAACATATCTTTTCCCGCCAAAAAGGTCTATTCCGGTTATATAAAAAACAACAACCGTACTTTCCGGAAGATTTTCTATGGTTTTTACAAGGTAATCCAAATCTTCCTTGTTCATTTCATCCCCGTTCAAGTCGTTGACAAGAACGCAAAGTTTTTCAGCAAAAACAGGCAGGGCCTCAACACAATCGGCAAAGGCACTTACATCAAAATTTTTGCCGTCAAATTTATGGAGATTATAAGTTTTGTCGGCCTTGCCCAAAGCTTTTGCGACAACCTTTCTTACAAAAGTTTCAACGGCAAAAACATCCTTTCCGTAAAAATAATAAGCGCCTGAAAATTCTTCGGATTTAATGGCTTTTGCCAAATCATTTTCAGAAACGGCCGGCATTTTCAATCCTCCTTAAATTTGCTTCCCCATTCTTTTTGCACGAAACCAAAATTCCGCAGCCGCCTTTTTCAAGCGAAAACAACATTCCATTTTCCGTTTCAACAAGCTTTCCATCATAGGATAAAATAAAATCCCATCCATTATCATAATCTTTGGGCGGATTATTTCCGCTCATGCAAAGCATTGAAAACATGCCATAAAATATCTCAACGGAATTTTTATCGCCAAAACGCATGCGCAAATCGCCAAAATCAACTTCAAAGCCTTCTGAAACAATTTTTTGAGGAATGCAGCCAAGAACGTTAAATCCATCAAGACAAAAATCATCCTGTCGTATAAAAATTCCGTCAACATTAAAGTTCCCAAACCTTTTTTGATATGCTGCAAGACTTTGGGTTGAGTTTAACGGCACAATAAAATCCACTTCCCTTATCCCCGCTCTGCAAAGGTATTTTTGCAGATTTTTGGCATTGTTCCTTCCGCCGTTTAAATCCACTGCAAATGCGGTGTCCCCTTTGCATATTACAAGCGATGAAGAAGTACTATCCCCTACCACTGCGGCAAAAAGGGTATCTTTATTGGCAAATGAATAAAATTCGCCTGAAAAAAGCAATCCAAAAACACAGGCAATCGAAATTACCGCCGTTGATTTTATATCCTTAAAAATAAAAAATCCCAAAACAATTAAAACAATCGAAACGGCTATTCCAATGCCGATAAATTCATATCCAAGAGGAAGTGAAGAAAATTTTAAATCCGCTAAAAAATTTGAAGCCCTTATCACAAATTTGCAGCAAAGTCCCGCAAAAACAAGCGGCAGGAAAGACAAAAATCCCACCCCTCCTACAAGCACCACAATAAAGCCGCAAATGAGTGCCATAGAGCAAACAGGTATTAAAATAAAATTTGCCACCGGCGAAATTATTGACACCTCATCAAAATACAAAAAAGAAACCGGAAAAACAACCACCGAGACGCAAAGCATCACAGCAGCATATTTTAAAAATTTGCCCTTTATCCCTGATTCGGATATTTTAGAGCAAAGCACGGGTGCAAATACGCCAATCCCCAAAACTCCCGCAAAAGAAAGCAAAAAAGAAGAATCTCTGACCGCAAATGGTTGTCCCGCCAAGAGTAAAAAAGAAGCAAGTCCAAGCGAATTAAGTGTATCGCTCCGCCTTTTAAAAACCTCCGCGCCATAAACAATCGTAAGCATTGCCGCCGAACGCAAAACAGGCTGGCAAAGTCCCGCCATTATGCAAAAGAAAATAATAAGAACTTCCAAAACTGCAAATTTCAACTTTTTATTTATTTTAAAAAAGCTTAAAATCCGCATGAAAAAATCGGAAATAATTGCAAGGTGAGCTCCGGATACCGACATTATATGCCCTATCCCAACCCGAAAAAGATTTGTTTTGGTTTCATTTTCAAGGCCGCTTTTATCCCCAAAAAGCATTGCTGCAAGAGCTCTCCCCTCCTCGCCCGGAAGCACAGAGAAAATCCTGTCGCAAATATATTCCCTATATGCAATCAGGTACTTAAAAGGCGAAAAACGCTTTTGCGTGCTTACTTGCAATGGCTCCTCAAATTCAAGAAAAATTCCCTTTGCCTTATAATAGTCCTCTGCCGGAAACGTATATGTATCCTTAAAAGCAGACGCTTTTCCAAAAATTTTTATTTCATCAAAAACATCGCAATCCTGTGTCTGGCAAAAGACTACAAATTTACCTTTCCTGCCGTTTATGGTTCCGTTTGCAACATATTGCGATTTATCATCCTGATAATTGCTAACTTCCAGCACAATACCCTCGGCAAGACATTCCTTTCCCGCATTTTCAAGCATGGGACGGTAAACGGCTGTTTCATAAAACCCATAAACCAAAAGTCCGGCCGAAAAAAATATGGCACAAACCGGAACTTCAATTTTCTTTGAAACCAAAAAATAAAACAAAAATCCAATCGGCAAAACGGCACACGCCAAAATAAAATCTGATTTTAAATTTAAAAAAGATGCAAAAAACAGCCCTGCCAAATAACAGCATCCGACAAAAGCCATTTTCCGCACCATTTTTAATTCCCCCTATTTAAAAAACAAAGGAAGCTTTTCAAGGAAAAATATATCCGTTCTGTCGGCAGCATCGCCCTCTGCCAAAACAGCACATTTGCCTACAACATTTCCATTGGCAAATGAAACCAGCTTTTCAACAGCGGCAAGGCTCTCTCCGGTGCTTATTACATCATCAGCTATCAGCACCCTTTTGCCTTCCAGCATGGAAACCTCATTCCTATCCAGATAAAGCATCTGTCTTGCCGCAGTAGTAATCGACTGCACTTCAAATCCCACGGGATCTCTCATATAAAGCTTTGGCATTTTACGTGCAACAACATATGTAATGCCAAGCTGCCTTGCCATTTCATATGCAAGAGGAATCCCCTTGCTCTCCGCAGTAATTATAACATCACATTCGGGAGCTTTTTTAACAAGTTCCTTTGCGCACGCAACAGTCAGCTCAACATCGGAAAACATGACAAATGCCGCTATGCTAAGCTTTTCATTTATCGGGCAGATGGGCAGGCGCCTTGTCAGCCCTGCCACCTGCAATGTATAAAATTCTTCAGCCACAAAAAATTCCTCCAATATAAAGCAGCCGCAAAATCAGCCAAGCTGCAAATTAAGCTTTTTGCCGCCAAGCAAATGAAAATGAAGGTGATTTACTGTCTGTCCCGCATCCGGCCCACAGTTCGTAACAATCCTAAATCCGCTCTCAAGCTTCATATCGCTTGCAAGCTTTGCGGCAACTTCAAAAATGTGAGCCACTACCGCCGAATTGTTTTCATTTATTTCAGAAGCGCCAGAAATATGCTCCTTTGGAATGATAAGGATATGCACGGGAGCCATGGGATTTATATCCTTAAATGCAAGCACCTTTTCATCCTCATAAACCTTAGAGCTTGGAATTTCTCCGGAAACTATTTTGCAAAAAATGCAATCCACAGCAAAAACCTCCTTATTTAAGCATTGAGCTTATAATTTCAGAAAGCTTTGAAAAAGCCTCATCTATTTTTGAAACATCACCAATTCCGGCCATTGCACCATCAGGACGTCCTCCACCTTTTCCTCCTGTTATAGCGGCGGCTTCCTTGACAATCTTTCCTGCGTTTGCGCCCTTTTCAACGGCAGTTTTGCCGCAAGCACAAACAAATGACGCGCTATTTTCCGATATTCCGGCAAACATGGCAACGGCAGACGGTTCCTTATCCCTTATTTTATCGCCCATTGCCCTCAAAGCCTCAGATGACATCCCGTCAAAACGTGCATAAATGAGCTTTACGCCGCCTACATCAACAGCATTTTTCAAAAGTCCCTCAATTCGTGTTGCCGCAAGCTGTCCGTTAAGTGCTTCTACCTGTTTTTCAAGAGCTTTCATTTCAGCCGAAAGAGATGCGCATTTTGACGCAAGTTCAGATGGATTTGAAAGCTTTAATGCCTGTGCAGATGCAATTATTAAATCCTTCTGCTGGCTTGCAAATTCAAGCACTCCTTTGCCGGTGACTGCCTCAATTCTTCTTACGCCTGCTGCAACCGAATTTTCAGACAAAATTTTAAAAAGCCCTATTTTTGAAGTATTGTCCACATGGGTTCCTCCACAAAGCTCTATGGAGTAATTCCCTATGTTTACAACTCTTACAATATCACCGTATTTTTCGCCGAAAAGTGCCATTGCGCCAAGCTTTTTAGCCTCGTCAACAGGCATCTCCGAAATAGAAACAGAAATTGCATCAAGTATCTTTTCATTTACGATGTTCTCTATTTTTGCAAGTTCTTCAGCAGAAACCGGATTGAAATGCGCAAAGTCAAAGCGCAGGCGCTGAGGGTCAACAAGCTGTCCGGCCTGATGAACATGATTGCCTAAAACTTCCCTCAAAGCGGCTTGCAGCAAATGCGCGCAAGTATGATTTCTCATTGCAGAAATCCTTGCTTCCTTATCCAACGACGCATTTACAGAATCGCCAACGCTAAAGCTTCCCGCTTCAACCGTTCCAACATGAATATATTGTCCGCCGGAAATTTTCTTTGTATCAGAAACTTCAAAACGGCTTTCGCCTATTGAAATAATTCCCTTATCGCCGGTCTGTCCTCCGCTTTCAGCATAAAAAGGAGTCTTATCAAGTATGACTATGCCTTCTTCTCCTTCTGTAATGCCATCGCATGGTTTGCCATCCTTAAAAATCGCAAGAACAGAGGCCTTGCACTCAAAATCGGTATATCCTACAAATTCAGTTTTTGGTATATCAAGTCCTCCCATGCTGTCATCACTCCACGAAGAACCGCCCTTTGCCGCACGGTCAGCCCTTGATTTTGCCCTCTGTTCAGCAACAAGCTCATGGAAACGCTTTTCATCAACCGAAAGTCCTTTTTCCTGTGCAATTTCAATAGTCAAATCAAGTGGGAAGCCAAAAGTATCGCTAAGCTTGAAGGTATCCTCTCCACTTAAAGTCTTTCCGCCCTTTGCAATAGTTGAGTCAATAATCCCCGAAAGGAGTTCCATGCCCTTATCAACCGTTTTGGCGAAATTTTCTTCCTCTGTATAAATTACTTTCTTGATATACTCACGTTTTTCTTTCAGTTCAGGATATGCGCTCTTATTTTCATCTATAACAGTTTCGCAAACTTTATAAAGGAAAGGTTCATTTACGCCAAGAAGTCTTCCATGGCGTGCCGCACGCCTCATAAGACGGCGCAGCACATAACCCCTGCCTTCATTTGACGGCAATATTCCATCTCCAACCATAAAAGTCGTGCTCCTTATATGGTCGGTTATAACTCTAAGCGAAACATCGGTCTTTTCGTTTTGCTTATACGAAACCCCGGCAATTTCACTTATATGCTTCATTATATTTTGAACGGTATCAACCTCAAACAGGTTCGCAACGCCCTGCATAATGCAGGCAAGGCGTTCAAGCCCCATTCCGGTATCTATATTTGGCTTTGGCATCCTTTCATAATGCCCGTTTCCGTCGCTGTCAAACTGTGAAAAAACAAGGTTCCAAAACTCAACATACCTATCGCAGTCACATCCGACCTTGCAATCCGGAGAGCCGCAGCCCCACTGTTCTCCCCTGTCAAAATAAATCTCAGAACAAGGGCCGCAGGGGCCAGATCCGTGTTCCCAGAAGTTATCGGCTTTGCCAAGTCTTACCATATGGTCCGGCGAAACGCCTCTTTTTTTCGTCCAAATATCATAAGCCTCGTCGTCTTCCTCATAAACCGAAACATAAAGCCTGTCAACAGGAAGTTCCAAAACCTTAGTGCAAAATTCCCATGCCCATTCGGTTGCTTCTTCCTTAAAATAATCGCCAAAAGAAAAGTTGCCAAGCATTTCAAAATATGTTCCGTGTCTTGAAGTTTTTCCGACACGTTCAATATCAGGCGTTCTTATGCACTTTTGGCAGGTTGTTACCCTTACGTTTGGAGGTGTTTCAATCCCAAGGAAATATTTTTTAAGCGGCGCCATGCCGGAATTGATCAAAAGAAGGCTATTATCCCCATGAGGCACCAAAGATGCGCTCGGAAGGCGCGTATGCCCTTTGCTTTCAAAAAAAGACAAATACTTTTCCCTTAACTCGTTAAGACCTGTCCATTTCATTTAAATTATTCCCCTTGTTTTTCATTTTTACATAAAAAAAACCGTCAAAGCAGAATTTTACAATAATTCCGCTTTGGGACGGATTGTTCCGCGGTACCACCCAAATTGCGGCCAAAGCCGCCTCTCAAAAGCCCTTAACGCAGGCCAAACGTCCGACTCCTCGCCGGAAAGGCTACGGGGCGGCATCCAAATCCACGCACCGGGGAGCTCTCACCTAACCTCCCTCTCTGAACGGGCGCAAAACTGGTTCTTCCCATCATCGCCATACAAAACAATTATAGCAACCCTTTTTTAAAAAGTCAACATTCATTCCACAATTTAAAAGGTAAATTTTTTAAAAA
>JAJUHO010000208.1 GCA_029267825.1 Oscillospiraceae bacterium
GTCCGATTCTTTATCAAATTCCTTTGCAAGCTCCGCAAGCCGGTAAAGCAAATAATATATGCTCGTCTGTATGAATTTAGGCTCCGGCAGATTTTCTTTAAATTCATCGTAAATCCGGTCTATGCAGCTTTCAATTTCTTCGGGGCAATTGTTTTTTACACATTCTATAAGCCTTTGGATTAAATTTTTACCTATGCCAAAACCACGCGATTTTTTATATGCCACCTCATCATAATAAGATATTGGGTCGCCGCTCTCGGAAAATTTATGAAATGCCCTTGCCACCGATACCGAACGGCGTGATTCCGAAAGTTCTTCAACCGTGCAGACTTTTTGGCCTATGTAAATCTCTATTCCAAAGCCAAGCTTTTGCACCAAAAAATCATAAATCATATTTATATATTCCTGTTCCGAAAGGTTTGCCCTTTGCGCCATATCGCTTGTATATACAAAACCAACATCATAAATATTGCTTTCCTGTTCAAGTCCAAACAAAACGTTTTTCCCAAAACAGCCAAGATATCCCGAAAGCAAATCAAAGCATTCCTTTTGCACCTCAACACGCTTTTCGGAAGATATGCTTGCAAAATTTTCATCACTGTCATCAAGCTCAAAGCTTATATATCGCATTGACGGCGAATAGCAAAGAAATTTCTTTACACCTTCCAAATCTTCTGCACCACATTTTCCTATAAGTACATTTTTAAGCTTTTGCATATCCAAAAAATTTTCCTTTTGGATTTCCGTTTTCCTTTGAATTTCAAAAGCATCGCATTCCAGACGTATTTTGCCCAAAACCTCCAAAAATTCCTCTTTGTTCACCGGCTTTAAGATATACTCGGCCGCTTTGCCACGAATAGCCCTTTTTGCATACTCAAACTCATAATATCCGCTCAAAATGACAAACTTAATTTTGTCTCCAAAAATCTCTCTGACTTTTTCAAGAAGTTCAATTCCATCCATTCCCGGCATTTTTATATCGGCAACAACCAAATCCGGCCTGCATTTTTTAATAGACTCAAATGCTTCCCGCCCGTCACCGGCTTCGGCAACAACTTCATAACCGCACTCTTCCCAATTTATAAGCTTTTTAAGTCCCTGCCTTATGAAAGGTTCGTCGTCCGCTAAAATTGCCTTCAACACAACAAATCAATCCTCCTTTTTTATATTTTCATTTTCTGAAAAAATTATACATATTTCCGTTCCCTCATCCTCATTACTGTCAATATAAAATTCCATATCATTGCCGTAATAAAGCTTAAATCTTAAATACGCATTTAAGATTCCTATGTTTTCGCTTCCGGAAAGTCCCGTCGTTTCAGATTTTTTTAAGGTCTTTATTATTTGTGCAAGCTTTGACTTTTCAATCCCGCCGCCGTTGTCAATTATTTCTATACTTATCTTTCCATCACTTTTAGCCGCAACAACGCTTACCATGCAATTTCCCCTGCTTTTTTCAACTCCATGTATGCAGGCATTTTCTATAAAAGTAACTATTCCAAATTTCGGTACTTTAATCTCCTTGCATCCGTCCTGAATATAAAATGAAAAATCCAATTTATCACCAAACCGATATTTTTGTATGCTCATATAATGACGCGCATAATCAAGCTCTTTTTCAAGCGTAATAAAATCCTCGCCCCAATGCGCATTTTCCCTCATCAGCAGAGCCAGCTCTTCTATAATTTCGGCGGTTTCATTTTCATCCTTTATAACGCTGCGCATTCTTATGCTTTCAAGTGTATTAAAAAGAAAATGAGGATTTATTTGGCTGTGCAGCGCATTTAATTCGGCCTGCTTTTTTAAAATTTCAAGCGCCTGCTTTTCGGAATGTTCCTTAAAAACAACTTCTATCAGTTCCTTTATTTTTGTGACCATCAAATTGTAGCTTCTTATAAGATTGCCTATTTCATCCCTGCCCTCTCGGCACTCAATAACTTCAAATTCCTGCCGCCTAACCTTTAATATGTATTTTTCGGTAAGCAGCAGCCTTCTGCTGAAAGAGCGGTTTATCATTATAATTACGGCAGTCGGGAATATAAGATTGAATACAGCAAGCAGCAACCAAATAAATCTATGATTTTTAAGTTCAGAAACAATTTCCGGTCCGTCAAAAGTTACAATAATTTGCCACCCTTCGCCGATTGACTTAATAGGCCGTGAAATTACATTGCTTTTTAATTTGATTTCACTTGCCGGACGAAATTCATCATACAGCATGTTTTGTTCAGAAGAAGCAAATAAGATTTTTTCTCCGTCGGTTATAAAAATATCCGCAAAACCGCCCTCCTGCAA
>JAJUHO010000036.1 GCA_029267825.1 Oscillospiraceae bacterium
CTGCAAGCATTGAAATGCGGGCGTCCGCACTGGTTTTCAAGAATCCACTTGCGTGCAAAGGTACCGTCTTGAATTTCTGCAAGAACCTTTTTCATTTCCTTTTTGGTTTCTTCGGTGATTATTCTCTTTCCGGTTTCGTAATCGCCAAATTCAGCGGTATCGGAAATGGAATATCTCATCCTCTGGAATCCGCCTTGGTAAATAAGGTCAACAATGAGCTTCATTTCGTGTATGCACTCAAAGTAAGCGTTCTGCGGGTCATAGCCTGCCTCAACAAGGGTTTCAAAGCCTGCTTTCATGAGAGCTGTAACGCCTCCGCAAAGAACTGCCTGTTCGCCAAAGAGGTCTGTTTCGGTTTCGCACTTGAATGTTGTCATAAGCACGCCGGCTCTTGCACCGCCAATTCCTGCGGCATATGCAAGTCCGGTTTCAAGAGCCTTTCCAGTTGCATCCTGATGAACGGCAACAAGACAAGGAACTCCCTTGCCCTCTACGTACTCGGAACGAACAGTATGTCCGGGGCCCTTAGGCGCAATCATGATTACGTCAACGTCTGCCGGGGGAACTATGCAGCCGTAGTGGATGTTAAATCCATGCGCAAAAGCAAGAGTCTTGCCTGCTTTGAGGTTTGGCTTTATGCTTTCCTCGTAAAGCTTTGCCTGCTTTTCATCGTTTATAAGAATCATTATAAGGTCCGCAGCCTTTGCGGCATCGGCAGCGGTCATAACCTTAAGTCCTGCCGCTTCGGCCCTTGCCCAGCTCTTGCTGCCTTCGTAAAGTCCGACAATTACGTTTACTCCGCTGTCATGAAGGTTGAGCGCATGTGCATGTCCCTGGCTTCCGTAGCCGATTATGGCAACCGTTTTGCCGTCAAGCTTTGATAAGTCGCAGTCCTGCTGATAATAGATTTTTGCCATTTTAAAATTTCCTCCTCGCCCCTTTGGGCAAAATTTTAATGTATAACTAAGACACGCGGATTTTCCGCGCATTTTCATTGTACGCCTACTTCTTTATGGCGTCCGCTCCCCTTTGAAGGGCAATTGTTCCAGTGCGGACCATTTCCTTTATCCCATACGGCTTTATAAGCGCTTCAAAGTTTGCAAGCTTTTCGGTTCTGTCGGAGATTTCAAGCGTTATGGTGGATGTGGTTATGTCAACAACCTTTGCTCCCGTTATTTCGGCAATCGTCATTATTTCCGAACGCTTTTCGGCGGGCGCGTTTATTTTTGCAAGCAAAAGCTCCCTTGAAATAAGCTCTTCCTGCGGAATTGTCCTTACTTTAATCACATCGACAAGCTTGTTGAGCTGCTTTTCAAGCTGTTCGACCATATAATCGTCGCCATCGGCAACAAGAGTCACCCTTGAAACCGACGGGTCGTCGGTAACCCCTACCGCAAGGCTGTCTATGTTGAAGCCTCTGCGTGAAAAAAGTCCCGATATCCTTGAAAGCACTCCGGCATGGTTTTCCACAAGTATGGAGATGGTATGCTTCATACACAAAATTCCTTTCTTTTATTAAAGCGTTTTTTCATCCGGCGAAACCCTGCATTCCACAAGATAAGGCCCTTTTGCCGAAACGAGCCGTTCTATTGCCCCATCGATTTCATCCTCTGACGAAACCCTTTCGCACTCTATTCCATAAGCTCCTGCAAGCTTTATGAAATCCGGACTTCCATCAAGAAAAACGGCTGTCGTGTTGCCTTTGTAAAGATTTTTTTGCAATTCGTGAACCATTCCAAGCCGATTGTTTGCCATGATTACGATTTTAAGCGGAATATCATGCTGACAAATTGTGGCAAGCTCCATCATCTGCATTTGGAACGAACCGTCGCCGCATATTGCAACCACCGGTGTTTCGGGAGAGGCAAGCTTTGCTCCTACCGCACACGGGATAGAATACCCCATAGTGCCCATTCCGCCGCTGGTCAAAAATCTTCCGCCCCTCATGCAAAAGAAATTGCAGGTCCAAATTTGGTTTTGTCCGACATCCGCAACGCAAATCGTATCGTCAGGCATTCTTTCGGCAAGCTTTGAAACAAAAAGTTTAGGATTTACAACCCCATCGGCCCGCTTTTCAAAAGCAGGGGCATTTTTAAGGGCAAGCAGTTCATTTATCCATTCCCTATGTTCAAGCTTTGGAATTATTTCAAGAATTTGGTTTAAAATCAATTTTGCGTCGCCTACAATCGGAATGTCAACTTTTACATTTTTGCCGATTTCGGCAGGGTCTATGTCGATATGAATAATTTTTGCGTTTTCTTCAAGAAAGCTTGGGGACCTCACCGCCCTGTCGCCAACCCTTGCGCCTATAAGAACTATAAGGTCGCATTTGTTTACGGCAAGATTTGCGCTCTTTACCCCGTGCATTCCTATCATGCCCATATTAAGCGGATGCGAACCGGGAATGCAGCTTATTCCCATCATTGTCGTCACAACCGGAATATCCGCTTTTGTCGCAAGCTCAAGCACTTCATTGCAAGCATCTGCAGAAAAGACGCCTCCGCCGGCGCAAATTACCGGCTTTTTTGCCAAAGCAACAGCTTCCGCCGCGCGTTTTACCTGCAAGTTATTCCCTTTTGAGGAAGGCTTATATGCCCGCATTTCAATACTTTTAGGATAATTAAAATCTATATCAACATTTTGTATATCAACAGGAACATCAATAAGCACCGGGCCTTTTCTGCCTGTTCCCGCAAGATAAAAGGCTTCTTTAAAAATCCGCGGGATTGCGGATGCGTCCTTTACAAGGTAGCTGTGTTTTACAAAAGGCTCTGCGGCGCCGGTTATATCAGCCTCTTGGAAAACGTCCCTGCCTATCTGGTCGGAGCTTACTTGTCCGGTTATGACAACCATTGGAACAGAGTCCATATAAGCGGTTGCTATTGCGGTTATTAAATTTGTAGCTCCCGGGCCGGATGTTGCTATACAGACAGCAGGGCGGTTTGTAATCCTTGCATAGCCGTTTGCGGCATGTCCCGCATTTTGTTCGTGCCTTACAAGTATATGCCTTATTCCGCTTTCGCTTAAAGCGTCATAAAAGGGGCATATGGCAGCTCCGGGATAACCAAAGACGACTTTTATCCCCTCTTGTTCAAGGCATTTTACCATTGCTTGTGCGGCTTTCATTATCCCTTCACTCCCTTTTTCAAAAATAATGTGCATATTTTTATGGTATATACTATTTCATTATACCCTCATACATCCGAAACGTCAAGAGCGGAAATCGGCAAATCCGCTAAAAAAGAGGCTTTGTAATTTTTAACGTATATATATCGGTTTGCAAGTCTTGTTTTGGATATATTTTTATTTGATTTTTTAAGCGATATAATGTAAAATTGAGATGACAAATTATTTTTGCGGAGGATTGCCTTGAAAAAGCTTTTATTTGTTATTTTTGCCATGGTTGTTTCAATCGGCCTTTGCTCGTGCCGGAAAATCGGAATCGAACCGGAAGTTTCTTCCGAGGAAATAAAGGATTACCCTGTTGCCGTGGGGCAGCTTGAATTTGAAAAAGCGCCCGAAAAGGTGGTATCGCTTTCGCCTGCGCTCACCGAAATAATCTGCGATTTGGGATACTCCTCAAAAATCATAGGGCACAGTTCTTATTGCGACTACCCGGAGGAGGTAAAATCGCTGCCGGATGCGGGAAGTTCTGCAAATCCCAACATTGAAACAATAATAAAGCTTGCTCCGGAGCTTTTGGTTTCGCAGAGCCCGATTGCCAAAAAGGATATTTCAAAGCTTGAAAATGCCGGCATAAGGGTTTTGATAACCGAAACGCCAAGCAGCATTGACGGGCTTTTTGACTGCTACAAGCAGTTTGCCGCGCTTTTCGGCGGGCAGTCAAAATCCGAGGAGGCGGCAAACAAAGCATTTGAGCCGCTTTCGGCGGCGCTTGAAAATTTGCCTGACGCCGGCAGCTTTGCATACATAATGACAGCCGACCTTGCAGTTGCAACGGGAGATACGCTGTCTGGCGATGTGCTTTCACGCTTTGGGGAAAATGTCGCAAAGGGAAGCCAAAAATACAACATTACTGCCGAGGAGCTTATTTCAAGCAACCCGAAGATGATTTTCCTTGCTTCTCCGCTGACAGCGATAAATCTTCCACAGGAAATCTCCGGGCTTGAAGCAATTTCAATCGGCAGGGTGGCAAGCGTGGACAACACCTGCTTTGAACGTCCGACAGTAAGGCTTATTGCAAAGGAAATAGAATCGATAAAATCACAGCTTGCCGCAATGGGGATAAGCGCTCCGGCACAAACAAGCGCAGAAACCACATCTGAAACGGGAGCAGAAACCTCAACGACTGCCGCATCCGGACAATAAAGATATTGTCCGGATGAAAATTCGAAAAAATAAAAAAACCCCTTTACAAAGAAAAAAAATTGTGATAAAATAATATACGCAGTTTTAGACTGCGTATCGAGGTGTGGCTCAGTTTGGTAGAGCGCTACGTTCGGGACGTAGAGGCCGCAAGTTCGAATCTTGTCACCTCGACCAAAGAAATAAAACAAAACAGGCATTTGTAGGATGAAAAATCCCTGCAAATGCCTGTTTTATTATTGCCGGTTGCGCTGCAAAATGTAAAACGTCCATCAATTTACAGCCTCTAACCTAAACGTAAAATTTTTCTTGACATATTTTCAGGCTTTGAGTATAATATTATTAGAGGATGAAAGTCCCGTATGATAAGCGCCCTGCCGCTTTGAGAGCAGATCATTTATGATAAGTGCCCTGCCGCTTTGAGAGCAGATCATTTATGAAAGGTGCGTCACTACCTTAAATGTGACTGTAATGACTTTAAGGGGCAGTATTACTGCCCCTTTTATCATACATGGGAAAATATTATGGATAAGCTTGACTTTTATACAGTAGATATAAGTTATGTTGATTTTTTAAAAAAAGCGGAGCAAGAGAAAAGAGGGTTTAGCCGTGTGCCAAATATGGAATACGGCGATAAACATAAGCCAAAATTTCTCTGTGGAATTGTACTGCAAGTAAATAATACTGATTACTATGTACCGGTAACGTCTTATAAGCAGAAAAAGCCGGACAATTTTTTAATTAAGGCTGATAACGAGCAAATCGTAGGCTCTTTGCGCTTTAATTATATGTTCCCTGTCCCAAAAGTTTTTGTCGCTGTGCGTAGAATTTCCAGCGAACCTGATCGCGCTTATCGTGCTTTGCTATCGCAGGAATTAAGATACTGTATTAAAAATCAAGAAACAATTCAACGTTTAGCTGAACGTACATATAAGCGTGTTCTTTTAGGTAAAGATAAAAGATAAAGGGCTTGTGTTAAATAGTTGCGATTTTATTTTTTTGGAACAAAAATATTTTGAATACATAGCTATGCAGAGGGAAACTGAATTAACAGATTGGGATACACCAGAACAACCCGAAAAAACTTTAAAGAAAGAACAGTTCGCCATAGCAGGTGTCGAAGATAATTGAAGAAAATAATCTTATTAAATATTTTGCAAACAATTGTTATAAAAAACCCCATTTATATAGACCTTTTCAATTTCAAAAGCGGAATTTAAGACAACAAGGTCCGCGGGAGCGCCTTTTTTTATAATTCCCGCATCAAGCCCTGTCGAACGTGCGGGGATTTCTGTGACGCTTAAAATTGCATCCTCAGGCTTTATGCCGAATTCAATAAGGTTTTTAAGCTCATTGTGCAAATTTGAAACCGAACCGGCTATCGTTGAGTCGGAAAGGGCTGCTTTTTTGTCTTTTACAAAAACCTTTTGCCCGCCAAGTTCATATTCGCCGTCAGCAAGGCCTGCCGCCGCCATTGAATCCGAAACTATGGCGATTTTTTCAGGCATCAGCTTAAACATCATCCTTATCACGCAGGGGTGGATATGTATTCCGTCGGCGATTATTTCCGAATAAAAGCCAAAATCAAATGCAGCGCCAACAAGCCCCGGTTCCCTGTGGTGAAGGGGGTTCATTGCGTTAAATAAATGGGTGACATGCATAGCCCCCGCCTTTGCTGCCTTTTGTGCATCGGAATATTTGCAGGATGTATGCGCAATTGAAATTATTTTCTGCGCCGAATATTTTTTTATAAATTCCCCTGCCCCGGGCAGAAGGGGGTCTATATCGACAAGCCTTATATTCCCTCCCGATATGGCGTCAAGCTCCTCGAACATTTCAAAATCTATTCCCGTAAGAAACCTTTCATCGTGCGCGCCCTTTTTATCTTTTCCAAGGAAAGGGCCCTCCATATTTATGCCAAGGATTTTTGCGGCGCCGGAATTGTTTAAAGCCATTGCCGCCCTTATTTCCGCCATTGCTTTTTTAAGGCTTTCATGCGGCATGGTCATTGTTGTTGCAAGCACTGAAGTTATTCCGTGGGAGGCATATTCTTTAAGCATTTTCAACATTTGCAATGAGCTTGCTGTTGAAAAGTCAAAGCCTGCACAGCCGTGGGTATGTATATCCACAAGGCCCGGAATCAGCATTTTACCGCTTAAATCTTCCTCTGTACCGCCAGAAAGGTTTTCTCCGATTTCAGAAATTATGCCGTTTTCAATTTTTAAATCAAGGCTTTGAAATTTCCCGTTTAAAAAAACGGAGGAGTTTTTTAAAATCAAAGCAAAAGCACCTCGTTTTTATTTATTTGCTTTTCAGGCTTGTCCTTAATCTGCTTGTATTCGGAATAAAAATCATTCAAAGCAGTATACCACAGTAAGGTCGGAGTGGAGCTGCAAAATTGAAGCGGGAACGCTTGGGGTTATTGAACCGTAAAGCGCTCTTTCAACAATATCCTTTTTATCCTTTCCATTTGCGACAAGAAGGATTTTTCTTGCCTGCATAATGGACTTTATCCCCATGGTTATCGCTCTTTTGGGGACTTCATTAATGGAACTAAAAAATCTTGCGTTTGCCTTTATTGTGCTTTCGTTCAAGTCAACCATATGCGTGGTCTTTTCAAATGCCTTTTCCGGCTCGTTAAAACCTATATGCCCGTTATGGCCGATTCCCAAAAGCTGCAGGTCGATTCCGCCGAGGTCTGTTATAAGCTTATCATAGCGGCGGCATTCCTCTTCCGCATCTTTTGCCGTCCCGTTTGGAACAAAAGTGTTTTCCTTTTTTATGTTTATATGGTTGAAAAAATTTTCATCCATAAAATATCTATAGCTTTGCGGATTGTCGCCCGAAAGGCCCCAGTATTCATCCAAATTTACCGTTTTTACGTTTGAAAAGTCTATATCGCCCTTTTGATACCATTCTATAAGCTGTTTATAGGTGCCTATCGGTGTGGAACCTGTCGCAAGTCCCAAAACGCTGCGGGGATTTAAAATCACTTGGGCGGAAATGATGTTTGCGGCTTTTCTGCTTAAATCCATGTAGTTTTTTGCCTCTATGAGCTTCATTTTACCCATCCTTTCTTACAAGTACATTATACAAAAAAATTTTTCTTTTTTCAAGCAAAAGTGAAAAAAATTTTTAAAAACCTAAAAATCAATTGACAACGGTATGAAATTGGAATAAAATTATATTTATAAAAAGAAAAAATATTTTTTATTGAGGGCGGTAAACAATTTGACTAAAAATAATAAGGACATTTTTTACAGCATACGCAAGCTGTACGATACTTTTACAAAATCCGAAAAAAAAGTTGCGGATTTTATTATGCAAACTCCTGAAAAGGTACTCTACACCTCTATAACAGACCTTGCCGAAATGTGCGGGGTTGGCGATACCACCGTTTTCAGATTTTGCAAAAGCTTAAAGCTTAACGGCTATCAGGATTTAAAAATGACTCTTGCACAGGCGATTGCCGGAAAAGAAGGCAAAGAGGATTTGATAGTCGGCGAAATAAATGCAAATGACGATGTGGCTGCTATTGCCAAAAAAGCCCTTGCCGCAAGTGTTTCAGCGCTTGAAGAAACTTGTGGGCTTATTGACCCGGCGGCAATTAAAAATGCTTCCGATTTGATAGCCGCCGCAAAGCAGGTGCATTTTTTCGGCATGGGGTCATCAGGAGTTACCGCAATGGAAGCAAAGCAGAAATTCATGAGAATTTTGCCGAATGTGAATTATGTATCGGACAGCCATATGCAGCTTATGGCGGCGGCTTTAATGGACAGCGCAGATGTTGCGGTTGTTTTTTCATATTCCGGCTCGACAAAGGACATAATTGAACTGCTTAAAATTATAAGAAAAAACGGCGCAAAGATAATCTGCATAACCAAGTTTGCAAAGTCGCAGATAGCCGGACTGTCCGACGTCGTTTTGCTTTGCGGCTCAAACGAGGGACCTTTGCAGGGCGGCGCTTTGTCCACCACTTTTGCACAGCTCTATCTTTTGGATGTTTTGTATTTAAAATATTTTGTGGACCATTTTGAAAAATCAAAGGAAAACAAAGCAAAAACTACTGAGGCAATATCATCGAAGCTGCTGTAATTAAAGGCCGGACTGCAATTCAAGGTTTTGCAGTATCCGGCCTTGTTTTTAATAAAATTCCATTTCGTATTCCGCTTTAAATTCGCCATGCGGCGGCAGTTTTTGAGTGTATTCGCGCTTGTCAAGACTGCCTGAAAAGTCTGCGGCGTCGCACCGCCCGTACCAAGGCTCAATGCAAACATACGGTGCGTTGGACTTGGGGGAATATACTCCCACCAGAGGGGAATCAAATGAAACAGTTACATATGCACGCTTATCGGGGGAGCAAAGGGATATTTTCTTTGTCTGCTCCGTTTTTACTATAAGCACATCATTGGCAAAGGTATCTTCGGTTATCTTGTATTTTCCGTCCTCAAGGGGCAGAGAGTGCTTTTCCTGCAAATAAAGGCCGTCTTTGTTGATTTGAAAATAATCAATATGCAGGGAGTTAAAGTCAATCCAGCAGTCGTACATACTGAGGTTTGGCGCTATTGGGCAGTTGAAAGCGGGATGCGCGCCGATTGAAAAATACATATCCTCATCGCCCTTGTTTTCAACCCGCCACATGGCCTTAATTTTATTTCCGTCAAGTTTAAATCCTGCATGAAGGATAAATTTAAATGGATATTTTTTCAGAGTTTCCTCATTGTGGCAAAGGTTTAGCCATATTTCGTCGTTGCTTTGGGATTCAAGCTCAAACTCCATTTCACGCGCAAAGCCATGCTGGGGCATTTGATATTTTATGCCTTTAAAAGTATATTCGAAATTTTTAAGCCGTCCGACAAACGGGAACAAAATTGGTGAATGCCATTTCCAGATTGCAGGGTCGCCGCACCAAAGATATTCCCTGCCGCCTTTTTTTACAGAGCAAAGCTGTGCGCCCAATGATTCCACTTTTATTTCAAGGCTTTCGTTTTTAAGAAAAAATTCCTTCATTTAAGAAAATCATCCCTTTTTGGATTAAAAATATCAACAAGCACTCCATCTTCAAGGCATATGGTATGATGCATGACATCGCTTGGAATGTAAATGCTGTCACCTGCCGAAACGGTTTTTGTTTCACCGCCGACGGTAAATTCAAATTTCCCTTTTGCAACGTATGTTATCTGCAAATTTTTATGGGAATGCTCATTCCCCTTTGCACCCTTTTCAAAGGTGACTTCGCACATCATAAGTTCGTCTGAATAGGCAAGGATTTTTCTTGTCACTCCCGGCTCGCAATTTGTTATTTTGCAATCTTTGTTAAAAACAAACATATTTTCAGCCGTCCTCCTTTTTGTTATTCCACATACTGGGTTTTATTGTCGTTTTCGGTAAAAGTCAAACTGAATTCTTCACAAGAAAGCCTATTTTCATTTTGATCGAAAGCAATGTTTTTGTCAAGGCATTTTGATACAAAAATTTCAAAGCTGCCGTTTTCATTTTTGCTGCCGCATACGCAAAGATATGCCGCCTTTTCGGCATAGACACGTTTTTCACATTCAAACAGGACGTCATTATAGTCCTGCATTTCACTGCTGCACCAGATTCCGATGTATCCGGTCCCCTTTTTGCCAAACAGCCAGCCGCCTTTTTGAAGAGTTTTGTCAAATTTCTTTTCGTTCCAAAACAAATGGGTGAATTTTATCGGGAAAGAATCGGGAATTGCATAAATTGCCCCAAGCACGTTTTTTTCCTGACGCAGCGCGGGAGTTATACCGTTGCCGTACCAATATCCGGGGCGAACCTCCGGCATATCCTCGCAAGTCCCTCCCGGATGGTTTGCAAAGACAACCAGTTCCGGGTCAAGAGCAGCGTACCACAAGTGCTGCTGATATCCAAGAGTTCCCGGCTCAAACTGCATTGTGCCATGAAAACATTCATTTAGGGATTTTGTGTATATGTGCCTGCCTTCGGCGGATTTTCCCATGTCGTGTTCCCAAGTCCTTATTTTGCCGTCCCGGCGTGGAGATTGAACGGAAGTCAGCATATAATCTTCCGTTTTGTACAAATCAATTACAGCATTGCTGCTGCCATAGCTGAAAGAGCCTTTTTTGTCCATTAAATCTTTAAAGTCATTTGGAATCTTATACTTGCTTGTGGCAAGAGAAATAAGCCATTCGCTGAAAACATAAGGTGCATCCGGAACGACATAATGCACTATCGACTGCAAAGCCTGCAAATGTGGGAAAAGCACGTCGCGATAAATCCTGCCCTGCGGAGAAATGATTACATTTTTAAAGCAATGCAGAGCCGCGGTCCTAAGCATTAAATCAGCTGCTTTTTGCGCCATAAGGGATAGTTCAGTTTCGGCGTAGTCGACAATATTAAGCAGGGCGGCAAGGGTTATCGGAGTATACACCCCGCTGTTGAATTCGTCATATCCTGTTTCGCAAACGTCAATAAGCCATTCTTTAATACGCTTTCTTGCATTTTCATGCATTTCGCGTCCTGTTTTGCCGGAACGCACAAAGATGTCGTCGGGGTATTCTTCGCCAAAGAAATATGCGGTCTGGTAAAACATAAGCGAATGGTTTTCGCTCCAAAAGCACATTCCGTCTTGGCCGTTTTCGTCCATCCAATAGCGGAAATTAAGCATGGCCTTTTTAACTTCCGCTTTTATTTCTTCGCTTACGGGATAATTCTTTAAAAACCTTATTAAGGCGCAGGTCATAAAATCTGCGCAGTCCATCCTTCTGCCGATTTGGCTAAGGGTGATTTTAAGTTCTTCCTCGTCACGATTTGAAGCTTTTCCAAGAAAATATCTTGCAAGCATGGGATAAAGAGCAAAGCCATCGGTTTCTTCCCTGTAAATTGAAGCGATATCTGCGATTTTTTCAAAAATCTCACGCCTGTCATCGCCTGTTGCAAGATATTTTGCCGTTTTAAGTTCTATTCTTTCAAACCGGCGCTTTAAAATTCCGTTCTCGGCGGGAATTTCAACAAAAAACGATGCAAAACCATCTTTCAGTTTTACTTTTGCAAGTCCGGAAACATCGGTCTTTACAAACCTTTCCTTGCGTTTGTAAAAATCAATCTGCTCGGTATCGTATATTATGGAGCTTTTTTCTGGAAGGCTTTCGGAGAATATTATTTCTCCTCCGGCAAGCTTTGCCGAATTTAAAATTTCCTCCGCTTTTGCACAAGGCCCGGAGCCTTCCTCATCCGGAAGGGAAACGCTGATTTTATCGCAATTTTCAAGTATCTGCACGGCAAAGGATATTCTTGTATCCCTTACTCCAAGTGTTTCAAGGCGAACAAAAATCAAATTCTTCCCCTTTTTTAGCGGCAGGATTAACTTTTCCTTTTTTATTGGCTTGTAAACGGGAGTTTTAATGCTTCCGCAAAGCTTTCCGCCAACCCACAAATCCACCGCGCAGCAGCTCCAGAGGCAGGCGGGAACATCCATGTCCTCCTCTGCTTCAAGCACCGTTGCGGCAAGCATATCAATTCTTCTCGGCTCGACAAAAAAGGATGAGGCGTCCATAAATACGTTGCCATGAGAGTAATAATATTTCCACGCAAGTCCAAGAGGGCTTTTTTCGCCAAGTTTTATATCCTCCGGCAAAACGATTGGCTCATGTTTTGCAATTATTCCGCGCAGGTATTTTTCGTATTTAAGTTGGTCGCTTTCACTATGGCTGTCGCTGAACGGCTCTGCTTTGGGGCCGGAATAAAAATATTTTGTTATATATCCGTTTTGGTCAAGTTTGCTTTTCAATGCTCTTACCTCCGAAAGTTTATCCCTTTACCGCTCCCGCCGTAAGGCCCGCTATAAAATATTTGCTGGTGAATATGTATATCAAAAGTATCGGCACTATTGAAATTGTCGCACCGGCAAACATTATATTCCATGCGGCGGCTCCGTCGCCGGCATTTTTAAGCATGGTTACCCCAACCGTAAGCGGTCTTTTTGCGGCGTTTGTCATTGTAAACACAAGCGGAAGGATATATTCGTTCCAGCCGCCGCGGAAAGACAAAAGCGCAATGGTTGCCAAAATTGGTTTTAATACCGGCAATATTATCTTATAAAAGGTTTGGAAAAATGTACAGCCGTCTATTTTTGCCGCTTCGTCAAGTTCTTTTGGAATGGTGTTCATATATCCCCTGACAAGGAAAATATATGTTGCCTGCCCGCCGCCAGCGGAAATAAATATGACGCTTGCAAGTGATGTATTCATTTTAAGCTTTATTGCAAGCTCAAACAAGGGGCGCAGGGTAATCGAACCTACGTTGATGAACATGAATGCCACAAACAATCCGTAAAGAAGCTCTTTGCCCCTGAATTTTTTGCGCGAGAAAACATATCCCGCCATGCTGCTTGAAAGCAGCGAAAGCAGCATTACTCCCAGCGCAAGATAAATGCTGTTAAGAGTGTATGTCGCAAAATCAGCCTGCTGCCATGCGTTTATAAAATTATCGAGAATCCATTTCTTGGGGAATATATTTGTTCCACCCGCAAGCAATTCCCCGTTTTCCTTAAATGCGCCAAGTACCACGTAAAGAATCGGATAAAGCGTAAGCAGCGCAATAAAAGTCATAAAAACAAAAAGAAGAAATCTTGCAGCCTTTGAGGCCTTTGAATAAACCGCCCCGTCATGATTTTTGCTCATTTCTTTCCCTCCTTACATGACATCGTCAAGCTTTCTGGAAACAAACAGGTAAATAGCCGTAACTATGCCCACTATGAGCGAAGCTATAAGGCTGAGTACGGTTCCGTATCCGATTTGCGGCGAGGTTCCGCTTGCTCCGAACACAAGCTGGTAAATGTAAAGGAACATTACCTGAGTACGGTTGAAAGGGCCACCTTGCGTCAGCACAAGAATTGATTCGTAATCCTTAAAAGCAGTCGTTATCGCAAGCATGAGTATTACTTTAAGCATTGGGCTGAGCATGGGTATGGTGATTCGGAAAAAGGTTTGGATTCCATTGGCGCCGTCTATTTTTGCGGATTCGTATACATCGTCCGAAATGCTTGACATTCCTGACATAAAATAAACCAGATAGTTTCCAAATCCGCCCCATATTGCAACGGTTATGACCGTCCACATTGCCGTGTTTTTATCGCCAAGCCAGTTTATATTTGCACTTATTATTCCGCATGCGCGCAGGATGGCGTTTAAAATTCCGTTGTAGGAAGCAAAAATAAAGCCGAATACCATGCTTGAAACCGCTGCGGAAATAATTGTAGGCATAAAGTAAATTCCGCGGAAAAGTTCTGAACCTTTGATTTTTTGCCTTACCGCAACTGCCATTACAAGCGAAAGCGGAATTATAAAGATTATTTTCAGTGCGGCATATTCAAAAGTATGCACTACGCTCATCCAAAATTTTGTGTCCGAAAGGGCACGCTCGAAATTGTGAAATCCTGTATAATATGCCGTTATGCCGTTATAATCGTAGCAGACATATTTGAAAACCCATAAAAACGGATATACAGAAACAACCAGCAGCATTATTACCGCGGGAATGAGCATAAAAAATGTTGCAAAATCGCCCCTTGAATTTGCGCGCGACAGTTTTTCTTTAAAAGAAAGTTTGCTTGCCATGCGTGCAGCTTTCGTTTGCATACGGTTTAACCTCCCATAGAAGAAAAGGGGCTGTTTTAAGGACAACCCCTTGACTTTTATTGTTTTTGAAAATTTATTTGGAGAGATATTCGCATGTTCCCGCCGATGGATGGAGAGGGTCAAAATCCTCAATTACAAGCCTCTTGCAGCTTCCATTGGAAATTCCGCTTTCAAGGGCGGCGTTGTATCTTGTGTTGAGGTCGTTTATTGCGTCGTCAGCGGAAATATTGCCAAGAATAACGTTCCAGAATACGGTTCCATAGTTGTCGCCTTCAACAGTAACAGCCGGAGGCATCGGATATACGTCCTCATAATCTTTAAGCGCAAAGTCGGCAAGTCTTCCGACCTTGGAGGAATCTATTTTGCCTTCCATATACTTGCTGAGAGGAGCACTGTATCCGCCTTCAAAATATCCTTTAAGGAAATCTTCGCTTGAGAAGTAGCTAATTACTTTCCATGAAGCATCCTTGTTTTTGGAGGATGTGAGCATTGTAAATCCAAAGTTCGGTGTGCAGTTGAGGGCTCCCTTTACTTCGCCGGTCATTGTCGGAAGCTCTGCTACGCCCCAGTCAAAATTACATGGGAATTGTTCGGTAAATACCCTTGCCTCTTGCGAAGCGTTGCCCCATACTGCAAAGCTGCCTTGGGCAAACAGTGCGCGGCTGTTGTCAACGCCCTGTGTTTCCGAACCGGGAAGCACGGAGCCATCCTTAAATAATTGAGAGGCAGTTTCAAGGAGAGGCTTCCAGCTTGAAAAATCAAACTTTCCGGCTTTGTAGTCATATCCGCCGTGGGTATAACCGCTCATTTCGCCGACACCTTCAAGCCATCTGCTGAATGGAGAGGATGAAGTAAAGCCCACGCCATAAGTACTGCCGTTTCCCTTTGCCGTAACGTCCTTGCAAAGCTTGACAAGTTCGCTTAAAGTGCTTGGTATTTTGTCATAGCCTGCCGCTTCAACAAGGCCCTTGTTGTACTCAATCCTTGTGCCGGACCTTACGCCGTTAGGTACCCAGTAGATGTCGTTTCCTATGCTGTTAAGTCCTTCGTAAACATGCACATAACATTCTGTGACTTTTTGGAAATCAGCATCGTTTTTAATGTAATCCGAAAGGCTTTGGAACATTCCGGAGTTTACATAATCATTGAGAGCCATGTTATCGGAAGCGGAAATTGTTATTACGTCAGGAGCTGTTCCCGCCTGATAAGCAAGCTGGATTGAATTTGCCCAGTCGTCAGTCATTATGGTGTATTCAATTTGAACGTCAGAATTGTTTGAATTGAACTCATTTACCTTTTCTGTCATATACTTTTCGTCATGTCTGTTGTTTGACCATACTTTTACGGTGTAATTTCCCGCGCTGCTTTCGGCTTTTGATGAAGACGACGAAGCGGATGTTTCCGCGGAAGATGATGATGCGGAGGAGCTGCCGCAGGCGCTCATAGCAGGCAAAGCAACCAATGCCGCCAGCAGGGCGCACAAATAATTCTTTTTCATAATATTCCTTCCTTTCACATTCCATTTTGTTCAAAAAAATTTTGATGTTTTTATTATAGCTGAATTCGCTTCAAATCAAAGGTCATTTTCCACTAAAAATGTAACAGTTTTTAATAAAATTAGTTTGTTTTGACATTAGGCGCCCAAAAGCCGGAATTTTTCATAAGGCTGGCGGCACTTTTACCATCAAAAGTCATATGTAACACTTTTCAACATTTATTTATTTAATATACTTAAAAATGCCCTGTATCTAAAAATATTTTTGTGATATTATAACGATGAACAAATATTAAAATATTCTTGTTGAAAGGCGGGGACACAATGAAATATCCTGTCGGCGTGATAATAGCGGATGATGAATTTGCAATAAGAAACAGCCTTGGGAAAATTGTTTCGGATTTTAAGGAATTTGATATCCGCACGCTTGGATTTGCAGACAACGGAAAGGATGCCTTTACACTTATAAAAAAACATCGCCCTGATATTGCAGTAATGGATATAAATATGCCGTCAATGGACGGGCTTGAAGTAATCCGGCGTGCTGCCGAAGCAGGCTGCGAAACAAGGTTTTTGATTCTCAGCGGCTACAATGATTTTACTTATGCCCAAACGGCAATCCGTTATGGGGTAAAATCATATTTCTTAAAGCCTCTTAACATTGCGGAATTTAAGGAACAGTTTTTGAAGCAATGCCGTGAAATTTGCGAGCAAAAGTACGGCGGCAATGATTTTTTGCCAAAAGAAAGAGCCTTGCTCATGAATTCAGCAAGGGAATTGTTTTTGAACCGGCTTGTTCAAAACAATGTGCAAAGAAATTCCGGCATTGACTTGAAGCTTTCAGAATTAAATCTTTCCATTTCAAACACATGCAGTTGCGTTGTTGTTTTCAATCTTTATACGGATTTGTCTGAAACTGCCGATTTGGAAGAAATAAATAATTTTTATATAAAACCTTTTTTTGAAAAATATCCAATGGAATCTTGGGTTTATGACGAACGCCGGATTTTATCAATTTTTAATATTGACAACGACTTGGACAAGGCATTCCATGATGATTTGCGCAAATGCATGGATTTGATAAAGGGAAAAACTTCTTTTAAAATGGCCGCCGGAGTGGGAAATGTCGCGCCCAACCTTTCCCAGTGCTTTAATTCTTATTTGAAAGCTCAAGAGGCGCTTTCTTATCAGATTTATCAAACGGATATCGACATTTACGACCGGAGCCTAATATGCGACAAAAAGCCTGCATTCTCAAAGGAAAGCATTGACTTTGAGCCAATCGTCAGCAGCATTGTATCCGGAGATGAGGCGGGCATTGAAAATTACTGCAGGTTATTTTTCAACTCATTGTTTTTTATAAAAATGCCGCCGCCGAATTTTGTTGTCGGGATGTGCCTTTACTTGAATTTAAAAGTACAAAGCCGGATTTCTGCGCTATATCCGGATATGAAAGAGCATTTTGAAGCTTTGGCAGAGGAAATCGGAATGTTTGAATCCATACAGAGCCTTTATAACCACCTTGTAAACGCTTTTAAGACTTACAGCCTGATTTTAAAGGGTATCGGCGGAGAAAACAATCCCATAATAAAAGCCGCAAAAAAATATATTGAGGAAAACATCAATCGCATTATAAAAGCTAAGGATGTCGCTGCGCATGTTAATTTGAGTGAATCGTATTTTACAATTTATTTTAAGGAAAAAACCGGCGTAAATTTTAGGGATTATATCTTAAAAACCAAAATTGATTATGCCAAAAGCCTTATGAAATCAAAGAAAAACAACATCGGTGAAATAGCCTATTTGACAGGATACCAAGATTATCGTTCGTTTTCAAGGGCTTTTAAAAATGAAACAGGCATGTCGCCGTCGGATTATATGAATCATGCGGATTAGCTTGTTTGTCAAGGGTGGTTTAAATGCTTAAAAAATATATAAAAAGGGCCTTTTCATCCAAATTGTCACTTAAAATATGGATTTATATGAC
>JAJUHO010000087.1 GCA_029267825.1 Oscillospiraceae bacterium
CGTAATTCTTTCAGACAAAACGGCAATTAAGGCTGATATGACTTTGATTGCGGCGGGAGTGCGCCCTAATACCTCTCTTGCAAAGGCGGCGGGAGTTGAACTTGGCGCTTTTGGCGGAATTAAAGTAAATTCTAAAATGCAAACAAATATTGCCGATATATACGCTTGCGGAGATTGCATTGAACAATTTCATCTTGTGACAGAAAAAACGGTGTACCGGCCTCTCGGCTCAACCGCAAACAAAACCGGCAGGATAGCAGGCGATGCGGCAACAGGAGGAGCTCTTGAATTCCGTGGGATTTTGGGAACAGGTATCTTTAAAATTTTTGGTATGACGGTTGCACAAACAGGCCTTTCCGAACGCGAGGCAAGAGAGAATGGCTATGATGTTCAGGTGTGTCATAATATAAAGCCAAATAAGCCTGATTATATGGGCGGCAAAGAAATGGTAATCAAGGCTGTTGCCGATAAGCGTGACGGCAGATTGCTTGGAGTGCAGATTGTTGGGTATGAGGGCGTTGACAAAAGGATTGACGTATTTGCAACAGCTATTACCTATAAAGCCAAGGCTGAGGATTTGTTCCATCTAGACCTTGCATATGCACCTCCGTTTTCAACGACAAAAGACCCGGTTATGTATACTGGAATGATACTTGATAATGCCATTTCAAATGGCAGGCCGCTTATTGCTCCGGATGAGCTTGATGAGCTTATAAACTCCGGCGAGCCTTATGTTCTTATTGACGCAAGGGCAGCATCACAATATGAAAAGGCGCATATAGATACCGCACGGAATATTCCTCATTCCGCTTTAAGAAAGGCTGTAAAAGAGCTTGATAAAGATGTTGTTGCAATAACATACTGCAATAAAGGCGTTACAGGCAATGCGGCGCAAAATATTTTAATCAATAATGGATTTAAAAAGGTGTTTAATCTTTCCGGAGGACACAAGCACTATTCAAAAGTTAAAGGCCTTTTTTAATTTGCTGGCATCCAACATCTAAAAAGGAGGATTTTTATGTCAAAAACAAAAGCAGAAGGGATAGGCTTTTTTGAAAAATACCTTACAATCTGGGTAATACTTTGCATGGCAATAGGTATTTTTATAGGAAAGTTTCTCCCGTCAATCCCTGAATTTTTAAAAAAATTTGAATATGCCAACGTGTCAATACCGATAGCCATATTGATTTGGCTTATGATTTATCCCATGATGATGAAAGTTGATTTCATAAGCATTAAAAACGTAGGTAAAAATCCAAAGGGACTGTTTGTTACTTGGGTGACGAACTGGCTTATAAAGCCATTTACAATGTACGGCATTGCTGCATTTTTCTTTTATGTTGTGTTTAAGGCCTTGATTCCCGCAGAACTTGCAAAAGATTACCTTGCCGGAGCCGTTCTTTTAGGCGCTGCGCCTTGTACGGCAATGGTTTTCGTGTGGAGCCACCTTACAAAAGGCAATCCGGCATATACCGTTGTCCAGGTTGCAACAAACGACCTTATAATACTTGTGGCATTTACTCCAATCGTTGCTTTCCTGCTTGGGGTAGGAGGAGTTGAAGTGCCTTGGGCAACACTCATACTCTCTGTTGTGCTTTTTGTGGTTATTCCGCTTGTAGGAGGAATACTTACAAGAATTCTTGTGACTAAAAACAAAGGCCAGGAATATTTTGAAAAGCGTTTTATTCCAAAATTCAACAATATAACAATTGCCGGACTTTTGCTGACGCTTATAATCATCTTTTCGTTCCAAGGCGGAGTAATTCTTGAAAATCCTCTGCACATTATTTTAATTGCAATTCCGCTGACGATTCAAACGTTCCTTATATTCTTTATAGCATATTTTGCTTCAAAGCTTTTAAAACTTTCGCATGACATAGCCGCTCCTGCCGGAATGATAGGAGCTTCAAACTTTTTTGAATTGGCCGTTGCCGTTGCAATTTCGCTGTTTGGAGCGGATTCTCCCGTTGCTCTTGCCACAATAGTCGGCGTTCTTGTAGAAGTGCCGGTAATGCTTACTCTTGTGCGAATTGCAAATAATACCGTAAAATGGTTTCCCGAAAAATAAATTTAATAAGCTTAATAAAAAACCTCGCCTGCGTAAAGCATGCGAGGTTTTTGCGTGTTTTTACTGGTATTCTTCCATAAAGCTTGACCAAAAGTCCGGGGAGCTGTACATTCCGGAGCTTATAGCAGCTACTGCAAAGATGATTACTATTATTCCAATGATAAATCCGATTGCAGAGCAAATAACTCCTGCAATAGCCATGCCCCTTCCGCCTTGTTTTTTAACAAGGGAAATAATTCCCAAAATAAGGCCTACAATGGCAAGCGGAAGCGATATGTAAGGTATGCAGAAAAAGAGTATGGAAAGAATTCCAAGCACCATAGCGGCAATAGAAAGCCCTGATTTTGCCGGAGGCTTTTCCGGCTGCTGATAATAGTTGTACTGCTGAGAGGGCTGCTGATAGCTGCTTTGCGAATAGGAATTTTCCACCTTGCCGGATTGCTCCGGCTGATAAGGCTGTTGCTGATAGGGATTTTGCTGTTCGTTGTTTCCCTGGTTGTTCTCAAAATTATCCATTTGCTTTCCCCCTGAAAATTTTTTTATATCATGGCTTTAAAGTCAATTATTTTTTTGAAATCAAAGCCAATGTATCTCTTGCAATCAAGAGCTCTTCATTTGTGGGAACAATCCAGCATTGAACTCTTGCGTCGGGAGCGGAAATGTTTGCAAGTTTTCCGTTCAGCGCTTTGTTCTTTTCTTTGTCTATCTTAATTCCGAAGAAGTCCATGTCGGAGCATACGGTTTCTCTCAAATCCCAAGCGTTTTCGCCGATACCGCCTGTGAAGATAACAGCGTCAAGACCGTTCATAACAGCCGTATAAGCGCCTATATATTTTTTAATTTGGTAGCGCTGTATATCCAAAACAAGCTTTGCACGCTCATGTCCTTGTTCGCATGCGGCGGTGATGTCGCGGTTGTCGCTTGAAATTCCGGAAATGCCGAGGTATCCTGATTTTTTGTTAAGCAAATCGCTCATTTCCTTTGCGCTGATTTTTTCCTTTTCTGCAAGGAAAGTAACCACTGACGCGTCAATTGAACCTGAGCGTGTACCCATTATAAGTCCGTCAAGAGGAGTAAATCCCATGGAGGTGTCAACAGACTTCCCTCCGTTTACGCAGCAGATTGACGAACCGTTGCCGAGGTGGCATGAAATGATTTTCAAATCCTTAATGTCCTTGCCGATAAGCCTTGCAAGCTCATTTGTGACATATCTGTGTGAAGTTCCATGGAAACCGTATTTACGGACATGATACTTCTCATAATATTCATAAGGGATGCCGTACATGTAAGCTCTTGGCGGCATTGTCTGATGGAAGGCGGTATCAAAAACAACTACCTGAGGGATGTCGCCGAATACCTTTTTGCAAGCCCTAAGCGCCAAAACGTGTGCAGGGTTGTGCAGCGGCGCCAAATCTGAAATGCTTTCAATTTTGTCAATTACCTCATCGGTGACAAGTGTGGATTCAGAAAAGAGTTCAGCTCCTTGCACTATTCTGTGGCCTATTGCCGATATTTCGCTTATATCCTTAATTACCGCTGAATTTCCATGAACCAGCGTTTCAACAAGCTTTTGGAAAGCTTCTGTGTGTGTTGGAAAGCTGCAATCTTCATCAAGCACCCTTCCGTCGCAGGTTTTGTGGCAGATATGACCTCCCACGCCTATTCTGTCGCAGTTTCCCTTTGCGATTACGCTCTCGTCCTCCATATCTATAAGCTGATACTTAAGTGAAGAGCTTCCCGCGTTGATAACCAAAATTCTCATTGTGTTTTACAATCCCCTCGAAAAATTTTATTGCTTTTTTGCAACACATCGTTATTATATTATTACAAAATCTCATAAAAATCAAGCATTTGAGCTTAACTTTGTTATTTTTACATATATGTAGGGGATTATACTTTACATTATGTATTCAAGAGGATATAATTACTAATGAAAACAAAGCATCCTATTTAAGCAAGGAGGGAACGGATGAGGGTTTTTGGAATAGTTGCGGAATACAACCCTTTTCATAACGGGCATTTGCACCAAATAAATGAAACCAGAAGAAACGGAGCTACGCATATAATTGCCGTAATGTCGGGAAATTATGTACAGCGTGGAGATACGGCAATAATAGATAAATTTAAGCGTGCCGAAATAGCATCTTGCTGCGGGGCCGATTTGGTTATTGAGCTTCCAACGCCGTATGCTCTTTCCTCGGCGGAATTTTTTGCAAGGGGAGCTGTTTTTGTGCTTCATTCGCTTGGGTGCGTCGATGGGATATCATTTGGCAGCGAGTGCGGAGATTCCCAAAAGCTTTATTCGGCGGCGATTGCCTCCAAAAGCCTTTCAAATTCGGTGGAATTAAGAAAACTGCTTGAAGACGGAATTCCGTATCCGTCGGCAATGCAAAAGCTTGCGCTTGAAAAATTCGGCGAGGAAATTTCGGATGTTTTTTCGCACCCCAATAATCTTTTGGGAATAGAATATTTAAAAGCGCTTGATTTTTTTGAAAGCGGGATAAAACCCATGACAATTCAGCGCAAGCAAGCAATGCACGACAGCATGAACGCTTTTGGGGACATAGCCTCTGCTTCGTTTGTAAGAAGCCTTGCAAAGAATAAAGGTGCTTACTTGCCTTTTGTTCCGAAAAAAACTGCGGAAGTTTTAAAAAGGTGCTTTGAGGCGGGGGAAATATCGGATATAATAAATCTTGAAAAGCCAATCCTTTATAAGCTGCGCTCAATGTCTCCGGATGAAATTTTAACTATCCCGGATGTGTCGCATGGGCTTGAACACCGTATATTTTCAGCCTCCAAAACGGCAAAAAGCCTTGATGAGCTTATGTTTTCAATAAAAACAAAGCGCTATCCCCTTGCGAAAATAAGAAGGATATTGCTTTGCGCGCTTTTGGGGGTTAAAAAGGAGCATATAAAAATCCTGCCGCCTTATGCAAGAGTGCTTGCGGTAAACGATGCGGGAGTGGAGATACTTAAAAAAGCAAAAAGGACCTCATTGATTCCAATAGACACATCTCTTTTGCGGCTTTCAAAAATAAATCAGGAAACCAAGCTTTTTTCTGAGCTTGAAGCCTTTGCAACAGATATATATGCCCTTTCGGCGCCAAAAATTCAACCCTGCGGAAGGGAATATACAATAAAAATCAAAAAAACCGAACAGGAGTTTAAACCTTGAAATACAAAGGAATTATTTTCGATTTGGACGGAACCATTCTTGATTCCATGCCGGCATGGGAAAATATAGATATAGAATTTTTGGCGGAAAATAATATCCTTCCGCCAAAAGGTCTTGCCGATATAATGAAAACGATGAGTTTTACCCAATCGGCGGAATATTTTGTAAGGGAATTTTCATTGTCTATGACAGTTGAGCAGGTGATGGACCGCATACGCGAAATGGTTGATGAAAAATACCGCCATGTAATTGAATTAAAGCCGTTTGTTCCGGAATTTCTTGAAAAGCAAAGGGAAAATAAGGTGAAGATGTGCATAGCTACTGCGACACATCGCGAGCTTGCCGAAATAGCCTTAAAAAGACTTAAAGTTTATGATTATTTTGAATTTGTCCTTACTTGTGCCGATGTGGGCAAAGGTAAGGAAGAACCGGATATTTACCTTAAATCCGCAGAAATGCTTGGCAAAAGCATAGGCGAGGTAGCAGTTTTCGAGGATGCCCTGCACTCCGTAAAAACTGCAAAATCAGCCGGATTTAAGGTCGTTGGAATATATGACAAATCCGCGCATTTTGACATGGAGGAAATAAAAAAATATTGCGACAGATATATTTTTGGCTATGATGAATTGCTTTGAACCGCCATTTACGGCGGTTTTATTTTTGTGAAAGTAAATTTTCATAAAATAAAAACATGAAAATTTACTTGACAATTACATGAATTTGATTTCAATTACAATATCGTCCTGTAACATTTTATGCGTAAACCAATAAGGAAAATGGAGGTATTGTTATGAATTCAAAAGATAATGTTGGCCAGGCGCAAAAGATGATGGTTTTTGTGCTTTCCATGTCGATTTACGGCATAGCTACGCTTTTTACAGAGCTTATACCATCTTTTAATGTGGGTATTGTTGAATTTTCGGTTGAGTATTTTCTTTTTATTCCTCTGACGTTGGCAATGCTTTTAAGCCCTCTTTCAGCGGCTCTTGGTGCGGCGACCGGAGAACTTGTGTTTAGTGAAATAATGCTTGGACAGTTTGGCGGTCTTGGCGAGGTTGAAAAATTTTTGACGGTTACAATTGGTGTTTATGTTGCCGGAAGAATGGTTAGAAATCCCATGAATAAAAAAATGGTTGCTTTTGCGGCAATATTCGGTGTGATTTTGCAGCAAGGAATGGATTGCATTGTAGATATTTTAAAGGTAGTGCTTGCCGTTGAAGATTTTGAGGCGGTTCCCGGACTTCCGCAGAGCGTATTTTTCACTGAAGGCTTTGCATTTTTAAATGATGTGCTGTTTTCTGGCATTTTATTCTGCATGCTTCCTACTATGTACCTTGTGCCGAAACTTTATGGAAAAATTGAGCCATTGCTTGGAATGAGGCCGCGCGACGAGAAAACCGCATTTGGGGGAGAAAAGCTTTTTACTCCGAAAGTGGCAATTTTAAGCCTTTTAGGATTTGGCGCTGCGGCAATTTTTGAAATTGTTTCCGAAAGCGGTTTTGAGCTTGTTGATTGGGAAGCAGATTGGGCTGAAAGCGGCCCCGCTTATGCCGCCGGAATTTTTCTTGGAATTATAATCCTTGTAGCGGCGATTGCAGCTATAAAGCGGAATTTTGACGGCTCCAAAAGGGGAGCGGAGCAATGATAAAAATAAAAAACCTTAAGTTTGCATATCCGGGGATGAAAGGATATGTTTTAAACGGAGTAAATCTTGAAATTGAAAAAGGTGATTTTGTCGCAATAATGGGTAGCAACGGCAGCGGAAAATCTACTCTTTGCAAAGCAATAAACGGTCTTATCCCTCATTTTTTTGACGGTGATTACAGCGGAAGCGTTGAGGTCTGCGGTTTAAACACCGTTGAACAAGATATAAGCCGGCTGGCAATGAAGGTGGGATATGTGTATCAGGATTTTGAAAATCAAATAGTCCGTCCGACTGTTTTGGACGACGCTTCGTTTTCATGCCTTAATTATGCCATGGAGAATTACAGGGAGCGGGGAATGAAGGCTCTTGAAACGGTTGGACTTGGCAATAAAGCATTTGATTACATATGGCAGCTTTCGGGAGGGCAAAAGCATTTGCTTGCCCTTGCCGGAGCGCTTGCCTTAAATCCGGAGGTTTTGATTCTTGACGAGCCCGCCTCACAGCTTGACCCTTTGCACGCGAGGAATGTATATGAGGCGCTTAAAACCCTTAATTCCGAGTTTGGCAAAACTATAATTTCAATAGAGCATCATACCGAATACATAGCAAAATACTGTAAAAGCGCGGTGCTGCTTGATGAAGGAAGGGTGATTTGGAAACTTCCAGCAAAGCAGGCGCTTTCAAGGGTGGATGAACTTGCAGAAAGAAATATTTTTCCTCCCCAAACGGCAATTGCCGCAAAGCTTTTGATGGAAAAAGGAATTTTGCCCAAAAGCGATGTTCTGCCTGTGACAATTGAAGATGGAGAAAAAATTTTTTCGCAGGCAAAAGCAATGCCGTTTATAAATGAGGAAAAACCGTTTAGGATTTATTTAAATCCTGCAAATGCCGTTTGCTTTGAAAATGTTTGCGCCGAATACAGGGGGATAAAGGATAAAAATTCAAAAATCTTTGAAAACCTTAGCTTTGCCATTAATAAAGGTGAAAAAGTTGC
>JAJUHO010000186.1 GCA_029267825.1 Oscillospiraceae bacterium
ACAACAACAACGCTTCCATCAAAATCGGCGGTTTTATTCATTGTGTCAATCTGCCAATCCACAAAAGCCCTTAAAAAATTTCCCTCGCCGAATTGCAGCACTTTTTCCGGATGTTTTTTAAAATCCGCATAATTTTCCTTGCAAAGTTTCATTTTCATGCACCCCTATATTTCCCATCCGGGAAGATATTTTTTAGTTGCCGTAAGCATTTTGTCAAAAAGCTTTTTGCTGTCGTTAAGACTTGCCGTTACAAGAGGGTCATTTATAAATGCCCTGAAAGCAAGCTCCTTGTCCTTGAATAGAGCCGCCTTTAAAACCGTTTCCTGATTGTAAACATTCCTTATTACGAGATTATGCACATCCCAAGGAAGCTCGCCTGCCATTGCCGGAGTGACCCTTCCCCTTGAAAAGAGGGCATTTGTTTCGACGACTGCTCCAAGAGGGATATTTTTTATTTGTCCTAAATTTGGTATGTTTACATTGGTGAACAAATCGCCAAGTCCTAAAAGCGCCTTAATTTGCAAGACTCCTTCTTCGCCGGTTTCTTTAAGCACAAAATTTTCTTCTCCGCTTGATAATCTCCGGCTTCTTTCAAGCCTGTTTTTAAGGTCCTCTTTTCTCCATTTTACAGGAGTAAGCTCAAAGCCCCATTCATGTACGGTCTGGGGGTCTTTAAGATACCATTTTCCGGGGCAGAATTCGGCCAGATGTCTATCTCCGGCCGCTGCAATTATTCCATATCTTTTAAACAAATCAAATTTTACCCTTTGCAGTGACGAAAAATATTTGTTCATCCAGTTTTCGTTGCTTTTCTCTGAAAATCCGCTTTCATAATATTTTTCTGCAAAACGTGCGTATACGGGGAAAATATCAATGTCCTTATAAAAAGCTCTGTCAAGCCATGTAAAATGGTTTATTCCAAGCACGTTTACGGATATTTCACGCCTGTGAGGTTCTTCTATGCCTAAAATTTCGGAAACCGCCTTTGCCAAAAGCTTTTGTGTGCCAAAAACCTCGTGGCAGCAGCCGAACGCCTTGATTTTGGGGAACACCTCATAAAGTGTCTTTACGCATAAAGTCATGGGATTTGTATAGCTAATCACCCATGCATCAGGACAGTATTTTTTTATATTTTCTGCAATTTCTACATACATGGGGATTGTCCTTAACGCCCTTACAAGCCCTCCGGGGCCGGTGGTATCGCCAACGGACTGGTAGATGCCATATTCCTCCGGCGCATGCACATCGGACTCCATTTCATCAAAGGTTCCCGGCATTATGGAAATGACTACAAAATCAGCCCCGCTTAAAGCATCGCTTATATTTTCAACTGCTTTGTATTGCCAATGGCTTTTTACGTCATTTCTCTCTGAAAGTCTGTTCCCGATTTTTTCATTGTCAAGTGCCGCATTGAAATCTATGTCGTACAATTTTACCGTTCCGCAAAGGCTTTCCTCCGCCGCAAGGTCGCTCATAAGTCCCCATGCCCAGCCTCTTGAGCCACCTCCTATGTACGCAATATTTAGTTCCTCAACACGACTTCCCAAATGTTTCACAGCAAAGCTCCTTTCCAAGTTTTAATCTTGCAATTTTCAGCTATATTATAAGACAATTTTAAAATAATTTCACCACATAAATTGCTTTTTTGAAAAAGTTTTCGATGTATATTGCTTTTTTTGACGGATGTGGTACAATAATTGCGGGGTGAATGGGGATGGCAACAAAGAATACCGACCTTTTGGATGGCGGCAAGGATTTTGGGATGGAGTTTCTTACAAGAAGCAAGTCAAAAAAAGACTCCTCTGGTGTTTGGCCGGGGGAGCATTATCATGACCACTATGAAATTTTTTATCTTTATTCCGGAGAGAGGTATTATTTTATACAAAATCAAAGCTATTACATAAAAAAGGGCGACCTTGTGATTATAGATGCCCTTGACTTGCATAAAACCCTTGATGGGGATACGGAGAAATACCAAAGGTTTTTAATAAACTTTAAGAAAAGCTTTTTGCCGGAGCATGGAGATGAACTTTTAAAATGCTTTTCATCAGGCACAAATGTAATGCGTCTTAATGAAAACGAACAGTCCTTTGTCGAGGAAATTTTGCTTAAAATGTTTTCAGAACATAATGACAGGCGTTTTGGACGTGAAATTTATTTGCAATCCCTGCTTTCTGAGCTTTTGGTGTTTATAAACAGGCTGCCTTTGGAAAATTACCCAAAAGAACTTTTTTCGTACAGTCCGATGCACCTTAAAATTTCGGAAGCGGCAAAATACATCCAAAGCCACTGCGGGGAAACCTTGACGCTTGAAGATGTCGCAAAACGTTTTTATATAAGTCCCTACTATTTTTGTCGAAAATTCAAGGAGATTACGGGGTTTAATTTCAGCCAATACCTAAATCTTACCAGAATCAGGCAGGCGCAAAAGCTTTTGCTTGAAACAAATTTAAGCGTGTCTGAAATTTCCGAAAAGACGGGATTTGAAAGCCAGACTCACTTTGGCAGGATTTTTAAGTCGACAACCGGCCTTTCTCCGCTTAGGTACAGGAAAAAGCATTTAAATCCGGATTTTTATTAATGCAGGCAATGTTTGATTTTTGCTTTAAATTGTGGTATCTTTTAATTTAAATAATCGAGATGAGGGGAATATGAATGTTCTATACAATAAAACAAGCTGCCGAAAAAACTGGGCTTACTGAGCATACAATAAGATATTACGACAAAGAGGGGCTTTTGCCGCTTTTGGAGAGAAGCAGTGGCGGGATAAGAAAATTTTCCGACAGAGATATAGAGTGGCTGGGACTTATATGCTGCCTTAAAAATTCCGGAATGCCTATTGAAGAGCTTAGAGAATTTATGCAGCTTTGCCTTAACGG
>JAJUHO010000093.1 GCA_029267825.1 Oscillospiraceae bacterium
ACACTGGCAGAGCATTCTTAGGGAAACAGAACGAGTGGATATGGATAAATTTAGTTTCATTAAGTGTAATATTATTAATATTTACAGGTGTATATGTATGGATAAGGCGGAAAATAAAATTTAAAAAATTATAAAATTTATTAAAAATGAAATTATTTTTACAAATGGAGATGATCCTCGAGATCAATATAGGATTCTTCAAGGAATTCAACTATATCAAAATACCCATAAAAAGGAGTAATATATTATGCAAAAACCAATTTATAAACAAAAATCTTTTTGGCAAATTTTTGTTTCTCCTATTATATCTGTTTTTATTATGTGCCAACTTGAAAGCAATTTGATATATTTATGGGCAATTTTACTCGTGTTTTGGGCTATTTTTTCATTTATTTGGTCAATAATAACGTTAATTATTTTGAATCGTCAAGGAAAATCTTCAACTGGTATATTTATTTTTATTTTAGATACACTATTATCAACAGTTTCATGTTTTACTGTATGGTATGTATTATTAGATTCATGGAAAAATTTAAGTATATAATTTTTATTTCATTAAAAAATCTTCTAGGCCTTGTTTGAAAAATACAATTGATTTGTGCTATTTCAATAAAACAGTGATGGCCGCGATATAAACGAAAGTCAAAAAAGAATCATCCAGTTTGTCGTAACGGGTAAATATTCTGCGGAACCATTTTATCTGTTGGAAGAAACACTCTATCAAATGGCGTTCTTTGTATGTATGCCAATCAACAGGCCACGATTCTTTGCTGTTGTTTTTAGGCGGAATAGTGTATGCAGCTTCCTGAGATAATATGTATTCACGTATTGCCTGCGCCCCATAGGCTTTATCCCCTAATATATTGGAGCCTTTAATGTCAATCTGCTTGAGTAAAGGAATCGCGTGTACGGAATCATGCTCGTTGCCCGGACTAAGCATGAATGCCATAGGATTGCCCAATCCATCTACAAGAGCATGAATCTTGGTGTTACGACCACCTTTGGATATTCCGACCGCTTTATTCTCAGTTTTTTTCCCCGCCGTTAGCGCTTTGGTGTACTTTGCTGGATGTAGAATCTATGCTGATATTCTCCATATCCGCATCGCCGGACATGGCATAAAATATTGCTTCAAATACGCCAAGCTTCTTCCATTTGCGAAAACATGAATAGACGGTTTGCCAGGGACCATACCGTTCGGGCAGTTCTCTCCATGGCGCTCCACTCTTGGCAATCCACAGTATCCCATTTATCATACTGCGGTTATCATATTTTGCCGGACGCCCACGTTTCCCGAATTTCGGATGCTCTGGCGGCAACATATTTTTAATTCTTTCCCACTGTTCATCACTGATTTCATATCTGCGTATACCCATACTATCAGTTTACATCATTTTCACCTATTGTGCAATATTTGTTTTTAAAACAAGGGCTAAATTAAAGGCAAAAAAGAATAGTATTTAAGAACCCAAAAAAGCACCTTATTTCACTTAATAAGAAAAGGCTTTCCGCTAAATAAAGTTATTAAGACAATTAAAGTTCCAAGACCTGCTTTTCGTCGTAAAATTGGAGTAGTGAGTACCAAGGCGAAAAGCAGGTCAATATTTTGCAGCCGTTATTCGTCTGGCAGGCAATTTGCGATTTTAATTTTTGCGTAAGCAAATTGCCGTTGCCGGCGAATAGGCGACCGTAGACATATAAAATCAGGCGTTTTTTGCATACTTTTTGTCGCCGGACAAAAAGTATGCAGGGGGTTAAAGCAGACTAAATCTGCTTTACACTTAAGTAGGGGGACAGCGTCCCCCTCTTAAAAGTTAAAAACAATAATTAAAAGCAAAAGCAACAATTAAGAAAACAGCAAACTAAAAAACTTTAATTTTGCTCCTTGTTTATTTTCATTTTTAAGGCATACTCACTCGGGGAAACTCCTTTTGCTTTTTTAAATGCTTTTGAAAAGTAAAGACTGTTTTCAAAGCCAACTGAATTTGCTATCGCTCCAATGGAAAGACTTGAATTTTCGAGCAGCATGCAGGCCTGCTTAATCCTTAAATCAGTCAGGTATTGCTTGGGGGATACCCCGAAATTTTCTATAAAAACCCTGTAAAGATGACTGCGGCTTATTTTTGTATAATCAGCCGCATCCTCAACGCTTATTGGATTTGAATAGTTGTAGGCAAAATATTCGGTCGCCTTTTTGGCATAATAAAGCCCCTGATTTTCGGGGCTTTCGCCTTTTTTGGACTTTTCAATTATAATGCTGAGGGTAATATAAAGCTTGCCGGTCATTCTTGCTATGTCGGCATTGCTTTGTCCGCGTGAATTGTAAATGTCAAGCAGCGCATTTTTAAGCTCATCTCCAAAATTTATCCTTATAACCGGATTTTCTTTTGAAAAATCAGTAAGCCCCAAAAGAAGCTTTGCATCACCGCCGGAAAATCCTACCCAGTAATATTCCCACGGTTCGGTTTCATCGGCATAATAAAACACCTCGGAAAATGGGTAAACTATAAAAGTGTTTCCTGCATTTACTTCAAAAAGTGTTCCGTTTTGCCTGTAATAGCCTTTGCCCGAAATCACATGGTGTATCAGATAATGGTCCCTGACTCCCGGCCCCCACTGGTGCAGGGGGTTGCAGCGCTGAAATCCCACATTGTAAACCGCAAGCGAAACGGTTTCTCTCTTGCTGGTTTTATAGGAATGCTTAAAAAGCTCGTCCAATGCAAATCATCTCCTGTGCAGAGTATAGCACATGTCTTTGTGTTTTGCAACAAAATTGCATATGCTTGAAACATCCGAGCATTGAAAAAAGGAAAGTTTTGATGTAAACTGTAATAAAGAAAATCAAAGGGGGAAGTTTTATGCCTTTTGCAGAAGCTTTGAAACAAAAAATCCGCTCCGGAGAATATAAAAAAACATTTTCGGCACTTTATCCCGATGGAGATTTGAATTTTTATACCGAAAGGTTTTGCAGGGCGGTTGATTCTTTTGCTGAAATTTTCGGCGATAAGGACGGGATACGCCTTTTCAGCGCACCCGGCAGAACCGAAATCGGCGGAAATCATACCGACCATCAGCACGGGCATGTGCTTGCGGCAAGCGTAAACCTTGATGTGATTGCAGTTGCCGCTCCAAACGGAAGCAATTTGATAAAAATTAAGTCCGAAGGCTATGAAATGGATACCATTGACATAAGGGACCTTTCGGTAAAGGCGGAAGAATATAATCATGCTGCGGCTCTTATAAGAGGCATTGCGTCAAAAATACATGAAATGGGATATGAATTGAAGGGCTTTGACGCATATACTACCTCAAGCGTGCTCAGCGGTTCGGGACTTTCATCCTCGGCGGCGTTTGAAGTGCTTGTGGGCAATATCGTGAATTCCTTTTGCTGCGACGGCAAAATTTCTCCGGTTGAAATTGCAAAAATCGGGCAGTATGCAGAAAATGTGTACTTTGGCAAGCCGTGCGGACTTATGGACCAAATGGCGTCGTCCGTCGGCGGAATTGTGACGATTGACTTTAAGGACACATCTGCTCCCGTTGTGGAAAAGGTTGATTTTGACTTTGAAAGCAGCGGGTTTGCGCTTTGTATTATAGACAGCGGCGCTGACCATGCAGACCTTACAGATGAATATGCCTCCATTCCCAAGGAAATGAAGGCTGCGGCAAAGGTTTTTGGCAGGGACTTTTTGAGGGATGTCCCTATGGATGAATTTTACTCAAAACTTGCCGATGTTCGCAAGGCCGCGGGCGACAGGGCCGTTTTAAGGGCTATTCATTTCTTTGACGACGATGCAAGGGTTTTAAAGCAGGTGGATGCGATAAAACGCGGAGATTTTGGCGAATTTTTAAACCTTGTGACCGAATCGGGACGTTCTTCGTTTATGTATTTGCAAAATATTTTTTCAACCAAAACTCCCGCACAACAAGATATGTCGGTGCTGCTTGCGCTTTGCGAAAAGCTGCTTTCGGGAAAGGGCGCTTGGAGAGTTCATGGGGGCGGCTTTGCGGGAACGGTTCAGGCTTTCGTTCCGCGTGGGGAGCTTGACAGGTTTAAATCCTCCATTGAAGCCGTATTTGGCAAGGGCAAGTGCCATGTGCTTTCAATAAGGCCGGTTGGAGGCTTGGAAATTAAAGATTAAAGCTTATTTCAACAAAGCAAAGAACTGATTGCTAACAACTAAAAGGAGAACTTAATATGGCTGAACTTAGATGGCATCCTCTTACAAAAGACTGGATTATGATAGCATCGCACCGGCAGGGCAGGCCGCAGATGCCAAAGGACTGGTGTCCGTTCTGTCCCGGTTCGGGAAAGGTTCCCGACCATTTTGAGGTTTATGAGTATGACAATGATTTTCCGGCGCTTTCGCTTACTCCGCCGGAGCCGGATGATGTGGCTACGGATTTCTTTAAGACTGCTCCCGCATATGGAAAATGCGAGGTCATACTTTATTCCCCTGACCACGAAATAACGGTTCCGGAACTTCCGCCAGAGCACCTTAAAAAGCTTGTTGACCTTTGGTGCGAAAGGTTTGAAAAATTAAGCTCAGACGAAAAGATAAAATATGTTTTCATTTTTGAAAACAGAGGAGAGGCCGTCGGCGTGACAATGCCGCATCCTCACGGGCAGATTTACGGCTATCCTTTCATTCCCAAAAAGCTGATGCTTGAAACATCCTCGGCAAAGGAATATTTGGAGCAGACCGGAAAATGCCTTTTCTGCGATATGCTTAAAAACGAGCTTGATGAAAAGAAAAGAATCATTTTCTCAAATGAGCATTTTACTGTTTTTCTTCCCTTTTTTTGCGAATACCCGTATGGCGTTTACATTATGGCAAATAGGCATGTGCAGAACATAACCGACCTTACCGAAGATGAAAAATTTGCTCTTGCAAAGACCATAAAGGAAACCGCAGGCACACTTGATAGCCTTTTTGACATGAAATTCCCGTACATGATGTGCATGCACAACGCACCTGTAAACAGCGGGGATTACAGCCGCGATTTCCATTTCCATATTGAATTTTTCCCGCCGATGCGTTCTGCTGACAAGATAAAATTCAATGCTTCCAGCGAAACCGGAGCATGGGCGCACTGCAACCCTACCTGCCCTGAGGAAAAAGCAGAAGAATTAAGAGCCGCTTATAATAAATTCTTAAACAGCCAAAAATAAGGAGGAGTCAAAAATGGGAGCCGTTCTTGTCACCGGCGGAGCCGGATTTATCGGAAGCCACACCTGTGTTGAGCTTTTGCAGGCAGGCTATGAAATTATTGTGATGGACAACTTTGTGAATTCCAAGCCGGAAAGCCTGAACAGAATCAAAAAAATCACCGGCAAGGATTTTAAATTCTACCAAACCGACATGCTTGATTTTGAGGGGACGGCAAAAATCTTTTCGGAAAATAAGATTGATGCGGTAATTCATTTCGCCGGCCTTAAAGCAGTTGGAGAAAGCGTTTCAAAGCCGCTTGAATATTACCACAACAACATAGCCGGAACCCTTGAGCTTTTAAGGGCAATGAGGGAGGCTGGCTGCAAAAGGATGGTATTTTCATCCTCGGCGACGGTTTACGGCATGAACAATCCCGTGCCTTACAAGGAGGATTATCCGACCTCGGCGACAAATCCTTACGGCTATACAAAGGTAATGATAGAGCAGATTTTGAGGGATATTTGCCATGCCGACAAGGAATGGAGCGCTATTTTGCTAAGATACTTCAATCCCATAGGTGCCCACAGCAGCGGGCTTATAGGAGAGGACCCGAACGGAATTCCAAACAACCTTTTCCCGTACATTGCGCAGGTGGCAAACGGAAAACTTCCTAAGCTTAATGTTTACGGCAATGATTATCCCACTCCGGACGGAACGGGAGTGCGCGATTACATCCATGTTGTGGACCTTGCAAAGGGACATCTTTGTGCGCTTGACTATGCCATGAAGCATTGCGGGGCGGAAGCGGTAAACCTTGGCACCGGAAAAGGCTCCAGCGTACTTGAAGTTGTTGCCGCATTTGAAAAGGCTTGCGGAAAGGCTATTCCGAAAGAATTTGCTCCGCGCCGTCCCGGCGACATTGCAACCTGTTATGCGGATACATCCAAAGCAAAAGAGCTTTTCGGATGGAGCGCAAAATACGGCCTTGATGAAATGTGCGCCGACGGATGGAACTTTACGAAAAACAATCCAAACGGACTTTAAAAAAATCCCGTTCGCTTAAAGCGGACGGGATTTTTTATTGATTGAGTGAACGGAAAAGAATCAAATCTTTTTAATGCTTGCAATGGTAAATCCTATTTCGCCGATAATGGCCAAAATCATAGGAATCGAGGTTATGAAAACCGGAAAAGTCCTTCCTTTGCTCTGCTCTGGAACAGGGAGTTTTATTTTGTTGCGGTTTGCAAGCATTATCACGATGGCGCATATAACCAAGATGGCCGAAAGCGAAAGGAACAGAATTCCGGCTAGTGTTTCAGACTTTGATGCAATGGCTTCCTGTATAATGCCGTTTGCGTTTACCACAAAGTGAATGATTATCGTCGGGATTATCGAGCCTGACTTATATGCAGTATATCCAAGCGCAAGCCCTATCAGGAATGCGTTTACCGCCTGAGGCACGTTTTGGTGGAAAAGCCCGAAAAGTGCTGCCGAAGCAATTATCCCGAATTTTGGGCTTACCTTTGAAAGTGCACGCAGCATAAGCCCCCTGAACATCATTTCCTCAAAAATGGGAGCAGTAACACAGGCAAGTATGTAAATCATAAAATTTGTGGCGGGGTCCGGTTTTGTTGAAAGGTCAAGCGTGGTAAAGTTAAGCCCCACATTTTTCCCTAATTCAATAATAAGGCTTCCAAAAGCGCTTCCCGCAACTTGAAGGGAAAGGGAAATCACAAGCATTGAAAGCAGGAATTTTCCATTCCAATCCCCTCTTTTAAAAAATGCTCCGGGTTTTACTTTGAGCATGGCGCAGCCGATAAAATATATGGCCGGGTATGCAATAAGCGATATTATCAGGTTTTCAAGCACAAGTCCGAATGTCATTTGCTCCGGTGCGCTTATCATTTCCTGATAAATTCCGGCAAGGGTATCAGGATAAAGCACTGCAAGCATTTGCAGCACAAGGGTTATTACAACGCTTAAAAACAAGCTTGCTGAAAGGTGAATAAGCAAAAGCCATCCTGCCTTGCTGTAATCTTTTTTAATCCATTTGCGTTCCTGCTTTGAAGGCTTTTGCGGCAAAGTTTGGGTATAATTAAAATCCATTTTTTGTTCCTCTCATTTTAA
>JAJUHO010000138.1 GCA_029267825.1 Oscillospiraceae bacterium
ACAAGTGCAGCAAGTTCGATTTCTTCAAGTTCAACTGCAAGCAAAACTTCTGATTCAGACTCCACCTCGTCTTCTTCAAGCACAAGCTCGAATTATGACACGCTTGAATTAAGCAGTGCAGTTTCTTCTTCGTCTGATGATTCATCGGACACATCTTACGCATCGCTTCAAATTGCCTCGAAAATTGTTGATACAATCAATGAAAGCTCGTCGGTTTCGTCACTTTCCACCGAAACTGATGAAAGCGATGACTCTGAATCAAGCGATTCAAATGTTGTTCTTTCTTCACTTACGGAAGAACAGCTGAAGGAACTTGTTTCGGAGGGCGTAATAACAAAGGCAGAGATGAATGCCGAATTGCAGCGTCGTGAGGATGCAGATTCCCAAAAAGAACTTGCCAAGCAAAAGCTTACTGCTTATCAAATGCAAGGCGTTGCCGAATACCAAAAACAGGCACAGTATGCGGTTAGTCTTGAATCAGACCTTTATGAGAATACCTTGACAGCTTAAATTAAAAAATTCTTCCTGCACAAATTAGATGTTAGAGGGTAGAGGTTAGAAGTTAGAGAGGGTTAATCCGGGTATGGTTGGTGTTTTTAAAAACTTGACCTGCCCTCTTTTTTATGCTACATTTGTAATTGCAAAATAAATTTTATTTCAACAAAAAAACAATTATTTAGGCATGTTGTTAAATTTTGCTGGGGAGCAGAAAATGAAATTTAAAATCGGAAACAAAAGCCTACATCTTTCGGCAATTGGTGCAAATCTTATTTTTTTGGCAGCCGTAATTTTATTTTTCTCAGGCGAATTTGACTTTTCGGCCGGAAACAGGGAAGGCAGGATAAAAGCCGGGGTTTGCCTGATGACAATGGACAACTCTTATTTTGAAATGCTTGGGAATGCAATAGGCTCCGTAATTGAAGAACATGGTGATGTTTTGGTAACAAGGGACCCCGGAATGGACGAGAAAAAACAAAATGAACAAATCGATGATTTGATAAACCAAGGAGTAAAGGCTATCTTTATTGCTCCAATAAGTTGGGAAAGCATTGAAGTTTCCGTTAAAAAAGCAAGAGAACGAGGCATAAAAATAATTGTGGTCGATTCTCAGGCATATGACAGCGAATTGGCAGACTGTATGGTGACCTCTGACAATTATGGCGCCGGCATTCAAATTGCAAATTATTTTAAAACACAGGTACATTCGGCAAAAATAGTTTTGCTTGAACAATACGGGGTGAAATCATCACAAGACAGGGCAAACGGTTTTAGAAAAGCCTTGGATGGAGTGCCGGGATTTGAAATTGCCACTGAAAAAGAATATGGCGGAGAGGCTGAATCAGCCTTTTGGGCAACCGATGAATTGATAAATTCAGGAGTTGAATTTGATGCCCTTTTTGCAACAAATGATGCGGGGGCTTTTGGGGCATACGGGGCAATTGAGAAAAATAAGTATCATTTGCCGGTAAGCATTATGGGCGTTGACGGAAGCCCAGACGGAAAAAGCATGGTCAAAAACAAGCAAATGATAGCAACCGTTGCCCAATTCCCGACCGACATGGGGAAAAAAGCGGCGGAAAGCATGTATTTGCTGCTTGACGGCAAGCCATGCCAAAAGGAAATTTATATTCCTGTAAAACTAATCACAAAATATACGATTGACAGCTATGATATTGAAAAATGGCAGTAGCGGGGCGAATATTATGAACGACAACCATATTTTGCGCCGGATAAGATTTTTAATAAAAAACTTGAATTTTATGATAATTTTGATGATTTCGTCTGTTATGGCTGTTACGGCCTTTAAAATAACGGCTGCAATGCAGGCGGAGGATTTTTTGGGAAAAATGAAAACTTTGCCTCTTACGCCTTGGAGTGCCGCATTTTTCCCTGCCTGTTCTTTTTTTGTCTTGATTTGCCTGATGCAAATTAAAGGGCGTGAGCAATGGAATAATTTTTTTATTTTATGCTATGGCATTGTTCAGTTGGCTTTATGCGGAATTATCATGGATTGCCTTGGCGCAAGCTATAATGGCATTGTTTTGCTGGTTATTGCGGACCTTTTGGTATGTGGGAAAAATACCAAGCTGAAAATATCATTCATAGTCGCATTGCTTGCAATGTATGTGTTTTCAGGGATAGGCCAGTTTTTTGGCAGAAATGAGCAGGATTTTTTTCAAATTTATTTGAACTATTATAATACCGACATAAGAAAATTGATTTTATGGCTCAAAAATGTTTTGGTTTCAGGCAACAATTTGCTCTTTATGCTGTATATGATTATGCTTATCAGAATTCAAATACTTGAAAACGAAAGAATTTTGCTATTAAACCGCAAGCTTGACGAGGCAAATGAAAAATTGCAGAGAGCAAATTTGAAGCTTGAGGAATATGCGAAGGAAAGCGAAAAAATGGCACGCAGCATGGAAAGAAACCGCCTTGCAAGGGAAATTCACGACACACTGGGGCATGTTCTGACAGGGATAATAGCCGGAGTAGACGCAAGCTTGACGCTTATTGGAATATCTCCAAACGAAGCCAAAAAACAGCTTGAGGCAGTAGGGGCAATTGCAAGGCAGGGCATTAAGGATGTAAGGCGGTCGGTAAACGCATTGAAACCGGATGCTTTGGAGCGCTTAAGCTTAGAGGATGCCATAAAGCAAATTATAAAAGAAACAAGCCAAATTTCCAATGTAGAGATAAGCTTTGACAATAAAACTGATTTATCAAATTTGGCGGAAGATGAAACAGAAACGATTTACCGCATAATCCAAGAAAGCATAACAAATTCATTGCGCCATGGAAAGGCGGATAAAATCCAAATAAGCGTTGACAGAGTTTATAATATAATTACAATAATAATAAACGATAACGGGATAGGCTGCAAGGAAATAAAAAAAGGTTTTGGGCTTAGGCATATGGCCGAGCGGGTTGAGATGCTTAATGGAAGTCTTGAATATAAAAGCGAAAACGGATTTACGCTCATCGCAAAAATACCTGTAAGATGGGGAAAATAATAAAATGGGAGCCGATGTGCATGATAAAGGTTTTAATTGCCGACGACCAAGAGTTGATTAGGCACAGCCTGCAAATCGTTTTGGGAAATCAAGAAGGAATTGAAGTGACGGGAACGGCTGAAAATGGCGTTCAAGTGATACGCGCAGTGCGGGCAAACAAACCGGATGTGATTTTAATGGACATCAGAATGCCTGAAATGGATGGGGTTCAATGCACCAAAATCATTAAAGAAAATTATAGTGATATAAAAATAATCATACTTACCACTTTTGATGATGATGAATATGTTTTCAGCGCTTTAAGGGATGGCGCCAGCGGATATTTGTTAAAAGGCATTTCTATGAGTGAGCTTGTTGATGCTATACATAAGGTCCACAGTGGAAGCGCCATGATAAATCCTGATATTGCTACAAAAGTTGTGCAGCTTTTTTCGCAGATTGCAAAAAGCAATTTTGCCGTGCAAGTAAAAAAAGAAGCCGTTGATAGTATTGTCAACAATGAATGGAAAGTAATTAAAGGCATAGGCCGCGGATTATCAAACAAGGAAATTGCAGCAGAACTGTCTTTGTCGGAAGGTACGGTTAGGAATTACATAAGCTCAATTCTAAACAAATTAAATTTGAGGGACCGCACCCAGCTTGCAATATGGGCAGTGCAGACAGGGGCATTGAATGCAGGGGTTTCAGGAGAAGCGCAGGAATGAAAAACAAAAAAATACTATTGTCTTTGCTTGGAGCTTTTATTTTGCTTTTTTCTTCGGGAATTTATTTTAAAAAAGCCGGTGAGAAGAAAGTTATTTCTGTGGGCTTTTTTTCAGGTGGAAATTGGGATGCTCCGGGAGATAAGTCTTTGGAAATATTGGACGCGGCAATAGAAAAATTTAAGGCCGCTCATCCGGATGTTGAAGTGAAGTATGAAAGCGGGATACTTAAAAAAGATTATTCAGAATGGCTGGCGGGAAAATTCCTTGTGGGATGCGAACCGGACGTTTTTTTGCTCACATCGGAGGATTTTAATTTCTTTGCTTCCAAAAAAGCTTTATTGAATTTAAATGCTTTTATTTATCAAGACAAAACCTTTAAAAAAGGCGATTATTACAAGGCGGCTTTCGATTTTGGGAAATATGGGGAAATTAATTATGCGCTGCCTTACGAGTGCATGCCCACTTTAATGTGCGTAAACAAAACGCTTCTTGAAGAATTTGGGATAGATTTTCCTTCAAGCGATTGGAGCTGGGCGGATTTTCATGAAATTTGCAGGCGCGTTTCAAAAGATGCCGATAGGGATGGGGAGATTGACCGGTTTGGTGTTTGTGGATATACATGGCGTGATGCGGTGTATTCCAACGGAGTGATGTTGTTTGACGACAAAGGCACCAAAAATTACATAAATAATCGCGGGGCTGTAAATGCTGTAAATTTCGTTTACGCAATTTATTCGTTGAGCGGCGGGCATGAGGTTTCGGAAAAGGATTTTGATTTGGGAAAAGTTGCATTTAAACCCATGAAGTATTCGGAATACAAAACATATAAAACCTATCCTTGGAGCCTTAAGAAATACACAGATTTTGAATGGAACTGCACAACTATGCCGGCAGGCCCGGATGGGGAAAATGCTTGTGAACTTGATGCTCTGCTGATGGGCATAAGCAGTCGGACAAAAAACAAGGAACTTGCATGGGAATTTTTAAAAACCATGACTTATGACAATGAAATACAAGCAAAAATTTTTAAATATTCCAAAGGGGTTTCTCCATTGAAA
>JAJUHO010000126.1 GCA_029267825.1 Oscillospiraceae bacterium
AGTTCGGTTTCAATTACTTTTGACTATGCCAATTCGACTGCCGGAGGGCTTTCGTTCCCGTCGGGGGCATTGTTTTCATCGGCAAGCTGGGGCGATGTCTATGAAAGCGGAAACGTCAGCCGGGCAACGCTTACCTTGAATCTTAGCAGAAGCGGAATTTACGGCGGCGTGAAATCTTATTATGACAGTGACGGAACGCTTGTGTTCAGATTTAAGAGCTGTACGGGAAGTATTGCAGGAAAAACTATTGTAATTGACCCCGGACATGGAGTGAAAGGCTCCGGCTTTGATTATGGCGCAATAGGACACGTTACAGAGCAGTCCGTTGTGCTTGCAATATCAAAACAGCTTCAAGCAAAACTTTCAGCAGCAGGGGCAAATGCGGTTAGGTTTAATACTGAATCGCAATATTACGATACTGAACAGCGTTCAAATATTGCAAGACAATATAATCCTGATCTTTATATTGCCGTTCATGCGAATGCGGTTGCTGGAAATTCAACTACAAAGGGAGTCGAGGCTTGGTACTTTACTCCGTTTTCAAAGCCATTTGCCGCCGCACTTTCGGCTTCGGTGGCGGATTATTATAAAAATAATGTTTACATGGATGGAGTCAACCGCAATAGAGGTGCAAAATACGATTATTTCTGGGTTACTACTCAACAGGAATTCCCATCTGTTTTGCTTGAAGTGGGATTTGTGACAAATTACGAAGAAGCTATGGCAATGAATAACCCGCAGCATCAAAGCGGGATAGCCGATGCAATTGTTCAGGGAATTCAAAATTATCTTTCAAGATAAACAGCAAATACCCGTATGATATACGGGTATTTGCTTATTGATTTATTTTTAAGGAGGAGCCAATGTATAAAATTGTAAGGAAACAAATGCTTAATCCATCTGTTGTGCTGATGGAAATAAACGCGCCTTATATAGCCAAAAAAGCTAAGGCAGGACAATTTATTATATTCAGGATAGATGAAAAAGGAGAAAGGATTCCGCTTACAATAGCCGATTATGACAGGGAAAACGGTACGGTCACAATAATTTATCAGATCGCCGGAAAGTCTACAATGCAGCTTTCCGAACTTAACGAGGGAGATACCATACTTGATTTTGCGGGGCCTTTGGGAGTTCCCACGCATTTTGAGGAAGGGATAAAAAAAGCAGCCGTAATCGGCGGCGGAGTCGGTTGTGCAATTGCTTATCCCCAGGCAAAGGCTTTGCATGAAAAGGGCGTTTCGGTTGATGTAATCGCCGGATTTAGGAACAAGGACATAGTTATTCTTGAAGACGAGTTTAAAGCGGTCAGCGATAGGCTTATTATTACAACCGATGATGGCAGCTACGGCAAAAAAGGTTTTGTAACCGATGCGCTGAAAGAACTTATTGATTCCGGTACGAAGTACGATGTGGTGGTGGCAATAGGGCCTGTTCCAATGATGAAATTTGTTTCAGAGCTTACAAGAGGATATGGGATAAAAACCATAGTTTCGCTTAACCCCATTATGATTGACGGAACGGGAATGTGCGGGGGATGCAGGGTTACTGTCGGCGGTCAGGTGAAGTATGCCTGCGTTGACGGTCCGGATTTTGACGGGCATCTTGTTGATTTTGATGAGCTTGCAAGAAGAAATTCCACCTATGCAGATAAAGAAAAGCAGGAAAAAGAGCATTATTGCCGTTTGATGGGAGGAATCAGAAATGCCTAATATGGCTCCAAATAAAACAAAAATGCCTGAACAGGACCCTAAGGTGCGCGCAAGGAATTTTGAGGAGGTTGCGCTTGGATATACAAAGGCAATGGCAATGGAAGAGGCCGGCAGATGCCTTAACTGCAAACATAAGCCTTGTGTTGAAGGCTGCCCTGTAAATGTGCGCATACCGGAATTTATTGCGGAAATTGCAAAGGGAAATTTTAAAGAGGCTTATGAAATAATTACTTCGACAAATAATCTTCCTGCCGTGTGCGGAAGGGTTTGCCCGCAGGAAAACCAGTGCGAAGGCAAATGCGTACGCGGAATAAAGGGCGAGCCTGTTGCAATCGGCAGGCTTGAAAGATTTGCGGCGGATTTTGTTATGGAAAACGAGCAGACTAAAATTAAAAAACCGGAACCTAACGGACATAAGGTTGCTGTTGTGGGTTCTGGCCCGGCAGGTCTTGCTTGCGCTGCTGATTTAGCAAAGCTTGGATACGAGGTCACGGTTTTTGAAGCTTTTCATGTGGCAGGCGGAGTACTTATGTATGGAATTCCGGAATTCAGGCTTCCAAAAGCAATAGTGCAGAAGGAAATACAATCCCTTAAAGACCTTGGAGTAAAATTCATGACGAACATGGTCATAGGCAAGGTTTTATCGGTGGATGAGCTTGTTCAAGAAATGGGATTTGAGGCGGTATTCATAGGCTCCGGCGCAGGGCTTCCTAATTTTATGGGAATTGAAGGCGAAAATTTTGTCGGAGTTTATTCGGCAAATGAATTTTTGACCAGAATAAATCTTATGAAAGCATATCTTGAAGATTATGATACTCCGATAAGAAAGGCAAAGGCAGTTGCCGTTGTCGGCGGTGGAAATGTTGCTATGGATGCCGCAAGAAGTGCTTTGCGGCTTGGCGCTGAAAAGGTGTATATAATTTATAGGCGTTCTCTTGAAGAACTTCCGGCAAGGCGTGAGGAAGTGCATCATGCCATGGAAGAGGGCGTTGAATTTTTGCTGCTTCAAAATCCCGTAAGGATAATCGGGGATGAAAACGGCAGGGTAAGGGCAATGGAATGTATTAAAATGGAGCTTGGCGAACCGGATGAAAGCGGCAGGAGAAAGCCGGTTGAAATAAAGGGCTCAAATTTTGAAATTGAAGTTGATACGGTCATTATGGCAATAGGAACTTCGCCCAATCCGCTCATACGTTCAACGACAAAGGGGCTTGAAGTAAACAGGAGAGGATGCCTTGTCGTAAATGAGGATATGCTTACAAGCAGGGAAGGCATTTATGCCGGCGGCGATGCCGTAACAGGCGCCGCTACAGTAATTCTTGCAATGGGCGCCGGCAAAAAGGCGGCAAAGGCTATTGACGAGTATATAATGTCAAAATAAAATATTTGTTAAAGCTATTGTACGGAAAGCTTTAAAATGGTATAATATTATAAAACTTTATATTTAGGAGGAAAATTGATGCATTTTGGTTTGTTCCTGCTGACTTCAGCTTCAACGGCAACCGCGGCGGATGGAAATTCTTTGTTGGCTATGCTTATTTCACTTCTTCCGATGGTGGCAATTCTTGTCCTTATGTATTTTATAATGATAAGGCCACAGAGGAAAAAAGAAAAAGAAACCCAAGAAATGCGCAAAAACATTCAAATTGGCGACGAAGTAGTTACGGTTGGCGGAATAGTTGGAATAGTTGTAAAAAAATCCGATGATACGCTTGTTATTGAAACAGGCGGTGACAGGAGCAAAATAAGGGTTAAAACTTGGGCAATACAGTCCAATGAAACAATACATGATGCCCCTGAAGCATAATAAGGCATAAATTAAAAGCACCCCGAATAAATATGTTTTAAAACAACATATTTAGGAGGGGTGCCGCTTGTATAGGACATCCGGAAATTTTAGAAATTCAAAGATTTTTGTGGTTGCAGCCCCGTTGCTCTGGGGAACGGCGGCAACGCTTTTGTGTCTTGTTGTATTTTCGATTGTAATGACTAAGGCGGATGCGCCGGACGGCATAATTTCCGCCATGGCAAGCATTTCACTTTGCGTGGGAAGTTATTTTGCATCCTTTTTGATTTCAAAAAAACGCCGCAAGAACGGGCTTTTTACGGGAATTTTATTTGGTGCGGCGGTATTTGGCCTGCTTTTTATAATAAACATTGTTTTCTTAGGGGATTTTAATGCCGGTTTTGCTTTGTCAAAGCTTGCAATGCTTGTTACCTGTTCCGGGATAGGCGGGATAGTCGGGGTAAACTCAAAAATAAAAAGGTATTGAATTTTGTCTGTTGTCGTGGTATAATGTAAATATTATTTCAAAAAGTTAATTTGTTTGGAGGATTATAAAAATGAAACACGTTAAGACTCTTAATAAGGCAAATTTGAAGAAATCCGCCGAAAAGGGCGGCTGCGGCAAATGCCAGGCTTCCTGCCAGTCGGCTTGCAAAACCTCTTGTACGGTTGCAAACCAAAAGTGTGAAAACCTCAGCAAGTAATTTTTACGGATATGGCAGGGGACAGCAATGTCCCCTTAATTTTTAGGGAGAATAAAAATGATACACAAATATAAGCTTAATGGGTACAATATTGTCCTTGATGTAAACAGCGGTGCCGTACATATAGTGGACGAGCTCACTTATGATTTGCTTGACAATGTTACGCCTCCGTTTTCGCCGGAATGTCCTGAAAACGTAGTTAAAAAGCTTTCGCGCTATTACAGCCCGGAGGATATTTGTTCGTGCTATGAAGAAATAACCCAGCTTTACGGCGAGGGTTTGCTTTTTTCAGAGGACGATTATGAGAAATTTACGAAATATGCGGTTGCTTCGCCGGTAAAGGCCATGTGCCTTTTGGTTTCGCAAGACTGCAACCTGCGCTGTGAATATTGCTTTGCTTCCACAGGTGATTTTGGAATGGGAAGAAAGCTAATGGACTTTGAAACCGGTAAAAAGGCAATAGACTTTTTGCTTGAAAAATCAGCGGACAGGCAGAACCTTGAAGTGGACTTTTTTGGCGGAGAGCCTTTGATGAATTTTGAGGTTGTAAAGGAGATTACCGAATACGCACGCTCAAAGGAAAAAGAATTTGGCAAGAATTTCAGATTTACAATTACGACTAATGGAATGCTTCTTGACGACGCAAAGATAGATTATATAAATAAGGAAATGTCGAATGTTGTGCTTTCAATTGACGGAAGAAAAGAAGTAAATGACAGGGTAAGGGCAAGGATTGACGGAAGCGGAAGCTATGACAGAATCCTTCCGGCATACAAAAAGCTTGTAGAAAATCGCGGCGATAAGGAATATTATGTTCGCGGCACTTTTACAAAATATAATCTTGATTTTGCAGACGATGTTTTTCATCTCTATGAGCAGGGATTTGACCAGATTTCAGTTGAACCTGTGGTTTGCGATTCAAAAATGCCATATGCCATTACGGAAAGGGATTTGCCTAAGATTTTTTCCGAATATGAAAGGCTTGCGGGAAAAATAATCGATGGTGCAAAAGAAGG
>JAJUHO010000189.1 GCA_029267825.1 Oscillospiraceae bacterium
AGAATTTGATTATTTCAAATTGAAAACAAATACGCAAGAGTAATGATTAAAAAACCCGCCCATGCTTTTGGCAATGAGGCGGGTTTGTATTTTTTATCTTTCTACGATTATAAAATCCCACGGATTTATTGTGATTTTTTCTCCGGAATGAATTTGTTTGCCGTCAGTAACGGAAATTCCATCTTTTCCGGTGTATTCGACTTCTGTTTCATTATTTGAGTAGTTGAAAAAGTATATTATTTCTTTGCCAAAGCTGTTTGTTCCTTTTCTGATTATTGCAGGGAAGGAACATTTTTGTTCTTCACCCCAAAGGCCGGCCTTTTTAAGGCAGTCTTCAAGTATGGCTTTAAGGTACTCATCCGAAACAAAACAGCCTATATAAGTTGCAATGCCTTTCCCGTATTTGTTTTGCGTTACGGCGGAATATCTGCCCCAGTTGCAGTGTTCATAGCGTGCCATAGTTTTTGCGCCGGTTGGCTTTAAAAGCTCAATAAATGCTTTTGCTTCGCATTTTTCTTTTGGAACGTTGTATTCCTCAGATGAAAGGAATGTGTTTTGAGGGTTTGTATATTGATTATAGGTTATTCCAAGGCATTTATTTATAATATGCGGCAGGGCATGATGATAAACCTTTATGTTTTCGTTTGCAACAGCGGTTCTGAATGTTGCTACAAGATGCCCGCCGTTTTCAACAAAGTCGTTGATTCTGTTTAATGTGCTTTCCGGAACGGCATAAAGCGATGGAACTATCAAAAGCTTGTAGCGTTCAAGATTTTCCGTTTCGGGAGTTACAAAATCACATTCCGCATTCATTTTATAGAGTGCGGTATAAATCCAGTAAAGTACGTCATTGTATTTAATACTGTCGCCAAACATCATTCCTGTTTCAATTTTAAACCATTCAAGTGCGGTAAGAGCCTCGTTGCTTGCCATTATGGCAATTTTGTTTGACTTTTTAAGATTTATAAGCCTCTCTCCGAAAGCATCAAATTCCCTGCCTATTTCCTTCGCTTCGAGATAAGTTTCGTTTTCGGCAAAATCGTGGCTCAAAAGCCCTCTCCAATAAGTTTCAAAAGAATTGTGTATGGAGTGCCAGTGCCAGTACATAACCGAGTTTGCTCCCGAGGCAAGGTGGCTGAAAGCCTGAAGCCTCAACTGGCCTTTGTATGGCAGCCAAGACATATGCCCCTGCGCTTGGGTTTCCATTATGAGGTAATTGCTGCTTTTAAGGCTTCTTGTCATATCTCCGCAAAAAGCTATTTGAATTCCGGTAAGGTTGTCCTGAGAGGGGTGGTAGATGTCACAGCCTGCAATTGTAAGCGCCTTTGCGGCGTCAAAATGATTTACAAATGGCTGCACGCCATAGGAATAGCCCTTCCAGTCAAAGTCAAAATTATGGGTTATGAATTGCTGCGGCGTTTTGTATTCGTTTACTATTTTTGATTGCCACATAAGAAATTCGCTTACAAGCCCACGGCGGAATTTGTCAAATTCAGCTCCAAGGCTTGCGTTTATGGTGCCCCTTACATCGGGAAATTCCTCCCAACTGTTTATACGGTTGCTCCAATAGTCCAGTCCGAATTCGTAATTTAAGGCATTTAAATCATTCCCGAATTTTTTTCGCAGGTATTTGATGAATTTCTGCTGCACGTTTTGCGAGGATGTATCATAATATTTTGTTTCATTATCAATTTGATAGCCTATGACGCATTTTCTTTGTGCGACTCTTTCCATAAGCTTTCTTATTGCCCTTTCGGCATAAAAAAGATATGCCGGATGTGTTATATCCATAATTTGCCTTGCACCGTAAATTCCTCTGCCGTTTTTGGTTTCGGCAATTATGTCTGGGTGCAGTTTTGCCATCCATGCCGGAACAGCATAGGTGGGAGTGCCTATAATTACGTTTATGTTGTTTTTTTCCATAGCGTCAAGTACGCGGTCTATGTGGGAAAAATCAAAAACACCTTCTTGGGGTTCCATTGTGCTCCATGTGGATTCTGCAATCCTGACGGTATTCATTTTTGCGTCAAGCATCATTTTAATGTCGGCCTCAAGCCTGTCATAGGGCATGTATTCATCATAATAAGCGGCGCCGAAAAGCGGTTTGTCCATTAAAAACACCTCAATTTCAATAATTTTAAATGCTTTTGCCACATTATATATAGTACAACAAAACAAAAAATAAGTCTATAATTTCTTTTTACAAGTCCGATTTGTTGTATTTTAAAGTCTGTATAATAGTAGAACATAAAATGTGATTATGGTATGCTTTATACAGCTTCAAATGAAAAAATATTTGAAGATTTGTCTAAAAAGTTTAAATTTTGAGGAGGAAAAAGAAATGGGAATGAAAAAGCCGGTTATTCAAATGCTTTGTCTTGCGCTGACGGCGGCAACGGCGGCGGGATGTTCCGGAGGTGCGTCATCTTCGTCATCATCTTCGTCGGCAGCTTCTTCGGAAAGCTCAAAGGCAGCTTCCGACAAGGGTGAACCCTACACTGTCGTAATGGGCTATATAGGTGATTCTTATCCTGACGAGGCGCTTATTGAAGAAGAAATAAACAAGATTATCGAACCTGAACTAAATGCAAAGCTTGACCTTAGGCCCTATTCATGGGGAACTTATACCCAAGAGCTTCAGCTTACACTTTCTGGCGATGAAAAGCTTGACATTGTGCCGATTGTGGTTATGAATGCACAAGGTTATGTTTCTAACGGACAGGTGATAGACCTTAAAGATTTGATTGAAAAATACGGTACAAATATTAAAAAGAATATGGATTCCGACTTTATAAACTGCCC
>JAJUHO010000159.1 GCA_029267825.1 Oscillospiraceae bacterium
ACTTTTATCAATTCTTGCATAATAAAACCTCCTTCATTCCTCGACGATTTCCACATTTTCGCAAGCGTAAAGTATCATTTTGCTTGCAAGCTGTTTTAATGGCAGCCCTGTTGCCTTATAGACCTCTTCAAGCGCTTTCATGGCCTCGTCATTAAGCCGTATGACAGGCTCCTTGCCGGTCCGCTCGCTTTTCGGTATCCGGATAATAAGCTTTTCCATAGGCGCTCCTTTCAAGTTTAGTCAAGCTTGTCCTTATACATTGAGCGGACTTAATTTCCGCTCGCTGAATTTAGTTTGATAGTGTCTGTGCATATTTGCTCAAATACAAGTTTTCCTATCCTGTCCAATATTGCTTGCACTTCCTCGGAAGTTTTGACACAATAATCGTCACAAATTTTAATTTTTGTATTCCCAATTGTAAAACTTTCCACGACATGCCCCTCTTCAATTGACCGTTTTCTTTTCATAGCAAGCCCCCTTTGATTATTTATATTCGGCGCACTGTATGTCCGTTGCATGTCTTTGTTTGTTATTATAAACGAAACTTTATGTATAAAAAATATTTCTTGGTATGCCGTGTTGCTCAAGTATATCAGTTTCACTGATAAGAAAATCCGATTCGCCATTAATTTTACGGGCGATTGTTGCTTTAGAAACGCCGAGCAATTTCCCTAAATTTTCATAGGTTAGAGATTTTTCTCTTAGCATACCTTTAAGCTTATTATATGGCCTGTGAAATTTCATAACTACCCTCCTTTTTGTTTCGCTTGTGATAACAATAATATCACTCACGAGTTTCGTTGTCAATAACTTTTAAGATAAAATTGTATACAAAAAAATGCTTTTTGTTTTATGCAAGAAACCATATGCTTATATATTGACATATGTTATCAAATATGATAACATATGTCATATAGTAAAGGGAGAGATTAAAATGAAAATCGGAGATAGAATAAAAGAATTAAGAGAACAACATGGAATGACGCAAGCAGAACTTGCGAAAATAGTAAATACGACTAAACAAAATATCTATAAATATGAAAACGGCATAATAACAAACATACCTGCTGACAAAATACAGATAATGGCAAACTATTTTAATGTTTCACCGGCCTATATTATGGGATGGAATGAAGAAATAAAAAAAGAGCTCAAACCAAATTCAATTTTTGGAAAAAAATTAAAGCAGGCTCGTGAAGCTAAAAAAATGACTATGGATGAAGTAGTAGCAGTTTGCAAAAGACAATTTCCGGAATGCGGGCTCAACAAGGGAACATTATCAAAATACGAAAATGGCAAACAGGAACCTATGATATCAAATGTCAAATATCTTGCGGAAGTATTAGATGTTTCCCCTGATTATTTGCTTGGCAAAGAAGAAAAAAACATTAAACATATTAAAACAGTTACAGATGAAGACATAAAATTTGCTCTTTTTGGCGAACACGAAAACATAACCGATGAAATGTTTGAAAAAGTAAAAGCTTTTGCAAAATTTGTTAAGGCGGAAAAAGAAAAAGAAAATGGTAACGATAAATGATTTATATGAGATTGCCGACAAAGAATCGGTTGAAATAATTGATTTTGATTTATCGCCTGTAATGGCAGTATCGCATATGGACGAGCACGGCGACTGCTATATAGGCATTGATTATAAAATTTTGCCAAAGGATACAAAAACAGAAAAAATGGTTTTGGCGCATGAGCTGGGGCATTGCGTTAAGGGCGCTTTTTATAATCGATACAGCAAATTCGATATTCGCGGCCGCCATGAATATCGGGCGGACAAATGGGCAATAGAAAATCTTATGCCAAAGTCTGAAATGGAAAATGCCATGAAACAAGGCTATATTGAAGTATGGCAGCTCGCAGAGTATTTTGATGTGTCGGAAGAAATGGTTAAAAAAGCGCTTTTTATTTATTTTGATAATCAAAATTTTTTGTAAAAAGGAGCGATAAATAAATGCCGGCATCAGGTTATTGTATCTATTTGCGCAAATCAAGAAAAGATTACGAAGCGGAAGAGCATGGAGAAGGAGAAACTTTATCACGTCATCGAAAAATTTTGCTTGAATTGGCAAAAAAATTATCTCTTAACGTTATTCAAATTTATGAGGAAATTGTATCCGGCGAAACAATTGCATCAAGGCCTGAAATGCAGAAATTGTTATCGGAAGTTGAGCAGGGAGCATGGGCAGGCGTATTGGTCATGGAAGTTGAGCGTCTTGCAAGAGGCGACACAATAGACCAAGGCATAGTTGCGCAGGCATTTAAACAAAGCGGAACCAAAATAATCACGCCGGTTAAGACCTATGACCCGAACAATGAATTCGATGAGGAATATTTTGAATTCGGGCTGTTTATGAGCAGGCGCGAATATAAAACAATAAACAGACGATTGCAACGCGGACGTGAAGCGGCTGCTAAAGAGGGGAAATATATAGCAAGCATAGCTCCGTATGGATATGAAAAAATTAAAGCTCCGGACGGAAAAGGATATACGTTGAAAATAGTTCCGGAACAAGCCGAAGTAATTAAATTGATATTTTCATTGTATGTAAATGGTATGGCTAATAAACAAGGCGTAGTCCAAAGAATGGGATTGCAACAAATAGTGAGGTATCTTAACGAAATCGGAATACCACCTATAAGATATGATTATTGGCAAAAATCAACCGTGCGGGATATTATAATAAATCCTGTTTATGCCGGAAAAGTGCGGTGGGGATGGCGTAAAGTAAAGAAAAAAACAATAGGTGGAGAAATAATCCGCGAACGGCCGCGTAATTTTGGTGAAGATTGCATAGTTGCAAAAGGATTGCATGAGGCTATTATAAGCGAGGAAATGTTCGACCGCGCGCAAAAGTATTTGTCTGAATTTCCCCCTGCTCCGGTGGGACGCAGAAAAGAAGTAAGAAACCCGTTAGCGGGATTGATTATATGTGGAAAATGCGGCCGGAGTATGGTATTTCGCAGGGGAGTGCCGCAAAGGAATAAGCTTGATTATATCGTTTGTCATGCAAGAGCTTGCGATAATGTAAGCTCACCCTTTAAACTGGTGGAAGAACGCATCCTTGCAACACTAAAGAATTGGGTGGAAGATTATAAGATATCAATAAAAAATCAAACTGAATTTAATCAAGTAAAAAATAACGGGCTAAAAAAAATGATGGAAAAAATCAACAAAGAAATTGAAACATTAAAAAAACAGCTTAATTCAACTTACGATTTGCTTGAGCAGGGTGTATATACATCCGAACAATTTTTGGAACGTTCGCGAATTTTAACAGAACGTATTGAAGAAAATCAAAATAAATGCAAAGAATTAAATGAAGAATTGAAGATAGTAATTGCTCAAGGCGAAAGCAGGCAAAATTTTATCCCGAAAGTAATCCATTTGCTTGATGTGTATGATAGCTTGCCTACGGCTGCGCAAAAAAACCAGATGCTTAAAGAGGTTTTAGAAAAAGCAGTATATTTAAAAGAAAAAAGCGGAGCGTTTCGTGGCGTATCGGCGGATGATTTTAGTTTAACAGTATATCCAAGATTACCAAAAACCTGATTTTTTATGCATAGAATATGCGAACATGGTGGAACTGATTCATCGGCACATTCACCTGATACCCCAACGGTGAATGTTTTTTTTATTTCTTTGCAAAAAAGCAGCAGGGAGGAGTCTACATCCGCCATTCCGGGCAAATCCCTTGCCTTTGTGGCATCATAAAGGGCTTGAATAAGTTCGGGAGTATCAATTATCACGTTTTTGTGGTCTGAATTTATAAATTCGCTCATAAGTTTTGCCCAAGGCGCATCTGCATCA
>JAJUHO010000161.1 GCA_029267825.1 Oscillospiraceae bacterium
ACCTCCTGCTCGTTGTAGCAGGGAATGACAAAAAACAAAGTTTTCACTTTACATTTCATCTCCAAACTACAAAATCATAGATGCATGCCTTGTTACATGGCATCCCATATTTACCGCCACCGGCAGGCCTGCAATGTGTGTAGGTGCTGTTTCTATGTTGACTGCAAGTGCGGTAACGCTGCCGCCGAATCCCTGCGGGCCTATTCCCAGCCGGTTTATTTTTTCAAGAATGGATTTTTCCATCCCCCTGTAAAATTCCTTTTCATGCCTTAAAGCAATATCTCTGCAAAGCGCTTTTTTTGCAAGATAAGCGCAATATTCAAAATCTCCGCCTATTCCGACTCCAACGACAACGGGAGGGCATGGATTGCTACCGGCTTTTGCAACCGTTTCGCATACGAAATCAGAAATCTCTTTTTCTCCCGCCGAAGGATTGAACATCTTCAACGCTGACATATTTTCGCTGCCAAAGCCTTTGGGGCAAACATCAATTTTAACTTTTTCTCCGGGAACTATTTTTGTATGTATCACCGCCGGAGTGTTGTCACCGGTGTTTTTCCTGTCCAACGGGTCCTCAACTATTGAACACCTTAAAAAACCGTCTGCATAGCCTCTTGCGACACCACGGTTTATGCTTTCATAAAGCTCCCCGCCGACAAAATGCACATCTTGTCCTATTTCAATAAAAATTACCGCCATTCCGGTATCCTGACAAACAGCAAGGCTCTCCTCCCTTGCAACTTTAATGTTTTCGCAAATATCGCAAAGCACCTGCTTCCCGACAGGTGAAATTTCTTCATCAGCCGCGGCATTTATGCGTTTTTCAAGGCTTTGCGGCAAATTTATATTTGCCGATATGCACATTTCCCTAACCGCCTCTTCAACAAGCGCAACATTTATTTCACGCATAAAAAGCCTCCTTATTTGTCTAAAAAGCGGATTTCACCGTCAACCATCACCATTTTAGCCTTTGACATTATTTCAAGCGGATTTTTATCAAAAAGAACCATATCAGCATCCTTGCCTGCTTCAATACTGCCGACTCTGTCAGCAATACCGGCAATTTCGGCTGCATAAATCGTCATTGCCTTAAACGCTTCTTCCTCGGCCAGTCCAGCCTTTACGGCAACCGCCGCAGACATTGCAAGATACTGCACAGGTATTACCGGATGGTCGGTGCAAATTGCAATCTTCACGCCGTTTTTACTTAACGCCATTGCGTTTGCGGGAGAAAGCTTTTTCATTTCCGGCTTTGAACGGTCGCATATTATCGGCCCGACAATTGCCCTTGCTTTTTCATTTCCAAGGATTTCTGACGCAAGGTGCCCCTCCGTTGCGTGGACAAGCACATAATCAAGTCCGAATTCCTTTGAAATCCTTATTGCGGTAAAGATATCGTCAGCTCTGTGGCAATGGAAATGCGCCCTTACCTCGCCGCGCAAAAGCGGAAGCAACGCCTCGCACTTCATATCAAATTCCGGCGGGTCGATTTCGCTGTCCTCCATTGACGCTTTTAAATCCTTTTCGTATTTTTTTGCCTTAAAAAGCGCTTCTCTTATAAGCGCCGCTGTCGCCATTCTTGTAACAGGTGTTGTTTCTTTTTCATTGTAAACCGTTTTGGGATTTTCCCCAAGCGCAAACTTCATGCCTACACGTCTTATAAGCATATCGTCAATTCGCTTGCCGGCGGTTTTTACGGCGACAAGCTCACCGCTTACGGGATTTGCGCTCCCCGGGCCGGTCACAACGGATGTTATTCCGGCGCAAAGAGCCTCAAAAAAGCAGTCGTCCATCGGATTTACAGCATCGATTGCCCTTAAATGCGGCGTAACCGGGTCGGTTTGCTCGTTGCAATCATCTCCCTCAAACCCCATTCCGTCCTCGATTATGCCAAGGTGCGTATGTGCATCAATAAGTCCGGGGAAAAGCAATTTCCCGCGGCAGTTGAAATCCTCCTTTGAAAATTCCATTCCTTCCGGCTGTTCGGAAACTTCTGCGATTTTTCCGTTTTCGACTCTAACAAAGCCTTTTTGTATTGTTTTGCCAGCCATTGTGTAAATTTTTGCATTGTATAAGTACATAAATCAAACTCCCAAAAATAAAAAAGTCAATATAAAAGGGCGATAAATCGCCCCGTAGTTTATTTTCCAAAGGAGCGGCGCGAACCGTTCCTTCTTTTATTATCCATAATCCTTTTAAGGTCGCACTGTTTTTCCTCGCTGCTCTGCTTGAATTTGGAAAGCATATCCTCGAAGGAAAGTTCAGACTGCTGCGCTTTTTTTGGCTCCCACACATCGTTCCTGTATTCTCCCGAACGCCTTGCATCTTTTCTTGGAGCCTGTTCAACGGCTTTTTTTATTGAAAGGCTTATTTTCCCGTCATCATTTATGCTTAGGACTTTTACCTTTACCTCCTGTCCTTCCGTAAGATGGTCCTTGATTTCGTTGACAAACGTGTTTGCCACCTCGGAAATATGAACCATTCCGGTAGTTCCTGCTTCAAGCTCCACAAATGCGCCAAATTTTGTAATTCCAGTCACTTTTCCTTCGTAAATTTTTCCGACTTCCAACTGCATAAAGAAATAAATTCCCTCTCTTTTTTATATTGCGCGCCAAAGGCGCTTTTTGCCCCGTTTCAATTTCTTGAAATATCGTAAAATCTTATCTCGTTAGGATATGCATATCCAAGCTCGTCTATTGCAAGCTGCTCCATATATTTTTTTTCGTCTGAAGCGTTTAAAAGCCTTTCATATTCAGCATTTTTTGCTTTAATCTCCTCCGACTTTTTTTGGAGTGTGGCAAGCTGTTCCTTTTTTTCCGCTATTGAAATCTGCACTGAAATTATTGAAACCAAGCAATACCCCACAAAAAGTACAAACGCAAGCCTGCAAAGCAATTTACCCGGAGAATGCTTTTTTTCTTTTTTTTGTGTCTTTGCTTCCAAGCCCATTCGCTCCTTTCAAAGCAGCAACCTTTTTCTTGCCTTTCTTATGCACAGCCTTATTATACATCATTTTGCGTCCATCTTTCAAGTGGCTTTTCGCATTATTTGAAAATTTTTTTAATTTTAAGCTAACTAATAGAGCTAACTTTTTTATGATTTTAAAAATCCACCCGAACAAAAGTTTAATTGGCTTTGCAAAAAGTCCAAACAAAAACTTAAATATCCCGGACAAAAAGTGTGCTATTTTTCTTATAGCTCCAACAACAATTTTCCCAACGGTAAGAAAATATACTGTAAATCCTAAAATGTTTCCGATAAAATAATAAAGCCTTACTTCGCCCCTGCAAAGCTCCATGGAAAAAACGACAAGCGAAAGCGCCCATATGACCGCAAAAAGAACATCCTCGGCTCCGACAAAAAAAGGCGTATGTGGAATTATTGCCCTTGCCGCGCGAAAAATATCAAAAACCACACCGAGGCAAGCTCCCATCAAAACGCTGTACAAAAAGAATGCCGCCTGTTCGGACGGCGAAAAAAAAGTTTCAAGCCCCATAAAATACCTCTTTTACCTGAAAAGCTTACCGAGCATGGACAATGTTCCACGCCTGTCCTTATCGCCGTAAGTGAGCGCCCATATATCGCCGTCAACGGTCATATCTCCGGTTTCAACGCTCATGGAATTTACATGAAGGTTTTTCCCATGGATGGTAAGCTCTCCCATTTGCGTATAAAGGACTATTGTTTTTTCATCAAAATTATCCACGTCGGTAACTCCCGAGATGGTAAGGCTTTTTCTGTTTTCAAGGATGATATTATGAGGTTTTTGGATTTCGTTTTGAACTTTTCCGGCCATATTCTCAACTCCTTCTCT
>JAJUHO010000115.1 GCA_029267825.1 Oscillospiraceae bacterium
AAGCTTAGGCTTATGGGAAATCCCACAGGCTATGTTAAGTCTTCTTAAAAGTCCTCCGCTAAGCTTTTTAGGCCTGAATTTTATAAAATCTCCAAGTCCGACAAACTCTATTGCCTCGTTTACAAGCTTTTTGCGCTCTTTTTTGTCATACACATAAAGCCCGCAAAAATAATCAATGTTTTCATAAACCGTCAATTCGTTAAAAACCGCAACATTTTGGAAAACTACTCCGATTTGCTTTTTAATGTCATATGCCGTCGGAGCCATTTCTTTTCCAAAGATTTCAACCTTACCCTTGTTGAATTCAAGCAGCGAAAGCATACAGCTTATTGCAGTAGTCTTTCCGGAACCATTCGGCCCCAAAAGCCCGAAAATTTCCCCTTGCTCAATATTTAAATTCAAGTGGTCCAAGGCAACTAATTCATCATACCGTTTTACAAGATTTTCAATTTTTACTACTGTTTCCACAAAAATTCCTCCGCAAAACAATTTATCATTACAAATTTATTTTAATTCTTAAAATCATTATTTTAAAGTGTCAAATGTAATTAAACAAGATGACATTTGTCAAAACCGGATTTTTTGCTCCGCACATGAACGAAATTCCTTCGTTTTCATACTATATATAAAAGAGTCATTTCAGCCAACGGAAAACGGAGGAATCCCTTATGAATAAAAACAAAACCATTCTCATTGCGGGAGGAGATTTAAGGCAGGTCTACACAGCGCAAATACTTGCAAAAGAAAATAAAGTTTATACTCTGGGCTTTGACAAAAGCCTTTTGCCATCAGATAAAATCAAATCAATAGAAAGCCCCATCATGCTTGAAGAAAGGGCGGATTTTCTTATTCTGCCGCTTCCTGTAAGCACGGACGGGGTTACGCTGAACACTCCTTTTTTCAAATACAGCATACCGGTTGAAAGCCTTCCCGGCATGATTAAAGACGGCGGAATTGTATTTGGCGGAAAATTTTCAGAAAAAATAAAAGATGTTTTTGAGGACAAAGGAATAGAAACAATAGATTATTTTGAACGCGAAGAGCTTTCTGTGCTCAATGCCGTACCTACTGCTGAAGGCGCTATACAAATTGCAATGGAGGAACTTCCATGCACGATTTTCGGACAGCACGTTCTTGTGACCGGCATGGGCAGAATCTCAAAGGTTCTTGTAAAAATTTTAAATGCCCTTGGTGCAAAAACTACGGTTGCGGCAAGAAAATATTCCGACATTGCCTGGGCGGAAATCTATGGCTGTAAAGGAGTACATATTTCCCGGCTTGACGAAAGTCTTGGGGAATATGATATTATTTTCAATACCGTACCGGCTATTTTGTTTGATGAAAAAAGATTGAAAAAACTTAAAAAATCCTGTCTTGCAATAGACCTTGCCTCAAAACCCGGGGGATTTGACCTTGATGCGGCAAGCGCTTGCGGAGTAAAGACAATATGGGCGCTTTCACTGCCCGGAAAAGTTGCTCCTATAACATCCGGTGAAATCATAGCCAATACGATACTTAACATTTTAAGCGAAAGGGGCGAGGATAATGGCTGACCTTGCCGGCAAAAAAATTGGCTTTGCCATTTGCGCCTCATTCTGCACTTTTGAAAAGGCTTTTGCACAAATAGAAAAACTCATTTCCCGCGGCGCAGATGTAACTCCAATAATGTCGTTCAATTCATGCAGCATTGACACACGTTTTGGAAAGGCCGCCGACCATGTTAAATATTTGGAAACGCTTTGCGGAAAAAAAGTAATTTCTTCTATTGAGGATGCCGAGCCAATAGGCCCTAAAAAAATGCTTGACATTCTTGTTGTGGCTCCATGCACAGGGAACACGCTTGGAAAGCTTGCAAACGGGATTACAGATACTCCGGTAACCATGGCGGTAAAGTCGCACTTGCGAAATCAAAAGCCGGTGGTTATTGCCGTATCGACAAACGATGCTCTTGCAGGATCCGCCAAAAACATCGGAATGCTTCTCAATTACAAAAATTATTACTTCGTTCCCATGTCGCAAGACGACTGCATAAACAAACCGACATCGCTTGTCGCAAACTATGCGCTTATTCCTGACACCGTTATACTCGCCCTTGACGGAAAGCAGCTTGAACCGGTATTTATATAGCCACTGAATATAAAAACGCAAAAAGGAGGGGAACAAAGCCTCTCCTTTTTGCGCATAACAATGAAACAATGCTTTTAAAATATAAATTTATTAAATAAACAGCGACATATCCGATTCTTCGGCATTTGCAATCATAGCGGCAGCTCCGCCAAGCTTTACTCCATCAATAAGCTCTTCTTTCTTAATTCCCATAACATCCATGCTCATGGAGCAAGCAACAAGCTCAACCCCGTTTTTCTGGGAAAGTTTTATTAAATCTTCAAGGCTGTCAATATTTTTATTCTTCATGACGCCTCTAATCATTTTAGCGCCCATGCCGCCCATATTCATTTTGGAAAGAGGAAGTTTCAAAGAACCTCTCGGCATCATCATGCCAAACATTTTGGACATAAAGTCTTTCTTAAGCCTTACTTTTTCCGGTTTTCTTAAAATATTAAGTCCCCAAAAGGTAAAGAACATACTTACATGCCTGCCAAGCGCTGCGGCGGCATTTGCAATTATAAAAGAAGCTATTGCCTTATCAAGGTCTCCCGAAAAAACTATAATGTTTTTCGAATCCCTCTGCGGCATATTTTGCGCCGAAATGGCAGGATTTAATTTTTCATTTTTTTTTACCCTTGCAACTGAAATTCCGCCTTTTTGGCTTATTCCTTCAAAAATATTGCCGGTTCTTTTGCAAAAGCCCTCTATATCTGTAGCAAACGCCGGGTCAGTAGTTGAAATTTCAATAACATCCCCATCTTTTGCATCTTTTAAAGCCTCAGAAAGCTTTACAATCGGTCCGGGGCATTGAAGTCCGCAAGCATTTATTTTAATTTCCTTGACATTTGCGTTATTTTCTTTGCCGCTCTTTTCTTGCGGAAGCTGTGTTTCCGGATTAAAAGCCTTTGGCGCCGGAACAGGCTCCATACTGCCGAAAATGGATTTATACAACCTATATCCTCCGCTCAAATTATAAGCATCAAAGCCGTTTTGCATTAAAATTCTTGCCGCAACATAACCTCTAAGTCCTATCTGGCAGGTAACATAAACCTTTTTGGATTTATCCAGTTCTCCAAGCCTTGAACGCAATTCGTCAAGCGGAATGTTTATAAATCCGTCAATAGTTCCGTTTGCATACTCGATTTTTGTTCTTGTATCAAGAAGTATAACGCTTCCATCCCTCGGTAGGTTTTCTATATCGTGCCAATGGAAATTTTTTACCTTTCCGGTAAGAATATTTTCAATAACATATCCAGCCATATTTACAGGGTCTTTTGCCGATGAATACGGCGGAGCATAGCAAAGTTCAAGCTCGGTGAGGTCGTATGCCGTCATTTTTGCCCTTATGGCAGTAGCAAGCACATCGCACCTTTTGTCAACCCCTTCGTAGCCGACTATCTGCGCACCCAAAATCCTGCCTGTTTCCTTTTCAAAGATAACCTTAATAGACATATTTACGGCGCCGGGATAATAGCTTGCATGAGAGCCGGAATAGGTAAAGCTCTTGTCATAATTAAGGTTTAAAGCTTTTGCTGTTTTTTCGTTTATTCCTGTTGTTGCAACAGTCATGTCAAAAACTTTAAGTATCGCGCTGCCTTGAGTGTCTTTATACTCGCTCTTTATGCCGCAAATATTGTCTGCCGCAATTCTTCCCTGCTTATTTGCCGGGCCGGCAAGAGGAATAAACGCCTTTTGCCCGGTGACAAAATCAGTAACTTCAACGGCATCACCAACAGCATAAATATCCTCTTGTGAAGTAAGCATATTTTTATTTACTATTATTGAGCCTCTTTGGTTTACCTCTATCCCTGCGGCTTTTGCAATTTGTGTTTCGGGTCTTACCCCTATCGCCATTATCATCATATCGGCCTGCACTTTACCGCTGTTGAGAAGTATTTCAAGGCTGTCGCCGTTATCTTTTATTTCCTTTACTCCATTATTAAGAATAAGGTTTACTCCCTTGCTCCTTATATGATTGTGCACATCGCACGCCATATCATAATCAAGCGGAGCAATTACCTTTTCGGCAAGTTCTATTATAGTTACGTCAAGTCCTGCATTTTTAAGGTTTTCAGCCATTTCTATGCCTATATATCCGGCTCCCACAACTGCCGCTGACTTTGGTCGATTGGTGTCGATATATTCCTTTATCCTATAAGTATCGGGAATATTTCTGAGTGTAAATACTTTTGAGGATGAAATCCCAGGTATATTTGGCTTTACAGGCTCCGCACCCATTGAAAGGATTAGTTTGTCATAGCTCTCGACATATTCTTCACCGGTTTTATGATTTTTAACTTTTACAGTCTTTTCTTTTGGATTTATGGCAATAACTTCATTCAAAACCCTTACGTCAACATTGAACCTTGCGTTAAAGCTCTTTGGAGTTTGGAGGGTAAGGGCAGATTTTTCTGTAATTTCGCCGCCTATATAATACGGCAGCCCACAGTTTGCAAAGGATATATACTCCCCTCTCTCAAACATTATTATTTCCGCTTTTTCGTCAAGACGTCTAAGTCTTGCCGCCGCAGAGGCTCCTCCGGCCACGCCGCCAACTATAAGAACTTTCATTGCAAATCTTCCTTTCTTTCTTTTCTTTTGCGGAGAAATATGGTATAATTTTAAAAACAAGGGTTTAGGGGTGGATTATGTTTAACGAAAAAGATGAACAATTCATACGCACTGCGCTTTATTTTTGGGACAAGCTTTCTCCCTCTGAAAAGGAACTTTTAAAAAGCGGAATAGAGCTTGCAAAGTACAAAGCCGGACAAACCATACACAGCCCCGAAAGCGACTGCATAGGAGCTTTCCTTGTTAAGGAAGGTGAAATCAGGGTGTATATGCTTTCCGAAGACGGAAGGGAAATCACCCTTTACCGGCTTGGTAAAGGTGAGGTATGCATGCTCTCCGCTTCATGCGTACTTAAAAGCATAACTTTTGATGTCCATATAAGTGTTGTTCGCGACAGTGAAATTTACCACATAAGCACAAACGTCTATCAAAAGCTTATAGACAGCAACATATATGTCGAAAATTTTTCCTACAAAGTTGCCATGGACCGCTTTTCAGATGTTATGTGGGCAATGGAACAGATACTGTTTATGAGCTTTGACAAGCGCCTTGCAATTTTCCTTATAGAAGAATCACATAAAAACAATTCAGAAACAATAAACCTTACACATGAGCAAATAGCAAAGTATATGGGCAGCGCAAGGGAAGTTGTTTCAAGAATGCTTAAGCATTTTTCAAATGAAGGGCTTGTTGAGCTTTCACGAGGTGGAGTGAAAATTTTAGATAAAAAACGTCTAAAAAGCCTAACCGCATAAAGCGGCCTATAAGACCGCTTTATGCGACGCATCCATTTTATACGTTCAAAAGCTTTAAAATTTCCTGCTTGGGTCTTGCTCCAACCGCACTATTTACAATCTTGCCATTTTTAACCACAACAAGTGTAGGTATGCTCATCACGTTAAAGCTTGACGCAAGTTCCGGTTCTTCGTCGATATTTATTTTTCCTACTTTTACGGTTGCCGAAACCTCGTCTGCAATTTCGTCAACAATCGGAGAAACCATTCTGCAAGGTCCGCACCACGGCGCCCAGAAATCAATGAGAACCGGCTTATCGGAATTCATAACCTCGGAATTGAAATTTTCTTTTGTTATTTTTACTGTACTCATAAAATCAATCTCCTCTTTTTATTTATTTGTTCGTTTGGTTTTATTGCTTATGTCTTTATTATAACCTTTTTTAAGTGTTTTTCCGTGATTAAGTTACATAAATTTATTTTTTATAAAATCCTTGAAAATGGCATAAAAATGAAATATAATAAAAGTGAATTATATTTTAAAAAAGGGGTGTTTTAACATGAAAACGGTATCCATAGGCATGATTGTTGAAATAAACAGCATACTTAAAGGCAAGGG
>JAJUHO010000092.1 GCA_029267825.1 Oscillospiraceae bacterium
AAAGCCCTTGCCTCTTTAAGCTTTTGAGCAACTTCGGCACGCTTTACCGTAACAAGGTATTCAAGCTCTTTTTCAAGCTTTGCATAGCCTTCGGCTGACATTTTAATATTTTTAGCTGCCATATTCGTGTCTCCTCTATCACAAAATTACAAAGCATTATATTCTGCACTTTAAAGTTATATTATATACTGCTTTTTACCATGTGTCAAGTACGGCAATTTTACGCAAAAATTAAAAAAAGAAAACGCGCAATGCAATGCATGCGCGTTTTCGCTAAGTAGCTTTTATGGGGATTAGTTTCCGGCAGCTGCAGTTGTTGTTTCTTCAGCAGAAGACTCGGAAGACTCTTCAGAAGAGCTTTCGGTTTCAGAAGAAGAAGCATCTTCGGAAGAAGATTCTTCCTTAGTTTCAGAAACCGACTCAGAAGAGCTTTCTTCAGAGCTTTCAGAAATGCTGGAGCTGGAGCTGTCTTCCTTTGAAGAAGAAGATGTGCTCGAAGAACCGCAAGCAGCAAATGTTGCAGCCATAGCAGCTACCATAAGAATTGCAAGAACCTTTTTCATCATAATAGTTTCCTCCTAAAATTACCCTCCGAATTGATTTTCAAAAACAAAACGGATGATACCGGGCGCATGGCCCTTTCCCATTTTTCATACAGAAAAATGTTTCCCACAAAATTATTGTACCGTACGGAACGTTTGTTATTGTAGCATTATTGCACAGAAAAATCAATCCGGATTTTACGAAAAAAACGAAAAAATCAAAAAATTGTTATCATCTGCACATTTTTAACCATATTTGAGGAGTTAAAATATAAAAATTGCACAACAAAATTAGCAAATATATGTTAATAATGTATGTTCCTTTTTTTGTAATTATTGCCTCATTGTAAAATAAATGTAAAAATTAGCTTTGCACTATCAGTCAGTTTTTTAAAATTCCATCAGCTTTGAAAGCTTCATAAGAGTAAGCCTGTTTCTGACATAAGGTGCTGCTTTTATTGATTTTTCCATTATATTTTCGCAAAGTCCTATATGCTCCGGCAGAAAAACCGCATTCACGTCTTTTATGATGTTTTGAAGCTCTGAAATCTTTGGCAGGCCGTCAAGGATTTTTTCTATTTCCCCAAGCTTTTCCGTCAAAATGTCCGGTGAAATTTTTTCAAGCGAGTCCGGAGTGTTTTCTTTTATTATATCGTCATAGAGCGAACCTTCCCCAAAGCATTTGCGGATAAATTCCCTGTCAAGGCCGGCATATGGTTTTATCAAAAGCGCCCTGTCTTTTATGGCATGATTTATTTTACCGTAAAATTCTAAGCAAGCGAAAAGTCCCACTGATACCTTTTCGCCATGATAAGCATTCAGCGGCGGATTTATGACCGCCATTTCCCAAAGGTGCGAAAGATGGTGCTCCGCTCCCGATGCAGGCCTTGAATTGCCGACCATTTGCATTGCAAGCCCGGAAAGTATAAGCGCATACATAAGCTTTTCATATGCAGTTTTATCTCCCGCCGCAAGTCCTGCGGCGCATTTTGAAACCTCGCTCAAAGCCGTTTCCTCCATTGAGCATACCTTTTCACATATGTATTCCCCTGTAACAGCGGCAGAAATTTTCCAGTCGGCAATGGCGGTGTATTTGCCCAAAAGGTCGCAGACTCCCGCGGCGGTAAGCCTCATCGGTGCATTTGAAAAAATCCCGCTGTCGGCAAGAACATATTCCGGCGCCACAGCGGGAAGGGTTTTTTTAAAGCCATGCCAAGTCATTGCGGCAACAGTTGAAACAAATCCATCAACGCTTGCTGCTGTTGGCACGGAAACAAAGCTTATTCCTTTTTGTGCGGCAAGGTACCTTGTTATGTCGTGTATGGTTCCCGACCCGGCCGCAACAAGCACATCAGTATCTTCCGGCAGCATTTTCTCCGCCTTTTCGACAGCCTTTTCATCGGCATGAAGATTTTCAGGAGGGAACACCACAGAAAAGCATCCCCCAAGCAAATGGCAAGCTGTTTTTCCTGCCGCCGCATATGTGTTTTCATCGCATATGACCGCAGGCCTTTTAAAATCACTTAAAAGTAAGGGAAGCTTTTGGATTGCCCCGTCCTCTATAAAAATCCCCTTTACTGAAATTTCATGCTTTTTCCCACATGAGCATTCGCCTTTAAGTTCATTTAAATCTACAAGCATTTTATTTCCCCCATCCTGCTGCATTCCTACAAATTTTTATTATTTTCTATAAAATTCCGCCAAGCTCGCGCGAAAGCTTTTCTTTGATTTCAAGCAAATACCGTGAAAGCACTTCTATCTTTTCGTCCCCAAGCCTTGAAACAGGCGCCGATATGCTGAAAGCATTATCCGCCCTGCCTTCAAAATTTTTAACGCTTGCCGCAATGCATCTTACGCCAAGCTCGTTTTCCTCATTGTCAATGGCATAGCCTTTTTCCCTTATATTTTCAAGTTCTTTTTGCAGAACGTCAAAATCGGTAATAGTGTTTGGTGTATATTTTTTTATTTCGCTGCCATTCCAGATTTCACGCACTTCTTCAAGCTCAAGCTCAGCAAGCATTGCCTTTCCTACGGCAGTACAGTATGCCGGCTGCCTGAGCCCTATCCTTGAAACCATTCGTACCGAATTTGCATTTGATTCCACCTTGTCTATATAAACTATCCATGCCCCTTCGCGCCGGACAAAATGAACCGTTTCACCGCTTATTTGGGCAAGCCTTTCCATATGTGGGCGGGATATTGAAATAATATCGGTCTTTTCAAGCATCCTGCCCGCAAGTCCAAGCATTTTAAATGTAAGGGCATATCTTCCGTCGATATTTCTTTTAGCGTATCCCATTGAAATAAGCGAACCGGCAAGTCTTGAAACAGTAGTTTTATGCAAATTAAGTTCCTTGCTTATTTCGGTTAAGGTCATAGGCCCCTTTTCAGCAAGGATTTCAAGTATCGAAAAAATCCTTTCAGCCGATTGCACAAAGCTGTTTTGAGCCATTATATCACTTCCTTTCAAATCTTTTTTAAGATTTGCCAACATCTAACATCTAATTTCTAATCTCTAACTTCTAAACGGGTGGCTCCGCCCCCCGACTGCATACAAAACCGTTTAAGTCTGCTTAGCCCCCCGGTAACTTTTTGTCCAGCGACAAAAAGTTACCAAAAAACGCCTTATTTCATGCGTCTACATTCTCCTACCCGCCGGCAACGGGCACTGCGCTAATCGCTTGTGCCCTGCCAGGCGGCTGACGGCTCGTTTTTGTTGCCCTGCTTTTCGCCTCGGTGCGCACTACTCCAATCTTATTGCGAAAAGCAGGGCTTTATTGTTTGCTTGTCTTAACAACTTTATTATTGAACTTTTACTTATCAAGTTTGGATGCTTTTTCTAATTTCTAACATCTAATTTCCAACTTCTATTTTAGCATATGATTGTGTTAAATACAATAAAACTGCTTGACAAATCCTTTCTGTGAGATATAATTTAAGTAACGATATGTGAAACTGTGTTTCGTATTATGAAACCATGAGGTGATATTATGGAAATTATTGAAAAAATTAAAGCAATAGGAATTGTTCCGGTAATCAAAATTGACAATGCAAAGGATGCCCTGCCGCTTGCCAATGCGCTTTGCGAGGGCGGTATCCCATGCGCCGAAGTGACTTTCAGGACAAATGCGGCAAAGGATGCAATAAGGGAAATTTCGCAAAACTGCCCGCAAATGCTTGTCGGCGCGGGAACGGTGCTTACTCCCGAACAGGCGGATGAAGCGGTTGAGGCGGGAGCTAAATTTATTGTCAGCCCGGGACTTAATCCAAAAACAGTAAAGCATTGCATTGAAAAAGGAGTGCCGATTATCCCCGGAACTGCAAATCCCAGCGATGTTGAGCTTGCAATAGAGCTTGGGCTTAATGTGGTTAAATTCTTTCCGGCAGAGGCCGCAGGCGGGCTTAATATGATAAAGGCAATGTCCGCTCCTTATTCAAATATGCTTTTTATGCCAACCGGAGGAATAGGACCTCAAAATTTGAATTCATACCTTGATTTTCCAAAAATAATTGCTTGTGGGGGAAGCTGGATGGCTCCGGACAGCCTTATATCAGCAGGAGAATTTGACAAGATACGTCTGCTTGCAAAAGAGGCAGTTGAAAAAATGCTTGGATTTGAGCTTGCCCACATAGGAATAAATGCAAGCGATTCTGACAAAGCAGATGGAATTGCCTCTGCATTTGAAAATATTTTCGGTTTTGCCAAAAGGGAAACTCCCGCCTCAATCTTTGCTGGGAATTTTATTGAAGCAATGAAATCCCACTATCTTGGCACACACGGGCATATTGCCATAAGGACAAATTATCTTGACAGGGCGGTAAACTACCTTAAATTCAAAGGTATTGAATTTGACCCGTCAACAGCAAAATACAGCGATGCCGGAAAAATGACCGCAATTTATTTAAAAAATGAATTAGGCGGCTTTGCGGTGCATCTTTTGCAAAAATAACTTTTTATGTAAGGAGAAATTTTTATGCCAAAGGTTGTTGGATTTGGTGAAATAATGCTCAGGCTATCGCCACAGGGATATCTCCGCTTTTTGCAGGCGGAAAACTATGGCGCAGTTTTTGGAGGCGCGGAAGCCAATGCAATAGTATCTCTTGCAAATTTCGGGATTGATACAAGCTTTGTCACAAAGCTGCCAAAGCACGAAATAGGACAGGCTGCAATAAATTCGCTTAGAAGGTATGGGGTGGATACTTCCCACATAGTGCGCGGCGGCGAAAGGGTGGGAATTTACTTCCTTGAAAAAGGCGCATCGCAGCGCCCGTCAAAAGTTATTTATGACAGGGCAGGATCTGCAATTGCCCTTGCAGGCAAAAGCGACTTTGACTGGAATGAAATCCTCGCCGGTGCTGATTGGTTCCACTTCACCGGAATAACTCCCGCATTGAGTGATGAAACAGCCTCAATTTGCCTTGATGCCTGCAAAACGGCAAAGGAAAAAGGGATTAAGATAAGCTGCGATATAAATTACCGCAAAAACCTATGGCCAAAGGAAAAGGCAGGGAAAGTTATGTCCGAGCTCATGCCCTATGTTGACGTGTGCATAGCCAACAAAGAAGATGCAAACGATATTTTCGGCATAAAATCAGATATTCCATGCGAGGATGAGGATGAAATAAATCCCGAGGAATATGCGGACATAGCAAAAAAGTTTGCAGGAAAATTCGGTTTTAAAAAGCTTGCCTTTACTTTAAGGCGCTCTATTTCCGCAACCGACAATTCATGGGGGGCAATGCTCTTTGACGGAAACGAATGTCATTTCAGCAGAAGATACCTGATACATATCGTTGACCGAATAGGCGGAGGGGACAGCTTTTCGGCAGGACTTATTTACGCCATGCTCAAAAGCATGCCGCCCAAGGAGGCAATAGAATTTGCCACCGCCGCAAGCTGCCTCAAACACTCAATTGAGGGTGATGCAAACCTTGTTTCGGTGGATGAGGTTTTAAACCTTGCAAGCACAGGCGGCTCAGGCAGAGTACAAAGATAAAATAAATAACGACATACGAAAAATGCTCCGGTCAAAAACCGGAGCATTTTTTATCAGTCAAGCGCCGCTATTCCGCTTCCCCATAGAGAAACGCCCTTTTCAGACTGCACGGTAAAGGTCATTACGTCTTTAAGCCCGTATTCATCCCACTGTTTTAAGAAAACGCCGCTGTATTCTATTCCTTTTATTGTAATTTTAACATTCACGCCGTTTGTAATTTCCCATGTACCCTGTTCATCTCCGGAAATGGTATGGTCCTCATTGAGCCAAATAACGCTTGAGCCTCTTATTTCCTTGGTCGTATCGTTCATATGATTTATGAACTTATAAGGCCCTACTATTTCCTTTTCATCATAAGAGGATGCTATTGTTTCGCCGGCATATCTATAAGGCGCCACCACAGGCCAGCCGTTTTCATTGAAAAACATCTGATGAACCATGACTTCATGACCCTCTCCGCTGTTTTCAAATCTTGTATGGAAAATAAGAAAATACTTTCCGGTGCTTTCGTCAAGTATTGCGGAATTGTGTCCCGGGGAAACTATGCCTTTTCTTATTTTGCCGTTTTCGCCCTCAATCCAATTCCATCTGTAATTTCCCATAAGCTTTACGCCGTATTTTGCGGCGGCGGCATCGTTAAAGAAAGAACCGTTTGGCCCCTTGCAGTTTATCATATCTTGATTTTGCGAATCATAATAAGGCCCGTCCGGATTTTTAGAACGGCATACCCTTATATTGTATCCTCCGTCGGAAGCAAGCCCGCCATATGAAAGAAACATATAATAATAATCCGTTTGCGGATTATACATCACATAAGAGCCTTCTATCCTCAAATGATTTGCTCCAAGGATTTTTTTGCCGTATCCTTTTTGCAGGGGCATTCCCGTTTTCGGGTCAAGTTCAAGCACAAAAATCCCGCCGGAATAAGAGCCGTAACTCATCCAAAGGCGTCCGTCCTTATCGTAAAAAACACATGGGTCAATGGCATTGGGCTGAACGCTTGCATTGTAAACATCCCCATCCTCGCTGGGAGTATCAGAGCCCATGCCTGATTTAAGGATTATGCCAAGGTTTTTGTAAGGCCCCTCTACATTGTCGGAAACTGCCACGCCAAGTGCCGAAAGCGGTGAGCTGCCCTCGCAGTTGCAGTAATACATATAAAATTTGCCGTCGCCAAGCTGTATTACATCAGGAGCCCAAAATGTGGTCGTTTTTGCCCAATCAAACGCTTCTTTCATTTCGGTCATAGCGTCCGGAATGATTTTGTTTCCCTTTTTCACTCCCGAATCTATCAAAGTCCAATGCATAAGGTCTGTTGTTTTTGCCGCCGCAAGGTGTGAGCCAAAAATGTAATAAGTATCGCCAACTTTTAAAACAGACGGGTCGTGCACCGAAACGTCAGAAAAGCTTTTCCTGACATCAGTATCGGCTTTCAGCTTTATTCCCTCAAACAAATTTTCCGTATCCTCCTTTGACGTTTCCTGCGACGAGCTTTCACCGGATAATGAGGAGGCCGACGATGATGCGTCCCCTCCCGCACATGCCGAAAACAAAAGCGCCGCACAGAGTGCAAGTCCCAAAACGGCCTTTTTCACGTGAAATCCCCCTTAAAACAAATTATTTTTGCTTCATATATTCAAACCGAGGAGTTCCGTCGTCATTCCATTTGATTTCCAATGTATATGTATGTCTGTTAGGGTCGCCAAGCGCCGAGCCTATAAGTCCCGGATACTGCCTTGCATGGAACACCATAAGTTCTTTTCCCGTTTCCGAAACGGTAAAGCTGTTGTGCCCCGG
>JAJUHO010000196.1 GCA_029267825.1 Oscillospiraceae bacterium
GCCGCGGCAGATGTTTTTGAAGTTTGAACCGGATTTTCTGCCTGCAATGTTTGAGATGAGGTTACTTTTGCCTCAGACTGTTCTATTTTCTTGCAAGCGGAAAGTGATGAAAATATTAGTGCAAATGATAGTATAAAAGCAATTTTTTTCATATAAATTCTCCAAAATTTTTATTAGTAATTTTATTATATAATTTTTCCCTTATTGCGTCAATACATTCTTCATAAAATGTTGATATTTGGAAAAATATACATCTTTTCCTTATACAGGATTAAAATGATATTAAATAAACTAAATTCCATCTCTCTTTACGTTTTTCGCCAAAATTCTTGCTTTTTTCTGATGCAAAAGCTTTAATGTTTTTTGAAACTTTGGATTTTATTAACGTTTATTGTAAAATTGTATGTTAAAATTTAGATTAAAGGGAGGGAACATCATGCTAAAAAAAATCTCAGATATTTTAAAAGATAGTTTTACTAAAAAATTCCTGATACTTGTTCTTGCCGCATGCCTTGTCGTGTTTTTTGCCAATGCAACGGCAAATTTCCTCCTTCAAAAAAGTTTTTTTAAAAAAACATCACAAAGTTCAATTGAGAGCATTTCGGCACAATATGCCGAAAAAATCAACTGCAAAATAAATTCAAAGCTTGACGTCTTGAACGTTCTGGCAAGCAGCGAAAAAACCGCAAAATACCTTACTGCTTCGGCTAAAAGCAAATCCGGCGCTTATGCCGACGGTTTTGACGAAATGCAATCCCTGCTGCAAACCTGCACCAAGGATTCTGTCATCTCTCTTGCATGGGTCGCCTCAGACCTGCAAAGCTTTTACATAACCTCCGACGGTACGGTTTCAGACAAGGATTATGATATAAAATCAGCACCGTGGTATTCGTATTTCATATCCAAGCCGGAATCAAGCATATGGTTTTCTGGACTTTCAAAAAGCCTTGTTTCCGATAAGACCGGAATTGAAATCGTCAAGTCCGTCTTTGAAAACGGAAATCTTTTGGGTTATGCCGGAATTGAAATTTCAAGCGACAATTTGCGTGCAATGCTTGATGAACTTGAAACATTGCAAAATTACTATCCGGTTTTAATAGACTCTGACGGCAACAAGATTTACGCAAGCGAAAATTTAAGCTTTATCTCGGATTTTCCCCCAAACGGAATGGAAATTAAAAACACAATAGATGCCGCATTGCAATCCGAAACCGGTTTTTATCCGCTCAAAAACGGCAAATACGTCTATTTTTCAGAAAATCCCATAATAAATATCAAAACCATTATCTTTTTTGATAACAAAGAGAGCCTGCATGCCGAAAAGCTTATCTCCGGACGCCACATTCTTTTGCTTGTCTGCTCAATTATTATTTTAACAGCCTTTATTTTGGTTATTTTTACTAAACATTTTAAGGATTTCCCAAAAATCATGCAATCCGTACGCAAATACGGCATTAAAGATTACTCGCCACGGATAAATTCCTATTCAAATGACAGCATGGGGATGATTGCCGGATGTCTTGATAATCTTGGAGAAAAAATACAAAAGCAATCAAAGGAACTCATGAGCCTTACATATCTTGACAGCTTAACCGGACTTCCAAACCGGACAAAACTTGATTTGCACCTTGAAGAATCAATAAAATTCGCTTCATCGACTCTTTCCAAATTTGCCGTTATTTTTATAAGCATAAACAACTTCAAATGGATAAACGATACCCTTGGCCATGCCGCCGGCGATGAATTCTTAAAGCGCTTTGCCGAAAGGTTAAACAGCGTGTCCGGTTCACATAATTTTTCCTGCCGCTTTAACAGCGATGAATTTATAGTAATCCACAGCTTTAAGGAAAGCATTGAAGAAACGGATTTATTTATTGAAAAAATTAAAAATGCTTTTCTGTCCCCGCTTGAAATTTTTGGGCAAAAGCTTTATGTTAAATTCGGCATAGGAATTTCGATATATCCGGACGATGGCGACGTGCCAGAAATTCTGCTTAGAAATGCCGATATTGCCGTAAATATAGCAAAACAGTTTGATTTGTCGGGAGTCGAATATTATAACAGCTCTTACCAAAAAAGCATTGAAAACAAGGCAATTATTTCGCAAAAGCTTATGGCGGCACTAGATAACGAGGAATTTTATCTTAACTACCAGCCGATAATATCAACGGATTCAAAAGAGATTTACGGCTTTGAGGTTTTGTTAAGATGGACAAACGATGAACTTGGAACGGTTCCGCCGTCAGAATTTATCCCAATTGCAGAGGAAACGGGAATTATAATTCCGCTTGGCAAATGGGTCTTTGAAACTGCATGCAGGTTCTACAAAAAGCTAAAAAAGAAGCTTGGGCGGGATGTGATTATGTCAATAAACATCTCTCCCCGCCAGCTGCTTCAGCCGGATTACGTAAAAAGCATAAAACAGGTACTTGAAATAACGCAAATTCCACCGCAGTTCATACAGTTTGAATTAACTGAAAGCGTTCTTATAAGTCTTTTTGAATCGGCGGAAGATATACTTATGGAACTTTCCGAGCTTGGCATAACAATTGCTCTTGACGATTTCGGAACGGGATACAATTCACTTAATTATTTGAAGCATTTCCCTATCAACTGCCTTAAAATCGATAAAAGCTTTATCGACCAAATAAACAGCAGCAAAAAGGATTTTACTATCGCAGGTTCAATAATAGAC
>JAJUHO010000194.1 GCA_029267825.1 Oscillospiraceae bacterium
ATCGTGCATTTCTTCTTGCGTTTGCATTATAAATATGCTATCATAATACCGTAACGCTTGAAAGAAGGAACGAAACATGAAAAAGGTGTCAATTAAGGATATTGCACAGGAAATGAATCTTTCGCGCAATACTGTTTCAAAAGCTTTGCAGGGCAGCGACGAGGTTGCTCCGCATACAAGGGAACGCATTTTGAAAAAAGCGCTGAGCATGGGATATGCAAAAATTCCCGAAGAAGTTAAAAATGAAATCGGCGGCCTTATTCTTTCGGAAAACAAAAAGATTGCCATAATAGCAAAACGCGAAATATGCGAGTTCTGGAACCGTATCGTGTTTGGCATTACTGATGTCCTTGACAAAACGGATTATTCCTGCATGCTCTATTTTATAAGTTCCGAGGATGAGCGCGACCTTGTCCTGCCAAAAGAAATACAAAATAAAAAAGTTGACGGGATAATCAGCCTTTCCGTTTTTGGAGATGCTTATAATAAAAGAATTTTTGAATGCGGCATTCCTACGGTGTTTTATGACTCACCAGTGCATGTTATGCCGGGAGAATTCCTTGCCGATGTGGTGATTGTGGACGGATATTTCAGCGTTTACAGGCTGGTTTCGGAGCTTGTTTCAAAGGGGCGCAGGAATTTCGGCTTTATAGGCGATATACATTACTGCCGGACTATTTATGACAGATGGAGGGGCTTTAAGGATGCCCTTGAAGACCATGGGATTTCGCTTGACTATCAAAAGTGCATATTAAAGCATGAAGGTGTTATGTATTATAATACGGAATCCATTATACATTGGCTTGATGAGCTGGCTCAAATTCCTGATACAATAATATGCGCAAATGACGATATAGCAATAGAAGTGCTTAAGTACCTTGAAGGCAAAGGCATTTCGGTGCCGGGGGAAAAGGCTATTGCAGGTTTTGATGATAAGCTTAATTTTATAGGCAAAAATCCAATGCTTACAACTGTGCATGTGGATAATGAGTATCTTGGCAAAAGGATGCTTGGCCTTATAATGGAGAGGATACAGAACCGTGAAAAGCCTTATGAAACAATTTGTATAAATACGTCGATAATTTACCGTTCATCCACATAAACTGAAATAAAAATGCACGATTTTGAGTGCATTTTTATTTTTTAGATGTTTTTTGACCAAATAAGGCTCTTTGCCTAAGATAAAAATTGGCAAAGGGCCTTATTTGTATAATATAACGGGTAATTTAAGCCCTGTTTTACGGGTGCAAGGCAAAACTATTCAAAAGGTTGAGGAGTTTTAAAAAATAAATTATAAAAAAAGCCGAAAAAGCTATTGACAAAAAAGAAAGAATGTAATATAATTTCTACAAAAGTGCACGATATGTCGCACGAAATTTAATGCTAAAAACAACCTTAATGTTAGTTAAATTATTTTACATAATTTAATTTTAATTGTATTAAACGATTGCTTGCATTTTGGGCGGTTTTTTAACCCCGAAAATGCGCCGGCATTTGGGAGGAAAGCTTTGATGTCAACAAAATCAAAAAAGCGCTTTTGGTCAAAAGCAGGGGCTGTGGTACTTTCCGGAGCTTTATTGTGCGGAGTTTTTCCTTTTCAGGCAAAGGCGGACACCGCAGAATCTCATGATGAAAAAAGCCTTTATGAAAGCGTTCTTGATGAATACATGGGGAAAATCGATTACTCCGAATATATAGCACAGTATGAAAATTCAAAGCGGCCCCAAAGCAGCTATGCAGTCGGGGGAAACGATTACACATCTGTGGAGGGCATGCAGGTCCAAAAGGTCGATGATTACGAGGGCATGAAGGGCACGTCGGTGCTTACCGCAGAAGAGGGAAGCATAGAGTGGACGGTTGATGTAAAGGAAGAGGGCCTTTACAACATATCCGTCCTTTATTACCCGGTTGAGGGCAAGAGCTCCGATATACAGCGCGCGGTTTACATAGACGGCGAGCTGCCTTTTTCAGAGGCGGCTACGGTTGAATTCGACAGGCTTTGGGGAAATGAAAAATCGGAGATACAGGTGGACAACCGCGGCAATGAATTAAAGCCGAGGCAGGTGGAAAAGCCTGATTGGATTGAAGAAGACATAAAGGATTACGAGGGCTACTATACGGACCCGTTTGAATTTTATTTTTCAAAAGGAGAACATAAAATAAAATTCATTTCCGCAAGGGAACCCATGATGATAAGAAAAATAACTCTGCATCCGGCAAAGGAAAGCCCTTCATATGAAGAAGTTTTGCAGGAGTGGAAGGACAAAGGGTATACCGAGGCAAGCGGCGATGTGATTACGGTCGAGGGGGAAAGTGCCAAGTTAAAATCCTCCCCAATGCTCTATGCACAGACAGACAGGTCAAGTCCGGCGGTTACACCTTATAGCGTCACTAAGGCAAAAATGAATACCGTAGGCGGTTCAAACTGGAATGAATCCGGACAGTGGATAGAATGGGAGGTTGAAGTTCCCGCCGACGGGCTTTATCAGATAGGGCTTAACGTAAAGCAAAACTGGGTAAGGGGCTTTTATGTTCCGAGAAAGCTTACGATTGATGGAGAGGTTCCTTTTAAAGAGGCACAGGAAATAAAATTTGAATATAAAAGCAGTTGGAGGCAGCAGTACATAGGCGGCGATGAGCCGTACCTTTTCTACCTTTCGGCAGGAAAGCACAAGATAAGGCTTGAATGCGAGCTTGGCGG
>JAJUHO010000212.1 GCA_029267825.1 Oscillospiraceae bacterium
TCAAAATTTTTTGTCAGGGCAAGGCTGTGGATTATGTTTAGGCAATTAATGTAAAAATGCGGGTTAGACTGCAATTGCAGGAATTGTAGCTGGGCCCTTTGCTTGTATATTTTTTCTTCGTATACTTTAATTTTTAAGTCTTCAATTTTTTTAACCATATCGTCAAAGGTCTGGTTTATTATTAAAATTTCTTCGCACTCATTTTTTGTATTGAGCCGTACGTTGAAATCCCCCGATTTTAATTGCTTCATTGCTTTAAATAAATTGTTGAGCGGCAAAATGATTGACTTTTGTATCAAAATAAAAATTGACACTATAAAAATGGCAACAAGTATTGTTGATGCGAAAATTAATTTTTGAAGTGAATCCAAACCTTTTAGGATGTTTTTATCAGCAATCATTGCAACAAGGCTGAATTCTCCTTGTGTTGAATTTTTGGCTATAACCATATATTTTTCACTGTCATCGGAATTAAAAAATTGAGGTTCGTTTAAATTTCTGCCCAAATCAATAATTTGGCTTTGAAAATTTCCTCCCATTGCCTTTCCGTCGTTTTTTACCAGCAGTACATGGTCCATGCCGCCGAATCCGTTTTTTCCAAGGTATTTTATAATGTTGTCAATATTGACCCATGCACCGACGTAAGTTTTGCTGATAAGCAAAATCCTTGCAAGATAAAATTTGCCGTTGATTTCTATGACAATCCAGTTGCCGCCGCTTTTTTTCACCAGGTCTTCTTCATCGTTTTGCGTAGAGGTTGAAAGTGCGGAAATCATAAATTTTTTTATAGAACTTGCATCATCTGATGAGGATTGGCTTTTATTTGAATTAATGTAGGTATTGGTTAATTTTGAATAAATGAACAGGCCGTCAATTATGCTGTAATTATTTACTGCTTCGGATATTTTCAAGCTCATCCGGTATTGTGCTATATATCTTTCAGGAGTTTCACTTGTGGTTTCCATAGACCTTATGTTTGTGTCCGTTATGCTTAGTGAAGCGAGATATTTTTCAACGAAATCCAGCGAATCATCAAGCTGCTGCGTGAAAAGGGAAAGCGTTTTGCTGTTTGAGCTGAATGCTTGATTTCGTGCGGATTTTATTGCGAACAAATTATTGAAACCCATAGTTCCGGTAACTAAAATAAAAATAGCCGTAATTGCAGCGACAATTCTGAACCTTATGGAGTTTGCAAATGGAAATCTAAGTCCTGACATCTTATCCCTCCGTAGAAACCAAGTAAATTTATATAATACATCTAATATTATATCATTTCATTTATTACTTTTCTACATTTTTGATAATAAGTCACAATAGTAATATTTTGAGTCATAATAATGTTACATCTTTAATTTGGGGGTTATTTAAAGACAGCTTTATAAAAAATAAATTGTACGGCATTAAAGCTAAGCCGTACAATTTATTTAAATTATGTGAAAAAATCACTCTGCATTTTTATTTTTGCATTGTTTTCCAAGCCATTCCCATAAAGTAACCGGTTCTTCGTTGTGCATTACATAGCTTCCGTCTATGTCTGCGAAGCAATGGTCGTTATAAACATGTACCCAGACGCCATGGTTAAAGAATTTTTGCGGCCGTCCGAAATCATCCTTATACATTCCGGTCAAATCTTCAACATGGTCAAAGTAAGTAAAGTGCACATTTTCAGCTCCTGCTTTTTTCAATTCCTTGTAAAGGGGAATGACGGTATCTTGCGGGGGCAGCAATTCATCTCCTTTGGAATGAACGAACCAAATAGGGATATTTTTCAATTTCCGAATAATTTCTTCGGTTATATTTTCTTTATAAAATCCTTCGCATACCGGTATGGCGCCTGCAAAGAAATCTGGATAATCAATCAGCATTCTTATTGTCATGAACCCTCCGTTTGATAATCCACCGATATAAATTTTATTCTTATCTATTTTATCTTCGTGTTTTGCAATAAATTCGTCTATGCAAGCTTTTAAAGCTTCGGTGTAAATGCTTTTATTGGATTTTCCAAGCTGTTCTACTCCGTCATCCATCCAAACGGTAGGACATTGTGGAACTAAAATCCATGCCCCTCCGCCTAATTTTTTCTGTATATCCGTAGAAGATAAATTGACGACTTTATTTCCTGTATATGCTATCTTAGTATCGCTTCCTCCCTCTCCGGCA
>JAJUHO010000222.1 GCA_029267825.1 Oscillospiraceae bacterium
ACAAAGCTATCCAGGCTATGCTTCGCCGTGTGGGAACCTGATAGGGATAAGAGGGGATTGGCAATGAAAACTGTGCATTATTTAAAACGCAGAAAGCCTAATCGTTCGCGAGCGGGCGATGTTGGAATCAATTTTATATTGATTTTTTTCGGAATATTTATGGCGTTTCCTTTGGTTTATGCAATTTGCAGTGCATTTAAACCGCTTGACGAGATATTTGTTTATCCGCCGAGAGTATTTGTAAGGCATCCTACACTTGATAATTTTCAGGATTTGTTTGTAATCATGAAAAAATCATGGGTGCCGTTTACAAGGTATCTTTACAATACGGTTTTAATAACCGTTGTGGGAACTTTTGGGCATATAATTATTTCTTCCATGGGAGCATATGTGTTGGCAAAATATGATTTTCCGGGAAGCAGGACATTTTTCAAGCTTGTTGTTACTGCCCTTATGTTTAATGGATATGTAACGGCGATTCCGAACTATCTTGTAATTTCAAGGCTTGGCTGGCTTGATACCATATGGGCAATTGTAATTCCTGCCTTTGCGGCGCCTATGGGATTGTTCCTTATGAAGCAGTTCATGGAGGGAGTGCCTAATGCAATCATTGAGGCGGCAAAGATAGACGGAGCAAGCGAATGGAAAATTTATTCTTCGATTGTAATGCCAATGGTAAAACCGGCATGGCTGACGCTGCTTATTTTTTCAGTTCAAAATTTATGGAATGCAAAGGCATCGAGCTTTATTTTTTCAGAGGAATTAAAAACACTTCCCTATGCTTTGCAGCAGATAATAGGCGGAGGAGTTGCAAGGGCGGGAGTCGGTGCCGCTGTAACACTTATTATGATGATTGTGCCAATAGTTACCTTTATCTTGTCCGAAAGCAATGTAATTGAAACAATGGCAAGCTCGGGCATTAAGGATTAAGGAGGAAGCAATGAAAAGAGTAAAAAAGATTTTCACGTTTTTCTTCTGCCTTTTGCTTTGGGCGGTGCTTCCGGTTTGGCCAAAGGCAGAAGCGGTAGGTATGTATACATATACTTATGATTACTGGAGTGATGAAAGGGAATCTCCGGATGCTTATGAAGCGATGGTTATGATTACCGGAAATATGCTTGGCATCGGCGATTTTTCAGATCCTCAGGGGATGTTTGTAAAGGACAAGAAGGCTTATATTTGTGATACCGGAAACAACAGGATTGTGGTCCTTGAGCTTAATGGGGCAGAAGTAAAGCTTGTGGAAGAATTCAGTGAAATTTCAGGTGATGTGCAAAATAAAAAATTATCAGGCCCGCAGGATATTTTTGTTGCCGAAAATGGCGATATGTACATTTGCGACACCAAAAATCAAAGAATTTTGCACATCGACAAAAATCATAAATTTATAAAAGAACTTACGAAGCCAAATGATGAAACGGTTGACGCCGGTTCCGATTTTTTGCCGCAAAAGGCTGCCGCCGATTCTTCCGGAAGGGTTTATGCGATAGTTAAAAATTACAACAAGGGATTTTTGGAATATGACGTAAACGGAAAATTTTCCGGATATGTCGGTGCAAGCGAAGTAACGTTCAAAATGTCGGATTATTTGTGGAAGCTTGTGTCCACAAAAGCGCAGAGGGAACAGATGGAACAGTTTGTTCCGACGGAATATAATAACCTTTTTATTGACAATGACGGATTTATTTACGCAACTACTTCTTTTTTTGAGGAGTATGATTTGCTTTCCGACAAGGCGAAGCCAATAAGAAAGCTTAATTCGCTTGGTACGGAT
>JAJUHO010000123.1 GCA_029267825.1 Oscillospiraceae bacterium
CGGAAAAAATACTTATGGGCATGCCGAATTATGGCTATGATTGGACGCTGCCATTTGTTCCGGGGTCGGCGGCAAGGTCTATTACAAATCTTGAAGCCGTAAGGCTTGCGGCAAGGGTTGGGGCGGAAATCCATTATGATGCAAAAGCTCAAGCTCCATACTTTAATTATTATGACAGTGATAAAAGACTGCATGAGGTTTGGTTTGACGATGCAAGAAGCATAGAGGCAAGGCTCAAGCTTGTCGATAAATATAATCTCGGTGGAGTAAGCTATTGGACAATAAATAATTTCTTTATGCAAAACTGGCTTGTGCTGCAAAATATGTACAGAATAAAAAAGATATGAAAAATAAGCCCTGAGGATTTACCCTCGGGGCTTTTAAATAATCAATCCAATAAGACGACTGTTTCAATTTGGCAGGTGACTACAAACTCAACACTTTGTCTGCTGGCAAGGACAATCATTCCGTATTCGCTGGCAACTACGGGCTTTGTGCCTGTGCTTTGTCCGCCGACTTTAATGTTTGTCGATGTTCCGACCGGAAGCAAAGCCCTTATGGCTGCCTCACATTGGCCTTCGCAGGTTTGAGGCGGTTCTGTCGGAACCGGAAGGTATTCAATTTCGGAAGAATACTCGGCGCTTGTTATTGAAATTGAAGCTATTTTGCAAATTGAAACATATTCAAGATTTTGGCCTCCCAAAAGCTGAAACAATCCTTGGCTTACAGTCCCCGGCCGTCCGCTTGCACTGCTGCCGTCTTCCATGTTTACCACAAAGTTGTCTTCGGAGTAAATTGTTCTTAACTGGTTAAGCACATATACAAGCTGGTCGGTGCATACACAATCTGCTGATGGTCCTGCCGGTCCTTGAGGTCCTGCCGGTCCTTGAGGTCCTTCCGGTCCCTGAGGTCCTGCCGGTCCCTGAGGTCCTGCCGGTCCTTGAGGTCCTGCCGGTCCCTGAGGTCCTTCCGGTCCCTGAGGTCCTTCCGGTCCCTGAGGTCCTTCCGGTCCCTGAGGTCCTGCCGGTCCCTGAGGTCCTGCCGGTCCTTGAGGTCCTGCCGGTCCTTGAGGTCCTGCCGGTCCCTGAGGTCCTGCCGGTCCCTGAGGCCCTGCCGGTCCTTGAGGCCCTTGAGGGCCTATCGGTCCAACCGGCCCGGGAGGTCCGGGAGGTCCCGCCACGCAGCAGCATTGGCAATTATAGATTTTTGTTTGCGGGTTAAAATTGTGGTTGTGGGGACATCTTTCGTCTTCACGGTTTTGTTCTCTGTTTTGATTTGGAGAAGGTCTTTTTTGACGATCGCCGAAAGATTTATCATTAGCCATAAACTACTCCCCTCATAAATTTAGTAATTTAAACTTGCCATAATATAATATGAATGTTTTTGAAATTTTGCTAAAAGGGATTTTAAGCGCCTTGAAAAATAAAGCGTTTGCAGTTATAATTAAGGTGAAATTTTAAAGGAAATGGTGGTTTTTATGGAAAGACGCGATAAAATAAATTATTATCTTGATATAGCTGAAACAGTACTTGAAAGGGGAACTTGCCTTAGACGCAATTTTGGCGCAATTATTGTAAAAAACGATGAGATTGTTTCTACGGGATATGTCGGTGCGCCAAGGGGCAGGGCAAACTGCTGCGACCTTGGATATTGCACAAGGGAAAAACTTAATGTTCCAAAAGGACAAAGGTATGAGCTTTGCCGTTCGGTTCATGCCGAGGCTAATGCGATAATTTCGGCACAAAGAAAGGATATGATAGGCGCAACGCTTTATCTTGCCTGCCATGATGCAAAGACAGGGGAACTTTACGGCAACGTAGAGCCTTGCTCAATGTGCAAAAGGCTTATTATAAACGCCGGCATAAGCACCGTTATAGTAAGGAATACAAAAGATACTTATACTATAATAGATGTGCAGAGTTGGATAGACAACGATACCTCAATAGATGGTACGGAAGGTTATTAAATACAAGATATAGTTATTTTGCACTATAAATTCATCAAAATGTAGATTTAATTCTATATCATAATCTGCCTTTCGTGTTTGACTTTTTGCTGCGGAAGTGATACTATACTAATTGAGGAGAGAATTAAGCGGCGATTGATTTGAGGGAGGGTCGTTATGAATTTTGTACAAGGCACATGGAACGAAAAAATTGACGTAAGGGACTTTATAGTTAGAAATTATACCCCTTACGAAGGCGACGAGGCATTTTTGGCACCGGCAACCGAAAAGACGAAAAAGCTTTGGGGAAAAGTGCTTGAACTTATGAAAAAAGAGCGTGAGGCAGGAGGAGTGCTTGATATTGATGAAAAGACAATCTCAACCATTACTTCACATGCTCCGGGATATATAGACAAAAGCTTGGAGGAAGTAGTCGGACTTCAGACGGACGAGCCTCTTAAAAGGGCAATAATGCCTTTTGGGGGAATAAGACTGGTTCATACTTCGCTTGAAGCTTACGGCAGAAAGCTTCCAGAGGAAATAGACACTATCTTCAAGTACCGCAAAACGCATAATGATGGGGTTTTTGATGTTTACACCGATGCCATGAAAAAGGCAAGACATTCGGGAATTATAACCGGCCTGCCGGATTCTTATGGCAGGGGCAGGATTATAGGCGATTACAGAAGGGTTCCCCTCTATGGTGTGGATAAGCTGATTGAATTTAAGATTGCAGCCAAAAAGGCACGCGATGACGAGCCTATGTATGGCGATACCGTTAGGGATTTGGAGGAGATAGCCGAGCAGATAAAGGCGCTTAAAGAGCTTAAAGCAATGGCGCAAAGCTACGGATTTGATATTTCAAGACCGGCACAGGACACCAAAGAGGCTTTCCAGTGGCTTTATTTTGCATACCTTGCGGCAGTAAAGGAGCAAAACGGCGCGGCGATGTCGCTTGGAAGGGTATCCACATTCCTTGACATTTATGCGGAAAATGATTTAAGGAGCGGACGCTTTACCGAAGAAGAAATACAGGAAATTGTTGACCATTTTATTATGAAGCTAAGAATGGTGCGTTTCCTTAGAACGCCTGCATATGACGAGCTGTTTTCGGGAGACCCCACATGGGTTACCGAGGCAATAGGCGGAATGGGTGAGGACGGAAGGACTATGGTTACAAAGATGTCTTACCGTTTCCTGCATACGCTTGTTAATCTTGGCGCAGCTCCGGAACCTAACCTTACGGTTTTATGGAGTGTAAACCTTCCCGAAAACTTTAAAAAGTATTGTGCAAAAATTTCGATAGAAACATCCTCAATACAGTATGAAAATGACGATATCATGCGCCCGAAATTTGGCGATGATTATGGTATAGCATGCTGCGTTTCAGCAATGAGAATAGGAAAGCAAATGCAGTTTTTCGGCGCAAGGGCAAATCTTGCAAAGGCTTTGCTTTATGCGATTAACAACGGTCGGGATGAAAAGAGCGGGGAACAGATAGGCCCAGTCGTCGGAGAAATTTCAGAAGGCCCACTTAAATACGATGAAGTCTGGGCAAAGTTTGAAACGGTTTGCGAATGGCTTACAAAGCTTTATATAAATACTCTCAACATAATCCACTTCATGCATGATAAGTATTGCTATGAAAGACTTCAAATGGCTTTGCATGACGAGGAGATTTTAAGGACTTCCGCCTGCGGGCTTGCCGGACTTTCGGTTGTGGTTGACAGCCTTTCGGCTATAAAGTATGCTAAGGTAACTCCGGTAAAGGATGAAACGGGCCTTATAGTGGATTTTAACATTGAAGGTGAATATCCGCAGTTTGGAAATAACGACCCGAGGGTTGACAGCATAGCAACGCTTGTTACGGAAAGCTTTATGAAAAAGCTTGCAAGGCGCAGGACGTATCGCAATTCTGTTCCGACCATGTCAATACTTACGATTACTTCAAACGTGGTTTACGGCAAAAAGACCGGTTCTACTCCTGACGGCAGGAAAAAAGGAGAACCTTTTGCGCCGGGGGCAAATCCCATGCATGGGCGTGACCGCAACGGATGTGTTGCTTCAATGCTTTCAGTGGCAAAAATTCCTTACGAATATGCCGAGGATGGAATTTCCTACACGTTTTCAATAGTTCCCGCTGCGCTTGGAAAATCGGAAGGCGAAAGGGTATCAAACCTTGTGTCGCTGCTTGATGGCTACACAAAGGAAACGGGGCATCATATCAATGTGAATGTGATGAATCGTGAAACCTTGATTGACGCAATGGAGCATCCCGAAAAGTACCCGCAGCTTACGATAAGAGTTTCCGGATATGCGGTTAATTTTATAAAGCTCACAAAAGAACAGCAGCTTGATGTTATTTCAAGAACTTTCCACGAAAGATTTTAAAAAGTATGGGGGAAAATGAATGAGGGATGTAAAGGGGAGAATCCATTCGACCGAGAGTTTTGGTGCGGTTGACGGTCCGGGGATAAGATTTGTGGTGTTTTTGCAGGGATGCCGGTTAAGGTGCCTTTACTGCCACAACCCGGATACATGGGAATGTCATGGCGGGGTGGAGATTTCCTCTTTGGAACTTGTTCAAAAAATCCTTTCGTATAAAAATTTCATTGAAAAAGGCGGAGTGACATTATCCGGCGGTGAACCGCTTTTGCAGCCGGAATTTTGCGAGGCGGTAATAGACGGATGCCATGAAAACGGACTGCATACGGCGATAGATACTGCCGGAACCGTTCCGCTTGAAGCTTCAAAGGGAGCGATAGAAAAGGCCGACCTCATAATTTTGGACATAAAGGACATTGATGAGGAGGATTGCATAAAGCTGACAGGTTTTTCCAATGCCGAAACTTTAAAAACGCTTGATTTTTGTGAAAAAATAGGAAAAGCTGTTTGGATACGTCAAGTGCTGCTGCCCGGATATACGCTTAAAGAGGACAAGCTTCGCAGACTTAGGGAATTTTTAAAGCCTTATAAGTGTGTGGAAAAAGTGGAGCTTTTGCCGTATCATAAGATGGGACTTTATAAATGGGAGCAGCTTGGCATTAAGTCGCAGATAGAGGACGTAGAACCTCCAAGTGATGAAGAAGTAAAAAAGGCAAAGGAAATAGTTTTCGGAGTTATAGATTAGATTCAGCTATTTTATTGCAGGTCTTTTCTTAAACATCTAATTTTTAATCTTTAACATCTAAGAGGGGGGCGCCGCCCCCCTCTATTACTTTTAAAGACAATAATTTTTTTACTCCCCCTGCCTACTTTTCTTCACCAGCGAAGAAAAGTAGGCAAAAGACGCCGCCCTGCGGGGCTTTTTTGCGTCTACATTCGCCTACCCGCCGGCAACGGGCGCTTACGCTTTCAGCGTGCGCCCTGCACGGCGGCTGAC
>JAJUHO010000218.1 GCA_029267825.1 Oscillospiraceae bacterium
ACCTTTCGTTTGAGGAAACAGAAAAAAGGGTTGCTAAAAATCTTGATGTTTTTGAAGAAATAGCAAGAGAAACAATTTCAAGCAACGGGTATTCGTACCCTGTTAAATGCAGCTTTGTCAATATGGAATTTGATGATAGGGAGTATGACGATTTTACTCTTCCGGCAGGAAGATATGATGCTTTGAGAATTGAAATAGGAGAAGCGCGCGGACATAATTGGTGGTGCGTGATGTATCCGCCGCTATGCCTTCCTGCGGCGGAGGATATAGAGCAGTATTCAGATATATTTACTCCCGATGAAATAAAAATGCTTAAAGAACCAAGGAACTATAAAATAAAATTTAAAATTGTGGAGCTTATTGAAAAACTTAAAAATTTTTTGGAGGGCAAAGATAAAACTATTATGCTTGAAAAATAAAATACAAAAATCATGCCGTAAAATTATATAAATTGTCAAAAAAAATAATAGACTTTTAGGAACTTTTATTTTATACTTAAAATATATACTAAAAATCACGGGGTTATGATATGAAGTATAAAATACTTGTTCTTGATGTTGACGGAACGCTTACCAATTCGGAAAAGCAAATTTCCGAAAAAACTAAAAAAGCACTCATGCACGCACAGAAAAAAGGTGTTAAGCTTGTTATAGCCTCCGGCAGACCGACTTTTGGAGTTATGCCTTTTGTAAAAGAACTTGAAATGGAAAAATACGGCGGATATGTGCTTTCTTTTAACGGCGCAAAAATAACCGATTGCAAAACCGGAGAAATTATGTACGAGGATGCTGTTTTGCCTGAAATGGTTCCGGCTATATATGATATTTCAAAAGAATATAATGTGAATATTTTGACTTATGAGGGAGATACGGTTATAACCGAAACCCTTGATGATGAGTATTTGCAAATTGAATTGCGCATAAACAAAATGAACGCAAAAAAGGTTGATAATTTTAAGGATTATGTTAAATTTCCGGTGCCAAAGTTTATAATGCTTGGAAATGGGGATTATCTTGGCAAAATTGAGCCTGATGTCGCAAGAAGGCTTGGCGGGCTTAATGTTTACCGCTCTGAACCTTTTTTCTTGGAGGTTATGCCACAGAATATCGATAAGGCATATTCGCTTGGAAGATTGCTTGAAAAGCTTGGACTTTCAAAGGATGAAATGATTGCCTGCGGGGACGGCTTTAACGACAAGTCAATGATAATGTTTGCCGGACTTGGCGTTGCAATGGAAAATGCTCAGCCTCCTGTAAAGGAAGTTGCGGACTACATAACCCTTTCAAACAATCATGACGGAATTGCAAAAGTTGTTGAGGAATTTATACTGGTTTAAAATTTGCCGCCTTTTGGCGGCTTTTGTTTTGGATATAATAAATTTGCAGAAAAGCTGAAATCAGCACTGATGTTTACAAATATGAACCATTGTAGTATAATTAAGTTAAAGTTGAATGAAAAGGAATTTTGAAAATATGGGCAAAAAAGTTCTGCTTGGTATGAGCGGAGGAGTTGACAGCTCCGTTGCGGCAAAACTGCTGCTTGATATGGGATATGAGGTTACCGGAGTTACACTTAAACTTTTTTCGGACGACGATATAGTTTTGTGCGACAGCGCAACAAGAACCTGCTGTTCGCTTTCGGACGTTGAGGATGCCCGCAGCGTTGCCTTTAAGCTTGGGATAGACCACTTTGTTTTTAATTTTAAGGATGATTTTAAAGAAAAAGTCATGGGGCATTTTTCTAAAAGCTATATTGAGGGAAAAACGCCAAATCCATGCATAGAATGCAACAGACATATAAAATTTGATAGAATGCTTAGGCGGGCAAAGGAACTTGGATTTGACTATATAGCCACCGGACATTATGCAAGCATA
>JAJUHO010000152.1 GCA_029267825.1 Oscillospiraceae bacterium
ACGCAAACGGCCTTGATACGGGGCATTTCCTTTACTTCAATCCCATTCCCGGCAGGCGTTTCCGAAGTCGGCACACACAGCTCCATTTCTCCCATTTTTGTTTCCGGATTCATCACATAATAGCAGAAAAACGGAGCGCCGTTTGTTTTTCCTCTGACAGACTTAAAAACATTTGGGAAAACCTTGTTTGCTTCGGCCGCAATTCCTTTGTAACGCAGAAAAGCAACGCGAATCGGTTCAATATCTCTGATTTCAATCCGGTATTCCATGAGTTTAATTCTCCTTTTCTTTTTTTACCGCAATCCACACCTCGGAGTGCCCCTCCTGCGGTCTTTCCTTGCTGATCAGATAGACTTCAATATCCGGCAGCTCCGCGTAAGCATACCCGGAAAACGGGAGCCATTCCGTAAGAAAGCGTTTAAATATGTTCTGCACAGATTCCTTAAAACGCCCATCGCATTCAAATATTACCCATGTGGCTGCCGGAATTTCATATTCAAGCATTTCCGCAGGAACAGGCTTATCGGTCGCAGCAGCAATGTAATAATAGATTTCGCCGGGGCCCTGGTATGCCGTGACTCCCAGCACACCCTCCGGAGCCTGGTTTGACAGCTTGCAAATTTCCGTGAATTGGCTGCCCTGCAACGTCCCGTTCCAGAAAGGCGGGACAAGCCTTTGATTTTCTTCCATATCCTCCGTCAACGGGATACGGATACCCACAATTCGCATGGCTTCTTTTTCTTCAATCCGATATTTCATAGCACTGCCTCCCGAAACTTTGACTGAAAACTTAATAGGGGGATACGCGTTAAGCACGCTTCCCTGTGACTTTGCGGAGGCGGGAGGAATACCGTGAATGCTCTGAAACGCCCTGTTGAATGATGTGGGGGAAGTATAGCCGTATTTCAGCGCAACATCCAATACTCTTGTGTCCGCAGACTGCAATTCAAACGCAGCCTGCGTCATTCTCCGGCGGCGTATATATTCGGACAGCGGAATACCGGCTACGTAGGAAAACATCCGCTGAAAATAATAGGTTGAGCAGCACGCAATCTCAGCGGCCTTCTCATAGGAAATTTCACCGTCCAGGTTGCTTTCAATATAATCAATGGCGTTGCTTAAGCTCTTCAACCACTCCATTTCTTCACCTCCGTGTAAAATCATACGATAAAAAGCAAATTTTTTCCTCGCTTTTTATGTCCTTTTTTGTAAGCTTCACTTCTTTTTTTCTACATAATGCAATAAAAAAAGAGGCTATGCTTCTTAAAAAAGAAAAACATAACCTCCTGTGCTCCTGCCTGATAGCGGATTTATAAAAATCCAAAGGCACCTAAGCATAATAAACTCCGGCATCTTTGGATTTTATTGCAGTGCTATTCCAAGGATGATTTTATATAGTCAACCGGAACATCCATTCGAGCTGCCGTTTCCTCAATAGAAAGACCGTTGTCTATAAAACGCTTGATAACCATATTCATGTTTTCGCCGACTTCAATGTGCGCATATATTTCATTTCTGTGAACTCTAATACAACAAATGATTACATAAATCTTATTTATTTTTCCTCTTAGATTTTGGAAACGGAGTAACCGCCTCCAATAAAGTTATAACCTCTTTACTTAATTCAGAATTATCTATGTCTAATATATAATGTTCTTTTGCTCCAACATAAGGAAAACCTTTCTTTGCATCTCTCATCTTTTCACTGATACATTCAAGTTGTTTTACAAAAACCGTATTATCACAGACAAGTAATATAGGTTTTTCATTCACATAAACCATATATTCTCCAAACATTTTTTTATACCTAATTGAACCAACACATGAAATCTGTTCGCAGACATATTCTATAAAGTCTAAACTTGTAGCCATAAAAACCACCTATTCTATAAATAATGATTCAATTTCATGTTGTTTTTTCTTCTATCTTTCCTTCTGGTCCCCGGTTTTGCATGCCAAAAATTCGTTTATTCTTCCAGCACCTTTCGCAGATCGGCTATATATTGTTGTTGCTGCTTGCTTAAATAAATGCTTGCGAGCAGTTTTAAAACCGGATTTTTTACTTCCACATCCTCGGTAAAATCTATGACGGTTCCAACCGGCGTTTTTTCAAATATGCCGACCCAATGGCCCTTCATGTTTCCGTTTTCCATATCAAACTCATACCGTTTCATGGGTTCGAATTTTGTAATGGTAAATGTCGTAGGATAACCGCTTTTTGTATATTCCACGAATTTTTTCCCCTGCTCCAACACTTCGATTTTGCTTATATCACTGCGCCAGCCGTAGTTTTCAATGTCAGTAACAATATCCCATACTTTTTTAATATCACTCTTAAAATCGGCTTTTATATTTGCTTTTGCCATATTTTCGCCTCTTTAAATTTTTATTGAATGCTGAAAATTATTTTTTATTCATAAAATCAGTAATTTTCAGGAATATTATAACTCAGACTGAAAAAAATGTCAACCAAACATGAATTTATGTTTACTACAGCTCTTTTTCAATATTTAAAATCACCCAAAAAACAAAAAACCCGGGAAAATTCCCGGGTTTTTATTATTTAAATTATTCGCTTATATACGGAAGCAATGCAATGTGTCTTGCACGCTTGATTGCAACTGTAAGTTCGCGCTGATGATATGCGCATGTGCCAGTAACACGGCGCGGAAGAATCTTTGCACGCTCAGTAATGCACTTTCTGAGCCTTGCAACATCCTTATAATCAATCTTGTCAATTTTATCTGCACAGAACATGCAGACCTTTTTGCGCGGCTTTTTATTTGCACTGCGAGGAGCTTTCTCGCGATCCTTTTCTTTTTCCTTATCCATTTCCGAAACCCTCCTTAACAAATTTTAATAAAACAAACGCTTAAAAAGGCAATTGCCCGTCGCCTAATATTTCTTCAAACTCATTGAGATTGCCTATCGCAAAAGAAGCATTCTCTTCGCTTTGAACAGCCGGCGCATCTTGACGCGGAGGCTGGAATGAAGCTGCAGAACCATCACTGCTTCTCTTTGATTCACCAAAATAAACCTGATCCGCCCAAACATCAACCGTATAATGCTTTACATCAGGATAACGCTTATCAGTATAAGAACCGGTTCTAAGAGTCCCTTCAACGACAATCATTGATCCTTTTGAAAAATATTTGCTCACAAACTCGGCCGTTTGTCTCCAAGCAACAACGTTTATAAAATCCGTCTGCTTTTCTTCGCCTTTTGGAGCATAATTCCTATCTACGGCAACACTAAAACGACAAGTCGAAACATTATTTGCTGTCTGTCTGAGTTCCGGATCCGCAGTAAGCCTTCCCATGAGGATAACTTTATTAAGCATGAAACAATCCCCCTTACACCAGCCAAGCTTACTTGACTGTTATCAAAGAACGAAGCACTCCATCCGTAATCGAAAGAATACGGTCAAGCTCGGCAGGGAATTTAGGATTGCTTGTAAAATTATAAAGCACGTAATACCCTTCCGTTTCGTCTTCAATAGCATAAGCCAACTTGCGCTTGCCCCATTCGTTAACGGTTTCAAGAGTTCCGTTTTCTTCAATCAAAGCCTTAAACTTTTCAACAAGAGCCTTTATGCCCTCTTCACCAAGCTTTGTATTGAAAACTATCATGGTTTCATAAGACGCCGAAGTTTTTGCCATTGTCTTTACACCTCCTTTTGGACTTGGCCCACCTCTAATGTGTGAGCAAGGATAACATTATTACTTTATCAGAATTTTTTATTCTTGTCAAGCTTTACTTCAAAGTTTTTGCAAATTCTTTTATATATTCCTTAAATTCAGCTCCAAATTCCGGATGATTCGAACCAACCTCAACCCATGCTTTAAGTATTCCAAGCTTATTTCCCATATCGTAGCGTGTTCCGATAAAGTCAACGCCCGTCATACCCTCTCCTCTTGCAAGCACTTTCATGGCATCGGTAAGCTGTATCTCATTTCCCGCACCGGGGGCCGTTTCTTTAAGTATTCCAAAAATTTCCGGCGGCAAAACACATCTTCCCAAAATGGAATAAAGCGAAAGAACCTTATCCGGAGAAGGCTTTTCAACCATATCCGTAACGTTAAAATAATTTTCGCAAATATGCTCAGCCTTTAAGGATGAATATTTGGAAATCATTTCTTTCGG
>JAJUHO010000052.1 GCA_029267825.1 Oscillospiraceae bacterium
CCCGAATAGCCATGCAATAAATAAATTGCCTTAAAAGGTGTCTTTGGCTGTTCTTCTCCCCATGCATCAAGAGGCACAAGCGCATTAAACGTGGTAAGCCTTCTCAATGATTTTGAATAAAAATTCACCTGCAAAAAAGCCATTTTAACTCGCTTCCTTTTTATTTAAAATTATTTTTAACCCTTGCAAAATCACGCTTCAATCACAAATAAGAAAACGGTTCCTTGGTATCTATAAATTTCACCGGAATCCCATCAAGCATTGGTTCAAGCCACTTCGCCATATATTTCATTCCGGCCTCCTCGCTGCGCTCATGCCCTAAAATAAGCATTGATTTATTCATGCCCAACGCAGCCGCATCGCGGACATAAGGACACAAAGTCCATTCCGTAATATCTCCGCAAACCATAACATCCAAGTTCTGCTCTCTCATCAACTGCATAGGCATTTCCTCAACGCCAAGCCCTAAGCTTCCTCCGCCAACAAGTATTCCAACACGTCTGCATCTTGTTTCAGGGGAGCCGACTATCCTTATTGTTTTCATATCAAGCTTTTCTTTGAAAAAAAGACAAAGTTCCGCCAAAGACATTTCTGGTATTTCATAGCAATGTGGAAATTTTAATCCACGGATTAAATAATCTTCCCATCCGATTTCTTTTAGCAACCCATCATATATTAAGTCCGTAGGAGCCGCATGCATATGGTCATGGAATCTCCAAATTGCTATGCCATTGCTATCAAGCAATTCTTTCTTTTTTAAATAAATCGGGTCGTCTTTTAACCAATCGGTGTCGTCGCATGCTGTATAGTATGTCGGCTCATGCGTAATAATCAAATTTGCCCCGTATTCTATTGCCTGCTTTATAACATCGACAGTAGCCATAAAGGTTGTGGCAACCTTAGTCACTTCCGTATCATAGCTCCCATTCATAAGACAGTCGCAGGTTTTTTCAAATTTTATGCCGCCAAAAGTATTTATAATTTTGTCAATAATATCCTTTACTTTCATTTTATCTCCCCTTTAATTAAAAATCAATATCTCACAAAAATTTAAGAATGTTCACCAAAAAGCACACTATCCCTTTACCGCTCCAACAACAACGCCCTTTATAAAATATTTTTGTATGAACGGAAATATTATTACAACAGGAACTATCCCCATAACAGCCAATGCCATTCTTATTGATGTACTTGGAAGCTGAACGGCAACCGTTCCTATTGCCGAAGCAGCGGAACCTGATTTCAAAAACTGGATATTTTCCATTATTCTAACCAAAAGATTTTGTATTCCAAAAAGTTTCGGTTCAGTTATATAATAAAGTCCGTTTATCCAGTCGTTCCAATAAGCAAGTCCTGTAAATATTCCTATTGTAGCCACAGACGGAATCGAAAGTGGAAGGATTATTTTAAAGAATATCCTTAATTCCCCTGCCCCGTCAATCTGCGCCGATTCAATCAATGAAACAGGTATGTTGTTGCGATAATAGTTTGCCATCAAAAACACATTAAAGGCATTCATTAAATAATTAGGCATTATAAGCGCAAGTATAGTATTCTTTATATGGAATATTCTTGTCCACATAATATAGGCCGGAGCTATGCCTCCGCTAAAAAGCATCGTAAACAAAACAAGAAAAGAAATTATCGTTCTGTATTTAAAATCTTTTCTCGAAAGAGGATATGCAAGCATCGATGTAATCAGAACGCTTGAAAAAGTTCCTACTATAGTTACAAAAATAGAAACCCCATATGCCCTTATGATTGTTTTATATTGCGATGCCATATAATAATACGCATCAAGGCTAAGTTCTTTTGGGAAAAAGCTGTATCCATTCGCCACCAAATCAGATTCTTTTGTAAAAGACGAAATAAAAATAAGCAAAAAGGGTGCTATGCTTATTAAAACAAGAAGAATTATAACTATTTGAGCAAAAATATAAAATGCTTTTTCTCCGCGTGTTTTGAGTTCAGTCATAAATAATCCTCCTTAAAATAAAGCATTATCCGAATCAATTTTACGAACCACCCAGTTTGCCAACAATATCAAAACAAATCCTACCACCGACTGGTAAAGTCCCGAAGCAGCTGCCATTCCCATATCATTAAGCTGCATCATCGCACGATATACAAACGTATCTATTGTTTGTGTTGTATTGTAAAGTGCGCCGGAATTCATAGGCACCTGATAAAACAAACCAAAATCAGAATTCATTATTTTTCCAACTGCCATAAGCACCATTATAATTACTGTCGGTTTAATCATAGGAAGGGTTATATGGAATATTTGCCTGATTTCGCCTGCACCATCTATTTTAGCTGCTTCATAAATTCCCTTATCTATTCCGGCAATGCTTGCCATATAAATAATCGAAAGGTATCCGACATTTTTCCACAGGTAAACAATCATAAGTATAAATGGCCAATATTTTGATTGAGAATACCATGAAATCTCAGGAATTCCAAACGCCTGCAAAATAGATTTGTTTATAAGCCCTGAATCAGAGTTTAAAAATGCAAACACCACATAAGACACTATCACCATTGAAATGACACTCGGCAAAATCAAAGCATTTTGATAAAACTTAGCTGCAGCCTTTTTGCTGATTTCAGTCATCAATATGGCAACTATTACTGCACATGCCGTTCCGAAAATAATAAAGCCAAAATTGTACAGTATAGTGTTTCTTGTCATAATCCAAGCGTCTTTTGTTTTAAATAAAAAAGCAAAGTTATCCAGTCCCACCCATTTGCCGCCAAAGATGCCTTTTGCAAAATTTTGGCTTTGAAATGCTATAATCACTCCGGCCATTGGTATATAATTGTTTACTAAAAGATACAAAAGGCCAGGAATTGTAAGGGCAAATAATGGAAGGGAACTTTTTAATTTTTTTCTTTTTGGATTTTTATTTGCAGAAAACATTTTTGCCTCCTTACGAATGGAGTGAAGGTTTTTCAACGCTTCACTCCATAAAAACGATATTTTATTTCTGTTGTGCAAGCCATGCATCAAGCTGCTTTTGCTTTTCAGCAACTATATTGTCCATGCCTGCTTCCTTAAGTTTATTTATAAAATTCGGAAGTTCTTTTTCCGGATCAAGGCTTCCGCAGTTAAGCCCCGGCAGATATTCGTTAATCACGTTCATAACAGATGAATACTCTGTTTTTACGCTTGTGCTGTCAAAAGTAAAGCCAAATGCTTTTGATTTTGCAGAATTTTTATTTTCAGTTTCCATAAGAATTAAATCATCAGTGCTTTGTCCTTCCATGGAGTACTGAATAAACTGGTTGCCTACAATTCCACAACTAAGCTGTGCGGTATATGGCACACTGCTTGAATCTTTTCCGTCAGGATATTTTACATGATTATCGTCAACCTTAACGTAATCGCGGTTTTCAATTCCATAAATCAACATGTTGATTACATCTTTATTGGTATATGTCATATCCAAGAATTTCATTGCTGCTTCCGGTTTTTCACTTGTCACTGAAATTGCCCAGCTTACCGCATTTACATTTGTTGTAGACAAATATGGTTCAGCAAGCCTTACCATACCCATTGGTTTGCCTGTCAGTGCAGAAATTTGTGCAGCCGATTCCTTGCCGGCATAGCTTGCTATATAAGAAAAGCATCTGTCGGACGAAATAAGTTCAGTCGCCAAAGTATTAGATGTTGCGGCATCTTTCAAAATATAGCCCTTATTGTACCACTCACGGGCAATATTTATCTTTTCTTTAAAAGCATCAGTTTCATAATAATCTACAACCGTTGTACTGTCTCCCATCAAAACTGCTGTCGGCTTGAAAAAGTCATCCGTAAGGTAATCGCAGTTCTCTATTGTAAGCAAAACTCCTGAAACTCCCTGATTAGTCGGAGCTATCGGAACCATTTCCGGATATTTTTCTTTTACTTTTGCAAAAAGAGAATCAAGGTCCCCTATGCTTTTAATGCTGTCCGGAGAAACACCGAGCGCCCCCATAATATCGGTTCTATAAACCAAATTCGGCGCAATAGCATAGCCTTTATATGCCGGTATAGCATAGGTTTTGCCGTTTGATTGTGTCGCCTTTAAAAAATCTTCACCGACAAGTTCTTTTGTGCCTTTTGCGTAATTTTCAATCAAATCATCAAGTGCAATAACCTGATTTTTAGAAATATACTGGTTCAAATCTCCAAGTGTATGGAACACATCTAATTTTTCGCCGCTTTGTATTGAAAGATTTATCTGCTGCGAATAATTTGCAATTGACAAAGGTTTTAATTTTACCTTTACATTGATCTGCGGAACCGTAACTTCGTTAATGGCATCTTCAACGGATTCAAGGTCTTCTGTTTCCGGGATTTTATTGAAAGTAAGATATGCAAAAACAATTTCATCCGGATTGCTTGCCTTGCTTTCCTCCGATGAGCTTTGCGCCGCACTTGACGAGTCCCCTCCGCCGCCACAAGCTGAAAGCATTGTCATGCAAACAGCACTTGCGGATAAAAGGCTTAAAAATCTTTTTGTTTTTTTCATGACTCAATCTCCTTCTCATTTATTTTTTAGGCTGTCTGTATATTAAATTATACTTATTTGCGTCTTAAAACTCTTTAAAAAACAAGCCATCTATTTTCAATTTTAAGTGTTTTTTAGGTTATTATGCTAAAAACTTTATATAATTGCTTATTTATATTATAAAAAAAGGATGGGAAATTATTTCTCATCCTTTTTTCTAAAAAGCTGTGGAGTTGTCCCAGTTATTTTTTTAAAAACCGTAGAAAAATAAGAAAAATTATCAAAACCAACTTCAAAAGCTATTTCGCTGATACTTGCATCGCCGTTTTTCAACATATCCTTTGCTTTTTCAATTCTGCATTGATTTATAAAATCCTTAATAGTAAATCCTGTTTGTGCTTTAAACATTTTGGCAAAATATTCAGGTGTAAGAAACACACTTGACGCCACATCATTTCTCGTAATATTTTCCTTGTAATGTTCATTGACATATTGCTTGGCTTTATCTATTATGCTTTGGGATTTCTTTACTTCATCTACATAATCAACAGTTTTAAACGCAACAAACTGCACCCATTTAAGCATATCAAAAACCGAATTATCAGCCTTTAAATTTAATTTTTGCGAGGTTTTGTCAGAAAAAAGCTTATGGGCCTGTATTTCTTTTTTATGCAAAAATGAGTAGGCGATTTGCATAAAGTCATGGTGCAAGGAATACATTGTCGAAGCATCAAGAGCGTTTTGTGAAACCAATCCTTCCAATTCTTTTTTTACAAAATTTACAATTTTAATTTTTTCGCCTTTTTCAAAAAGCTCAACCAGTTCCCCAGTATTAAACGAATATTGTTTTGAAACATTGAGTAATTCCGCATCATTTTCAAAAAAAGTCCTGTTCCTTAAAACAAAGTTTTCAGCGTCTATTTCTTCAAGTTTCATTCTTTTTTCCGCCAAATTTTCCAGCGCAACATTTCCGCTTATGTAGCAAGCGGCATCATATTTAAAATACTTTTTGTAAAGTTCTATGAATTCATCGCACCTTTGCTTTATTCCATCGCTTTCTTTTTCATCCTGCAGCATAATTGCAACATAATAATTTCTTTCCGTAGTATAATAAATTATATGTTCAAAATCTAAATCTCCGGAAATAATTTCAGAAGAAAATTTTATCATTGCATATTCAAATGTTTTTTCATCCCAAAAAAAATCCTCATTTTCAGATTTTAAAACGCTTATCAAAATAATACGGTAAAGATTTTCAGGGCCAACCGATATTTTTCTTTTTTTAATTTCATTCAATATTTCCGCTCTTTTGGCAGGAATACCAAAAAACAAAAGCTCTTTCCAAAAATCAGAAACAATAACTCTTTTATTTTCAAGCCAATATTTTCCGTATTCGCTGAATTGTTTTGTCATATTTTCTTTTTTTATTTTATCGACGGCTTTTGATATGGCTTTTTCGGTTTTTGCAATGTCAAACGGCTTTGTAATATAACTTATTGCATTATATTCCAAGGCCTCAGAAGCAAAATCAAAATTTTCATGATTGGTCAAAAAAATAAATTCACTTTTTAAATTGTTTTCGCGCACCCATTTAAGCAAATCAAGTCCCGAACCCTTTGGCATTTCTATGTCGCAGATTACTATATCGGGAATATTTTCACTAAAAATTTTTTTGGCTCCCAAAACATTATGCGCCATTTCAACTTTATTTATTTCAAAAAAGCTCCAATTTATCGAATCCCTTACAACCTCTGCTGTAAGAAGATCATCCTCAACTATAAGAACTGTCACAATTGTTCCCCCTTTTGTATAGGAATTACAATTTCCACTCTTGCTCCGGATGGTTCGGCATTTGAAAGCTTTAAAAGTCCATTTTCCCCATAAAACAAAGAAAGTGTCCTTTTTACGTTGAAAATTCCAACCTTATGTCCGCTTGAATTTTGCTCCACGGCCTGAGAATTTGCCATATTGATAACTTCTAAAGGAAATCCTTCGCCGTTATCTTCAATTATTATTTTTATAGCACTGCTATCATTATGATTATATTTTTTAATGCTTACAAATACTGAAAGAGGTTCTTCAAAAGTCATTGCATGCTTAAATGAGTTTTCAATAAAAGTATGAATCACAAATTGGGGAATTTGTTCATCAGCCACATCAGGATCCATGTCAAATACATAAAAAACACTATTTGGGAATTTTATTTCCTGCATGCAAAAATAATTTTTTATATACTCTACCTCTTCTTTTATCGATACCATATTAAGCCCGCTTTTCAACATATACCTAAGATGGTTTGACAAAGCGCTTACAAATTTTCTTATGTCTTCGCTTTTATTTTTATAAGTCAAGCTTGATACCGTGGTTAATGCGTTAAGAAAAAAATGAGGCTTAATCTGCATTTGCAAATATTTCAATTCCGCCTTTTGCAGAGCAATCTTTTCTTCATATGCGCTTATTTTCAAGGCTTTTATTTCTCTTGCCATTGAATTGAATGAATTTCCAAGGGTTTGAAATTCGTGGGATTTCCCCATATTTTTTAATTGATAATCCCAGTTGCCAGTTTCAAGCTCATGCGTTCCGGCAACCAGAGCTTTTACAGGCCTTATAATCTCCTTATTAAGATAATAAATAACATAAATCATCAAGCCTAACGCCAAAACGCCTAAAAAAGCAATTGCATATTGAATATATTCCAAGCGGAAGAATATGCTTGTTTCTTTTATTATTGTTGAAAGTCTGGCATTTCCTGAATTGACATTAACAGAAACCACAAGATACTTTCCAAGCAAGCTTTGAGTTTTACTGTCATTATCCAAAGGATAGGTTATGTCAGGAAAACTTATATTGCCTACCCCCGCAAGAAAATTCCCTGAATTATCAGTTAATACAATTTGCTCATCAGCAGAAAAATCTCTTATCTTTGCAAGGGACATAAGCGTATCCGCCTTTATAAAAGAAGCAATGATTACCCCAGAAAAACTATAGCCCTTAAAAAAATATGTTTTTTCTCCTATTTTTACAGGCATCCATAAAGCTCCAACCGAATGGTCCGAATTTATCAGGCCTTTTTTTAAAGCGTCCGAAACGGAAAGCTTTTCTTTTAAAGAAATTCTGTTGCTGCAGCTTAAAAGCATCATGTCGCTATCAGGATTATAAATAGACAATATATCGGTAGTTTTGCTTATATTCATTCTTTCAGACAAAATATCCGATAATTTTATTGAAGCAAAATATCTTTGTGACTCATCATTTTTCGTTAAATCTGAAAGTGTGCTGTAATTTAAAGCTATTTCATTTAAATCATCAATCGCATTGCTAAAAGAATTGTTTATGTCACGCATATGGATTTTCATTTCATTTTCTGCTGAATTTATAATATTATTCCTTATAACGCTTAAAGAATAAATATTGCTTATAATAAGCATTGAAAAAAACACCAGCGTTGCCGAAGCCATCCCTAAAACAAATTTAAATACTAACGAATTTTTATATTTATTTATATTTGTTTTCAAAATCATCTTGCTCTTTCCCATAAAATTATAGAACTTCTATCTCATTATATAGTATAAATCAAATGTTATCAACAAACAAATCAACCATGAAAATAAACTTGCCATGCCAAGCTTACCTTCCGCCCGGCATGGCAATATTTAAATCAAATATGTTTCATCAGTTTATTGTTGTACTAATTTTTTAATGCCCGTGACAAAGCATTTATAAATTCTTCCCTTGCCTGAGTACTTATTTTTGCATCATTAAAAATTGAATCAAATCCGTGAAAGCATCCCGGGTATAAATGAAATTCAACTGGCACGCCGGCCTGAGCCAGCCGCGCGACATATTCTATTGTTTCATCTCTAAACGGGTCCAATTGCCCGATAAACGTATACGCCGGAGGAAGCCCGCTTAAATCGGTTGCTCTTGCAGGCGCAGCATATATCGGAACTTCACCCGAAGCATATTTTCCCAAATACATGTTCCAAGCAACCACATTTGCTTCTCTGTTCCATGCTGTCGGCAAATTTTTTTCATTGATTTCGTAGCTTGAAGGAGTTTCATTCCTGTCATCTATCATTGGGTATAACGGCGCTTGAAACGCAACTTTTATTTCACCCCTATCACGCACCATCAATGCAAGTGCCGCAGTAAGTCCTCCTCCTGCACTTGCCCCTGCAATTGCTATTTTTGAAATATCAACATTAAATTCATCTGCATTATCTACCACCCATTTTAGTGCCGCATAGCAATCTTCTATTGCCGCAGGATATGGATGTTCGGGAGCCAGCCGATAATCAACGGAAAAGACTGCGCAATTTATTTTTTCAACAAAACATTCACATAAACTGTCGTCCCCATCCGGATGTCCCAAGACATACCCGCCTCCATGAATCCAAAATATTGCCGGCAGTTTTGCCGCTGCTTTATTTCGCGGTTCATAAATTTTTACAAGCAGCTTTGTTTCCGGCCCTTCAATCATTCGACTTGTTGTTATGACATTATCTGATTTTTTCATCTGGGGCAATTTAAAATTTCTTATTTCCCCCAAATCTTTGCTTAAATCTAATTTAAGGTTACTTTTTAACATTGGCAGCAATTCCGGCAAAACCCTATCTTCATATGACATAAACACATCTCCTTAATTTTATTCATATTGCAAACTTAAATAAAAATTAAAAGCTTATCTCCCTTTCAAATATAAAAGCATTACAATAATTTATGTTTTCATTATAATTTTTCATTGCTTTAAATTCTTTTAAAAATAAGCGGTAAATTTTCAATTTTAAGTGATTTTTAAAAATAAACGCCTGCGGAAAATTCATCCGCAAGGCGTATAGTTTTTTATGAAATTACCCCATCAGTTTAACCATTACTGCTTTTTGGGCATGCAGGCGGTTTTCAGCCTCGTCAAAAATTTCCGCAGCGTGCTCTTCAAAGACCTTTGTAGTTATTTCTTCTTCCCTGTGGGCCGGCAAACAGTGCATAACCATTGCGTCCGGCTTTGCCGCAGCCATAATCTCATCATTTACCTGATAGCCATTAAACGCAATCTTGCGTTTTTCGCGTTCACTCTCATGTCCCATTGATGCCCATACGTCCGTAATAACCACATCGGCGTCTTTTGCGGCTTCAATTGGCTTGTCGGTAAGTTCAAAACATTCAAAGCCTTTTGCAAAATCAAGCACTGTGCTATGCGGCTCATATCCCTTAGGACAAGCGGCGCTGACGCTCATGCCAACTTTAAGCCCTCCTACGATAAGGGAATTTGCCATGTTGTTCCCATCACCTATATAGCAAAGTTTAAGTCCGTCAAGCCTGTTCTTATACTCGCGTATGGTCATAAGGTCGGCAAGGACTTGGCATGGATGACTGAAATCAGTAAGCCCGTTTATTACGGGAATATTGCCATGCTCGGCAAGCGCTTCGACCTCGGCCTGGTCATAAGTGCGTATCATTATGCCGTCAATGTACCTTGAAAGCACTCTTGCGGTATCTTGAACAGGCTCACCCCTGCCTATCTGCAAATCGTTTGCAGACAGGAAAAGAGGATAGCCTCCAAGCTGATACATGCCAACTTCAAAGGATACACGCGTTCTTGTGGATGCTTTTTGGAAAATCATCCCCAAAGTTTTACCCCTTAAATGAGGATGTGGTATGCCGTGCTTAAGCTCATATTTGAGCTGGTCGGCAAGATTTAAAATATCAATTATCTCCTCTTTTGACAAATCAAGCATTTTAAGCAGATGTTTCATCTTCTTCACTCCGTTCGTATTATTTTAAAAGCTGTTCAAGTATGCCTATTCCCCTGTCTATTTCCTCATATGAAATCGTAAGCGGAGGCAGCATTCTCAGCTTTTCCTTTGCGGTCAAAAGCAAAAGTCCATTTTCAAGAGCCTTGCCCACGATTTCCGGTGCACTTTTGGTTTTAAGCGAAATGCCAAGCATAAGCCCCATTCCGTCAACGCCTGCAACCTCCGGGATTTTTAAAAGCTTTTCTTTTATATAAGCTCCTTTTTTCTTTACCTCGGCAAGAAAATCTCCATCTGAAAGACGATTAAGCACAACCATGCCGCCGGCGCAGGAAATAGGGTTGCCGCCAAATGTCGAACCATGCGTGCCTTTTGAAAGCACGTCGCAGCATTTTTCATCCGCAAGGCAAACACCAATAGGAACTCCACCCGCAAGGCCTTTTGCAAGGGTTGTTATATTTGCCCTTGTCCCAAATTGTTCACCTGCAAGGAATGTGCCCGTTCTGCCGACTCCCGTTTGCACCTCATCCGCAATAGTAAGAATATCCTTTTCTTTGCAAATTTTAAAAATCTCATCAACAAAATCCTGTTTAAGGGGAACAACTCCGCCCTCGCCTTGAATATATTCAAACATTACGGCGCAAACGCTGTCATCAATTTTTAAGCGCAAATCCTCAATGTCATTTGCCTTTGCATAGACAAATCCCTCGACAAACGGAAAGAAATAATTATGGAAAGTATCCTGGCCTGTGGCGGAAAGGGTACAAAGCGTCCTGCCGTGGAACGAATTTACAAGCGTAACTATATTATGCCTGCCCTTGCCGTATTTGTCAAAGCTGTATTTCCTTGCAAGCTTTATGGCGCATTCGTTTGCTTCGGCTCCGGAATTCCCGAAAAATATTTTTGAGTACCCGGTCATTTCGCATAGCTTTTCGGCAAAATCCGCTTGAATTTCGGTATAGTAATAATTTGAGGTGTGCTGAAGCTTCTTTGCCTGAGAGCATATTGCCTCAACCCATGCCTCATCGCAGTATCCAAGCGAATTTACGCCTATCCCGCTGCCGAAATCTATATACGTTTTCCCGTCTTCGTCAATTCCGGTCCTTCCCTCACCGCTTTGCAGCACAAGGCCGTATCTGCCGTAAGAAGGCATTATGTGGCTGTTGAAACGCTCTATCGTATTCATATAAAAATCATCTCCCAAAAGGCGCAAATCAAATGAATTGCGTACCTATGCCCTCGTTTGAAAGCAGTTCTATTAAAATTGAATGCGGTATCCTTCCGTCAATTATTGAAGTCCTTGAAACGCCGCGTCTTACAGCCTCGACACAGCAGTCTATTTTGGGAATCATCCCGCCGGAGATTATCCCCTGCCTTTTAAGGAAGGGCACCTCGCTTACCTGAACGGTCGGAATAAGCGTTGACGGGTCATTTTTATCCCTCAAAAGCCCCACTATATCTGTCATAAGTATAAGATTTTCCGCTTTAAGCTCGGCGGCAATCCTTGCGGCCGCGGTATCCGCATTTACATTATATGTCTGTCCCTCTTCATCACATGCAACCGTTGCTATAACCGGAATGTACCCGTTATCAAGGGCGTCGGTTATCGGCTTTGTGTTAACTTTTACTATTTCACCGACAAAGCCAAGGTCCGGCTCGTTTTTCATCTTTTCGGCAATAAGCATCTGCCCGTCAATTCCGCAAAGTCCAAGCGCATTGCCTTTGTGTCTTGCAAGCAACGAAACAAGCTCCTTGTTCACCCTGCCTGAAAGAACCATCTTCACCACTTCAACGGTCGCCTCATCCGTATACCTGAGCCCGTTGATGAATTTGCTTTCAATTCCAAGCTTTGAAAGCATTTCGTTTATTTCCGGCCCGCCTCCATGCACAAGCACAACTTTTATTCCGACAAGCGAAAGCAAAACTATGTCGCTCATTACCGCCTGTTTAAGCTCGTCGTTTGTCATGGCGTTGCCACCATATTTAACAACGACTATTTTGTTGTTGTATTTTTGTATATAGGGCAGCGCGTCAATGAGAACTTTTGAGCGCATACCGTTTGATATTTCGTTCATTTTGCTTCCCCTCAGCTTCTGTAATCGCCATTTATTTTAACATAATCATAAGTAAGGTCGCAGCCCCATGCAACGGCACTTTCATCTCCGTCGCAAAGCTCGACAAGTATTTGTATTTCGTCCTCCGCAAGTACAACCTTTGCAAACTCCTCAGAAAATTCAATTCCTGAACCGTTTTTGCAAACATCAATCCTTCCAGCTTTTGACGCAAGCGAAACATTAACCTTGCTTATGTCAAAATCCGCATCCGCATAGCCTATGGCGCAAAGCACCCTGCCCCAGTTTGCATCCTCGCCGAACATTGCCGCCTTAAAAAGGCTGGAAGTAATTACCGACTTTGCAACCTTTTCCGCCGTATCCTCATCCTTTGCGCCTGTGCAGACACATTCAAGAAGCTTTGTCGCCCCTTCTCCATCGCGGGCAATTTCTTTTGAAAGCGTCATCATAACGGCATAAAGGTTATTTTTGAAAATCTCAAAATCCTCGCAATCGTCCTTTATTTCCGGATTTCCCGCAAGACCGTTTGCCATTATGCAGGCCATGTCGTTTGTGGAAGTATCCCCGTC
>JAJUHO010000110.1 GCA_029267825.1 Oscillospiraceae bacterium
ATCGATGTAAGGCTTAAGCTGGTCCATTGCTCCGTTGAAGAAGAACTTTGAGTTGTTGTCGTCAGGAGAACCTGCGAAAAGCTCAATGTTGAAAGGACCGGCTTGATTTGCAAGGTCAAGCTTTTCAACAATGTAAGAACCCTGGAGCTTTCCTACAAGATAGTTGTCAAAAGTTGCGTAGTAGCTTACTGCGTCGGTATTTCTGATAAGTCTGTCGTATGCTATTACGGGAATGTTTGCATCCTTTGCTTTTTTAAGCACGTCGGTAAGAGATTCGCCGTCGATGGATGCAATTACAAGGCAGTCAACGCCTTTTGTAATCATGTTTTCAATTTGGGATACCTGGTTTTCAATAACGTCCTCGCCGTATTGGAGGTCAACCTTGTAGCCTTTTTCCTCAAGCTGCTTTTTCATGTTGTTTCCGTCGTCAATCCAGCGCGCCGAGGATTTTGTGGGCATTGCCACACCTACGAAATACTGGTCGCCTTTTGCTGCTTTGCAGCCGGAGGCCATTGAAACCAAAAGGCCTGATGACAATAAGAGTGCTAAAAACTTTTTCATAATCTTTCTCCTCTCATCTTTTAGAGTTCATTTTAATTATCAATAAAACCGCGGGCAGTGCCGAGGTTTTATATTTTGGATTAAAAATGTGCGTCATTAACAAAACCTCTTTCGGTTTTGTTCTAAAAGTTCAAAAACGCAACTGCAGTTTGTTTTTTGTTTGTGCTCATATAATAACACAATGAAATATCGTTGTCAATATCCACAATGCCTTTCAATAAAAATTTATTTATTGTGTATAAGTTGCAAGGCTTTGTTTTATTTGTATTTACTAATGCTTTCGTTTGCTTTCGTTTTTGTCTTTGGTGTTGAATAATCGAAAGTCTTTTTGCATATAATAATTATAAAATAAGCTTTTTTTCTGTTGCATTTTTTCGCTGAAATGGTATAATAATTTGTGGGTTTATTAGAAATTTGCATTTGATTGGAATGTTTTTATGTTCGCTTTGGAAAGAATAAAAATAATAAAAAAATTTTTAATCGAAAACAATCAGGTTGAGGTTTCGACTCTTTCCGAAGCTTTGGGAGTTTCGGAGGTGACCATCAGGAGGGACCTTGAAAAACTTGAAGAAGAAGGATTCCTTACACGCACCCACGGCGGGGCGGTAATAAATCCGCAATACGAGAAAAAACCTTCTCCTATGCCCCAAATTGCAAGACTTCAGGGGATTGACGCTAAAATAGGCGAAATTGCCAAAATAGAAGTGCAAATGATAAATGATAACGATATTATTATGTTCACTAACGGTGAAATTAACCGTGCGGCATCCAAACTTTTAAAGGGCAAGAGAAACCTTACCGTTTTGACAAATGATATCATTCTTGCATCGGAGCTTTGCTCAAATCCGGAAGTTAAAGTTTTGCTTTTGGGCGGAGATGTGGATAATTCTTCAAAAGCTGTTTTTGGGCGCCTTGCGGAATCAAACCTCAGCAATTTTTTTGTGAATAAGGTTTTTATTGAGGTGGACGGCGTAAACCGCAACATAGGTTTTACCGTAAACAGTACGGAAAAAGCATCGCTTATCCATCAGATAATAAGCAATTCAAGCACTGCCGTATTTGTGTTTACATCGGATATAATAAATAAAACAGCTTTTTATGCCGTCGGGGCGGTAAGCCTTGCGGACAAGATAATAACCAACAACGACATCAGCGACGAATATAAGCATTATATTTTTGAAAATGAGGTTCAGCTTTTTACTTCTATCGATATGTATGAAGGGTTTGCATGAAATCCTTCGGAACGGAGAATGCCATGGGCGGGCCTGTACTTAAGCTTTCAGGAATATACAAACAAATCTCTCAGGGATTTAGGTTGAAGGATATAAACCTTGACCTTTATCCCGGAGAGGTCCATATGATAATAGGGGAAAACGGTTCTGGCAAAAGCTGCATAATGCAGGTGATAAGCGGAATTTTGCAGCCGGATGCAGGCAGCATAGAACTTTTCGGTCAAAGGACGGTTGTGCCGTCACTACCGGATGCCCGTAGAATGGGAATAGTTTTTATAATGCAGGAGCCAAATTTGCTGGAACAGCTTTCAGTTGCGGAAAACATATTTTTTTATGATATGCCGGTAAGAGGAAGAATTTTTAAGACGGTTGACTATAATCTTTTGAGGAAAAAATGCCTTGACCTTTTTGGTGAGCTTGGAATTTCAATAAATCCGGACTTGCCTGTTTCAAAGCTTGGGCTTGCTCAAAAACAGCTTGTTGAATTTTGCAGGGCTTGCACATCAAATGCAGAAATAGTTATTTTTGATGAGCCGACCGCGGTTTTTACGGAAGCGGAAAGAGAAATCCTGTACCGCATAATTGAGAAAATAAAAAAGCGCGGCGCAGGCATTTTTTATGTTTCGCACAAGCTGGACGAAATAAGGCTTATAGGCAGCAGGGTTAGTGTTATAAGACAGGGTGCAGTAATAGGCACAAGGCAGGTAGAAGGCACCGGGGACGAGCAGATTATAAAAATGCTTTCCGGACTTATGTATACGACAAGATACCCCAAACTTGAAATTGCCATCGGTGAAGAAGTTTTCAGTGTAAAAGGGCTTTGCAAAAAAGAGCTTTTGTCGGATATTTCATTTTCACTTCACAAAGGGGAAATTTTGGGCATAACCGGACTTGCCGGTTCCGGAAGGACCTTGCTTGCAAACTGCATTTTTGGTGCGGCAAAATATGATGAGGGCAAAATTTTTATAAATGGAGAGGAAACAAAAATAAAAAGCCCTTATGATGCCATAAAAAACGGTATAGGAATGGTTCCGGAAAACAGAATAACGGATTCGCTTTTTTATTGCCTTGATGTTGAAAAAAACGTTTCTCTTGTTTCTCTGAAAAGATTTTTAGGAAAGGGCTTTGCACTCAACACAAATATTCTTGCTGAGGTGGTTTGCGATTATATAAGCAAGCTGAATATTCCGGTAAGAGAGGCGGAAGAAAATATAGGGCGAATATCCGGGGGCAATCAGCAAAAGCTTATGGTTGCAAAATGGATGATGAGCCGCTCCAAAATCTTTATCCTTGATGAGCCTACAAGAGGTGTTGATGTTGCCTCGCGCATTGACATTTACAATGCAGTCACAGACATAGCGCGAAAGGGCGGAAGCGTTTTGTTCATATCTTCCGACATAGAGGAAATACTTGGGATGTGCGACAGAGTGCTTGTTTTGGCTCATGGCAACATTGTTTGCAACCTTGCACGCAGCGAGGTGACAAAGGAAAAAATTATAGCCTACGCCGCGGAAAAGGTGTAAAATTTTTGTGAATTTTATTTTCTTCCACTTGACATTATTTGTGGATTTAAATATGATGTAAATGTAAAGGTAACGTGTTATATAAATTCGAAGGATTTTATATATTCACGGCTGTTGCTGCCGTTAAGTGCAAGTTTTAATTCACGGCGTGTCGCCGCCGTAAATGCGAGTTTTAATGCAAGGGGTGAAAGCGTATATTTCACCCCTTTTACTTTTAATAAAAGGGCTGTTTTTCGTATGCTTAGATTTTATGATATCAGCAAAAGCTATGTGGATTATTTAAGAAAATACGATGAAAAAGTACCTAACATGGATTATGAAAAAAATAATAAATTTGTATGCGGCATAGTTATGCAAATTAAAGAGTTTAATTATTATGCGCCAATATCTTCATTTTCACAAAAGCAACGAACCAATTTACTTATAAAAAATAAAAAAGGTATGGCCATAGCTTCCATAAGATTTTGTTTTATGATGCCCGCGCCGGATTTTGTATTGTTCGAAAAGAAATTCAAAGAAATTGATAAGGTAGATTCAAAATATGCCGATTTACTTAAAACGGAATACGAATATTGCGCAAAACATGAGGAAGAAATATTAAAAAAGGCTCAAAGTGTTTATGAGATAGGGTGCAATAAAAATCACCCGTTTAATAGCAATTGTTGCAATTTCAAGATTCTTGAACAAGCTTGCAAGTCATACGCTGATTTTGATTTTGAAATTCACAAAGCAGAAGATAAAAAAATTATTTTGCCGTTAAAATAAAAACAGGCGCCAAAATGGCGCCTGTTTTTATTTGGAAATAAGGAGAAATATATATGAAAAAATGAGAAAGAAAATTGAAATTGGCTTTTTAATTTTTAGCTTCCGCAAGGGTTAAGGAAATATCAAGGTTTTTGCCGTTTCTGTAAACCGTAAGGGTAATTTTGTCGCCGGGTTTGAATTTATCCTTGATTTCGTTAAGCTCGCTCATGGTTTTTATGGTCGTTCCGTTGATTCCGACAATTATGTCGCCGACTTTAACTCCTGCCGCTTCGGCGCTGGAACCGCTTGTTATGAAACGGACATAAACACCTTGCGGGATATTGTAGTATTTTGCCATGACATCTGTTATGTCTTCTCCTGAAAGCCCGATAAGAGGCCTTCCGGTCACATAGCCGTTTTTAATGAGGTCATTTACTATCGGGGTTGCGCTGTTTATTGGTATTGCAAATCCAAGCCCTTCAACATCGCTTGAAGATATTTTTGCGGAATTTATTCCTATTACCTGACCGTAGCAGTTAAGCAGCGGGCCGCCTGAATTTCCGGGGTTTATTGCCGCATCGGTCTGAATGTATGTCATTGTTCTGTCATCAATGGTAATTTTACGGTCAACGGCTGAAATTATCCCTGCCGTAACTGAACCGGAAAGCTCAAATCCAAGCGGATTTCCTATTGCAACCGCAAGTTCTCCGACTTCAAGGGCGCTTGAATCTCCAAATTCAGCGGGAGTAAGTCCTGTTGCCTGAATTTTTATCACCGCGAGGTCGGTTTTGGTATCGCATCCGATTACCGTTGCGGGGTATTCGGTTTTGTCATTGAGTACAACATTTATTGCGGATGCCGTTTGACCTGTGTCACTGTCGGAAATTACATGCGCATTTGTTATGATATATCCGTCCTGCGACATTATTATTCCGGTTCCGGTTGCGGTTTGTTCTGATGGAGTGATTCCTTGAAAATTAAAGCTTGATGAGGTTGAGGGGAACACGCTTGAAATTCCCACAACGGAAGGAGTCACCTTTTTGACAATTTCAGGTATTGAAAGCGCGTTTGTTTTTGAGGCAAGCTTGATAAGGCTTTGATTTTCAGATGAAGAAGAGCTGCTCGAACTTGAGGAGCTTTGTTGTGAGGATGAAACCGCACCCAAAAATTGTGGGCCATTGCCGGAAATGGCGATGTATCCTCCGATTGAGCTTGCGGAAATTACCACAGCAAATAAAAGTCCGCCTAAAATTTTAAGAAAAGTATGTTTCTTTTTATTTTGTGAGTAATCCTCAGGATAATAAGTAATTTCAGCCGGTCTATGTTCTTGGTTATAATTGTTGTAATCGTACATAAAACCCATCCTTTCAGTTGAGTGTTTTTTTGTTTTCCTTTGTCTACTATTTTACCCTGAAATGTGATAAAAATATGATAGACTGCCGAAAATATAATGTTTATTGAAAGAAAGAAAAATTTCAAAATTTCTCTTTGAAATTGTTGTAATTTTAAACAAAACGTTGTATAATAAAGATGTAAAGTTAAGCGTTTTTAATAAAGGAGGGTTTTGTATGAGCAAAACAATCATAACTATAAGCAGGCAGTATGGCAGCGGCGGAAGGGAAATAGGCGAAAAGCTTGCAAATGCTTTGGGAGTGCCTTTTTATGATAATAAGCTGCTTGAAGTTGCCGCAAAGGAAAGCGGAATAGGTAAGGAACTTTTTGAGGCAAATGATGAAAAGAACCCGGGAAGCCTTTTATACATACTTGGAATGCAGTATTCGGATGACATGCTTCCGTTTAACCATAAGCTTTTTCTTGCCCAGTTTTCGGCGATAAAGAAAATCGCTTCAGAAGGCCCTTGCGTGATAGTGGGAAGATGCGCCGATTATGCGCTTAAAGATTTTGACAACGTGCTCAATGTATTTGTTCATGCAAATATAGAAAAACGCATAGAAAGAATTTCAAAAGAGCTAAACATACCTGAAAAAAAGGCGCATGAAGTTATTATAAGAATAGATAAGCAAAGAATGAGTTATTATAATTTTTATACATCTCAAAAATGGGGCAGGGCGGAAAATTATCATCTTTGCCTTGACAGCATGGCGCTTGGCATAGATGG
>JAJUHO010000013.1 GCA_029267825.1 Oscillospiraceae bacterium
ATGTATTATCAGTATATACATCAAATCAATTTTTGTCAATATGAATTTGAGAAAAAATAAAATGGCTGCAAAAGGACAATGCCTTATGCGGCCATTTTTATTTACAAAACACTTTGAAAATTTTAAAATCAATATGCAAAATAATTGTTGATTTTGCTTTGCCTTAATAAACCTTTCTTTTACAATATATCAAAAATTGAAATAGCATCGCTGTTTTCCTTAACAAAAGCAATAAATTCATGCAATTTGGCATGACAATCAACAAATTGCTTTCCTTGATAGGTTTTACGGTCAAAAACATTGACCCATTTCCCCTCAGGCAGATAAACTGTTCGTTTCTCCTGCCCTTTGTTGACTATGGGAGCAAACAAAATGTCTTCGCCATACATATACTGGTCATCCAAAGTATAACATACCTCATCCTGATAATAATCAAAAAACATCGGCCTCATAATCGGCTTTCCTGTTTTGCTTGCAATCTCCATATATTTTTGCGTATACGGCTTCATCCTCTCACGCAATTCAATCAATTTTTTCAGTACGGGATAATTTTCTTCCCCAAAACACCAAATTTCATTGTTCCCTCCGCTTGGCTCTATAATTCCCGGGTGACGCGGCTTATAGTCCTTATTCTTAATGCGGACACCATGCAAACGCATGACAGGGCTAAACAAGCCAAATTGAAACCATCTTACAATCAGTTCCCTAAAATAATCGCTTTCGATATCGCCAAATAAAAATCCGCCTATATCAGAGTTCCACCAAGGTATGCCGCTCATCGCCATGGAAAGTCCGCTCTTGACACTGATTTTAAGCGCTTCAAAGGTTGACGGAATATCCCCGTTCCATACTAACGCACCATACTTTTGGCTGCCCGGATAAGCGGCACGGGTAAGGGATATTATCTCATCTTCTCCTGCCTCTTTTAACCCGTCATAAAACATTTTTACATAATAATAAGGATACAGCATGGCTGTTTGGGCACCGTTGCCAAGATAAAATTTTAAATTTCCAAAATGCTGGGGATGCACTTCCGGCTCCGCCTCATCAAGCCAGAAATTTTTAATGCCATAATCATAATAATTCTTTTTAACCTTTTCCCAGACATATTTTGCTGTTTTGGGATTCATAGTGTCAATAAAGGTTTGCTGTCCATAGAAGTCAAATGTGCCGTACTGGCCGTTTTCAGTGCGTACCAGCATATTCCCTTCGCTCATTTCCATATAGTTTTCGCTTTTAGGGTTAATTGTCGGCCAAATGGATACAACCGGCTGGATATTCATTTGCTTTAATTCATCACACATTGCTTTTGGGTCAGGCCAGTAATCAGGGTTGAATTTCCATTCGCCCTGTTCTGTCCAATGAAAATAATCAATAACTATGGCATCAATAGGAATTTGTCGCTTTTTATATTCCCTGGCCACTTCAAGCAATTCATCCTGCGACTCATAGCGAAGCTTGCATTGCCAAAAGCCTCCTGCCCACTTGGGGAATTTCGGCGCATAGCCGGTCAAATCACAGTATATTTTCATTACATCCGCAGGAGTTTCTCCAGCATAAATAAGATAATCCGCTTGATATGCGCTGTCAGCCACCCACATTGTATGGTTGTTTGTCAATTCACACCGTCCCGGAGATGGGTTGTTCCAAAAAAATCCATAGCCCAAAGATGAATATACCACAGGAAGGGCTGATTTTGTATTATAATGCAAAAGATTGCAGGTGCTTCCCTTACGGTCAAACAAATCTTCCTGTTCTTGTCCCAAGCCATAGAAATGTTCGTCTTTGTTTGCATTAAAAATTACTTTTACCTGATAATAATCGCCTTCCCTATGCAAGTTTCTTGTTGTATAATCCCCTTCAAATTTTGTTTTTAAAATTTCTTTTCCTTTGCGATAATAAGTTATTACACCTCCGTACCATATATTTCCCGCTTCAATCTTAGCTGATATCATGCCATTTGTTATGGTTGCAACAGCCTCATCGCCGGAAATTTCACACTTAGGTGTTGTCTTTGGACTAAGCAATGTCCAGGATTCATCAGAAATTCTTGAATTTTTGGTAGAACGGCATCTAAGGCAATTTTCACCATATGCCTCAATAACCGTCAATTCATCTTTTCTTTGAAATACTAATTTGTTTTCAAGCAATTCAATTTTTCCCATATTCATATCCTCCTAAAACAAAGTATCCTCTTACGATGTTAATCTTTTTTAAGTATATCAAGGATAATACGGAAAAGCTTTATGTATTTTTTCTAATACTGATACTATATTGACATTTTTAAAACATATGGTATACTCAAACTCAAACAGATAAAAAGAAGGATATAATTATGGCTAAAACGCCTCCCACCAATTCGGAATTTAAAGAAAATATCGTTCATACCATTGCCAACAGGCCGTATTCCATTTATTTAATAAACATCCCTGCCGATATGAAGCTTGCCTTATATCAACATTGGCATGATGAAATAGAAATATTTTTTTTAAAAAAAGGAGAGGTGGATTTTTTTATAGAAGAAAAATGCTTTCACCTAAAAGAGGGAGAGGCTATTCTCATCCCTCCAAATTTGCTGCATATGGCATTAAATTCACACAATAATGAATGTTGTTTTTATGCCTTTTTATTCAGTCCGGTTCTTTTCAGCGAATCTTATGCAAATTCATATTATAATCGCTTTGTCCAGCCTTTAAAGCACAACGGACGCCTTTATATCTATCATTTTTCACAAAATATTGCTTGGCACAATGAAGTGCTCCGTTTGCTAAATCAAATCTTTCTTTTTTATAACCGTCCAAACATAAATTCTTGGGAATTGGATTTGCACGGATTATTGTTTCAGCTATGGAATTTGTACTATAATAACCATATGATATTAATCGACTTATCTTCAACCTATCAAAAATTATATGATAAATTAAAATTATCAATAGATTACATCCACAAACATTATGCCGATGATTTAAACTTGGAGCTGCTTGCAAAACAATCCGGGCTATGCAAGGAAACGTTTTGCCGTTATTTTAAAAAATTAACCGGCGAGTCCCCGTTTACATATATTATAAGATATCGCATCAGGAAAAGCTGCGAAATTCTACTAAACACAAACATAAAGATAACCGAAGTTGCCAACCAATGCGGCTTTTATAATATCAGCTACTACAACCGCACATTTATGCAATATATAAAATGCAGCCCTTCCAAATATCGAAAACAACATATTGCCAGTCAAAATTAAAAATCCGGACATGGTCAAATAAAAAAGCCGCCTGCGAAAAGCAGACGGCTTTTTATTAATTCTCTTAAATTACTTAGCCTTCTTAGCAATGATTGCTGCTGCTGCAACTGCAACAGGAATAGCTGCCAAAGCGATAGGAGCATTACCTGTCTTCGGGTTGGAAGCTGCAGCGGTTGTTGTAGCTTCAGTAGCAGGAGCGGCAGTTGTTGTAGCAGCAGTAGCAGCAGTTGTGATAGCTGCTGTTGTATCAGCTACGGATTCAGCGCTGGCAGTAACAGCCACAGCTGAGAGAGCGATTGCAGCAACTGCTGCGCTTGCAAAAATCTTATTCATCTTCATTTTAATTTCCTCCATTTTATGAATTAGTTTTATTTTGATTAGCGGGTTATGACTGTAAATATTATAGCATAAGGCCGTTATTCAGGCAATGATTATTTCTACCAAGATTTTTATTTTTTTTAATCAATTTATATGTTATGATGCCTAAATTTTCAATTTATTCAAGAAAACAATTACAAAACGATTACAATTTGCATTTATATATTTAAAAAATCCCACAAACAAAAATCCCCGGAAAACATCCGGGGTATCTTTTAAAACCACGCAAAAAAGCTAACTTTTCCGCAGTCCGTTATATTTTGTCTGTTTACCGAACCGGGCCGGTATTCCGCCCACCCTCTCGGAAACAGTAATGCCTTTCTCCTCAAAAAACTTTTCTTTTCTGAGTACGGGTTTATTGTATCCCCCGTTTGTGAAAGTTTTGTGAAATCTGCTTGTAATTAGTGAGAAATTTTTTATTTTAATGAATATCCTCCGCGGACATTTCCACCCAAACAGGATAATACGAACATCTTATTGCTGTATTTCTTGACGCTACGTTGGACCACCATGTCCCGTAATAAGGAATTGCCCCTCTCATTAAAACCTCGTGCGTTATTGCATTTACAAGGCATGAGGCAACACCCTTGCATCTAAAATCTTTTTCCACATCCACACCTATCTGCCAAAATCTCTCACTGTCATTTGAAACTCCTGCAAGCCCTATTATTTTGTCCCCGTTTTTGGCCGCCACAGCCAAAACGTCCCTCCTTTTCCCGTTGTTTTTAAAAAGCAGCGCATTGGAAAAGCTATCCGCCAAATTATAAAGCTTTGAAATTTCTCTCTCCTCGTATATTTCAAGCTTAAAACAGCTTTCCGCCATGCGCGGATAAGGCGTTTTAGGAAGATAATACTCATTAAACGCCGTTAAAGCCTTGCCATACTTTTCAAGCTCTTTGTTTATAATATAAATCCCCTGCGCATCAAAAATCCTTACCCCCTCCAGCTTTTCCATCAAAGCTTTTGCAAACGGGTAAATTTCCTTTTCAACCGACGCGACCGCACCATTGCCAAAGCATGCCACGCGGAAAAAATCATTTTCTTCCTTAAAGCATCTTCTTCCGGACATAAGGCTTGAAAAAACAACCGTATTCTCTTCCTTTAAAAAATCCGACGGCATGCAGGCCAAATCCAAAGAAAGCTGTTCTGCCGCCGCCTCTATCATATCGTTTTTAAATTCAAGCATTTTTAATCCCTTATCATCATTTTTTATTTTTATTATACTTCAAAATTGTGATGAAAATATGAAAAAAGGACGATTTCTCGTCCTTTTGGTTTAATTTCCCTTAGCCTTGCTCTTTGCACGCAAATTATTTTCAAGGATTTTCTTTCTTATCCTTATCGATTTTGGAGTGATTTCAAGCAATTCGTCATCGGCTATGAATTCAAGCGCGTCTTCAAGGCTGAGCTTTCTTGGCGGAATAAGCCTTAATGCATCATCGCTGCCGCTTGCTCTCATATTTGTAAGGTGCTTTTTCTTGCAGACATTGACCACCAAATCCTCGCCTTTGGGGTTTGAGCCGACAATCATGCCTTCATAAACCTGAGTTCCCGGTTCTATAAAGAGCGTTCCTCTTTCCTGTGCATTATAAAGCCCGTAAGTCACTGCCTCACCGGTTTCAAAAGCAATAAGTGAACCGCTGTTCCTGCGCGGGATATCGCCCTTGTATTCCTGATAGCTGTCAAAAATGGAGCTCATAATTCCCTCGCCCTTTGTATCGGTAAGAAATTCGCTCTTATATCCAAAAAGTCCCCTTGCCGGAATTAAAAATTCAAGTCTCATTCTTGAACCGTGCGGCGCCATGTGCAAAAGCTCCGCCTTTCTTGTTCCCATTTTTTCCATTACCGAACCTACGCAATTTTCAGGAACATCTATAAGAAGTCTTTCTATCGGTTCATAAAGCTTTTCATCAATAGTTTTATAAAGTACTCTCGGAGTTGAAACGGAAAGCTCAAAGCCCTCCCTGCGCATATTTTCTATGAGAATTGAAAGGTGCATTTCTCCCCTGCCGGAAACCTTAAAAGCATCGGTGTTATCGGTATCTTCAACCCTAAGCGAAACGTCCTTTAAAAGTTCCTTATAAAGCCTGTCCCTAAGCTGTCTTGAAGTTACAAACTTTCCTTCCTTGCCGGCAAAAGGGCTGTCATTTACGGAAAAAGTCATTTCCACCGTAGGCTCGCTTATTTTTACGAAAGGCAGCGGCTCATATGCCGAAATATCGCAAATAGTATCTCCTATGGTCAAATTTTCAATTCCGGACACGCAAACTATATCCCCAACGCTTGCGCTTTCGCACGGAACCCTTGAAAGCCCTTGAATTTGATACATAGTTACTATCTTGCTTTGATACGGCTTTTTGCTCTCGTGGTAATCCCCAACCATAACATTTTGGTTTACTTTCATGCTGCCGCGTTCAATTCTTCCTATGCCTATCCTGCCAACATAATCATTGTAGTCAATTGAAGACACCAGCATTTGCATGGGGCCGTTCTCGTCGCCCTGTGGCGCAGGAACATGGCTTAAAATAGTTTCAAAAAGAGGAACCAAATCTTTACCCGGCTCATACTGGCTGAGCGAAGCGGTACCGGAACGCCCCGAACAGAAAAGAATCGGACTTTCAAGCTGTTCCTCGCTTGCATCAAGGTCAAGCAGCAATTCAAGAACCTCATCGCCTATTTCATCAAGTCTTGCATCCGGCCTGTCAACCTTATTTACGACTACTATAAGCTTAAGTCCAAGTTCAAGCGCCCTTTGGGTTACAAAGCGCGTCTGAGGCATAGGTCCTTCCGCCGCATCGACAAGCAAAAGCACACCGTCAACCATTTTAAGGACTCTTTCAACTTCCCCGCCGAAATCAGCGTGCCCAGGAGTATCTATAATGTTTATTTTCACCCCGTTGTAATATACCGATGTATTTTTTGCAAGTATTGTTATTCCTCTCTCGCGTTCAAGGTCGTTGCTATCCATTACTCTTTCTGCAACAACCTGATTGTCCCTAAACGCCCCGCCCTGTTTGAGCATTTCATCAACCAAAGTCGTCTTTCCATGGTCAACGTGGGCAATTATGGCTACATTCCTTAAATCTTCCCTTATCATAAAAAGCCTCCGATGCTTTTAAAAGTCAAAAAGTTTCTTTACGTGCAAAATGCCTTGCAAGGCATCCTTGCAAGGCATTTTCTGGTGGGAGAGGATGGATTTGAACCATCGAAGCTGAAAAGCAACAGATTTACAGTCTGCCCCCTTTGGCCACTCGGGAACTCTCCCAAATTAAGAGGCTCAAAAAACCTCATTTGGAGCTGGTGGACGGATTCGAACCCCCGACCTGCTGATTACAAATCAGCTGCTCTACCGGCTGAGCTACACCAGCAAATTCATGCGGGCTTTGACAACGAAATTTATTATATCACATTTTTTTATCATTGTCAACACTTTTTTTATTTTTTTATTTCAAAATAATTGGTCGGGGCGACAGGACTTGAACCTGCGGCATCTTGGTCCCAAACCAAGCACTCTACCAAACTGAGCTACGCCCCGTTGCTGACGATGCGTGTCCAAATTCCCTAAAATAACACGCGAGTTTTTTAGAAAAACTATAAATCCAAAAAACCGCATTTGCGTCATCAAACTATGCAATCCCGCAGCTCCTGCCACAAGAAAGCCTTATTATTATACTCTATAAGTTTTTATTTGTCAAGGGGAAAATTTAAAAAAATGTGCCGGACTTAAATTTCCGGCACAAATAATCATCTGAATCTTTCAATATACTCCATGCAATACTCGTCAATTCCGCAAAGAGCCTTTGATGCGGCTATCATATCCTGCGTTCTCTCACCGGTGATGTCAATTATTGCGCTGTCAACACCTGCGCACATTAAAGCGGGAATAAATGCAGTATTTATATTCACTCTCTTAGGCAAACCAAACGAAATGTTTGAAAGGCCACAAGTCAGGTGCACATCCGGGAATTCGTTTCTTATCAGTCTTGCTGTTTCTACCGCCCTTTTGCCTGCCTCGCCGTTTACGGCAAGTGCCTCTACAATAATGTCAATATAAAGATTATCAAGCGTTATTCCCTTTGCCGAAACAATTTCAACCAGCTTTTTTGCATTTTCAAGGCGTTCTTCCGGAGTTTCGGGAATTCCATCCTCGGTAAGCGGAAGCGCCACAAGCCCAGCGCCATATTCCTTTGCCGTGTCTATAAGCTCGTGCCTTTCGTCAAGGGTTATTGAATTTATTATTATATTCCTGCCTTTAACATGCTTTATTGCTTCTTTTACGACCTCCACATTCGGAGAATCTATCATTATTCCGCATCTGGTGTTTTCCTGCACAAGCCTTAAAACATAAAGCATGGCCTCAAGCTCGTCATCAGCAAGTGCAGTATTTATATCAAGATAGTGAGCACCGCATTCCTCCTGTTTTTTGCAAAGCGATATTATTTGCTCATCGTTTTTGGAATTTATCGCCTCCAACGTAGAGGGGATGCTGCTGTTAAGTTTTTCGCCCAAAATTATCATTTTAAATCCATCCTTTTTATATTTTTTACAAGCTCTCCCACAAGCTGATATTTTTTAAGCGGAGTTATAAGGTAATAGCCGTCCGCAAAGCTCAACTTTTCAATCAGTTCCAACGAAAATCCAAGAGAAATTTCCCTAACTTCCTCCGGCGATTTGTTTTCCATTCGTTTTATTATTTCATCAGGTATGTGTATGCCGGAAACTTCGTTATTTAAAAACAGGGCGTTTTTATAGCTGGCAATCGGCATTATGCCCGCAAGGATTTTCCCCCCAAGATTTTCTTTTGCAATCCTTATATTTTCCACTGCTTCGTCTGAATAAACCGGCTGGGTAAGGAAAAATTCCGCTCCGTTTTCCTCTTTTTTCGCTGCCCTTGCAAGCTCGCTTTTAAAATTTTGAACATTTACATTAAGCGCCGCACCGACAAAAAACTCCTTACCCTTAAAAACATCGTCGTTAAGGCTGTTTACATACTTTATAAGGCTATAGGAATTTGCCGAAAAAACGCCCTTTACTTCGCTTCTTTCAATTGCGGGCACAGGGTCGCCGGTGACAATCAAAATATTCCTTATCCCCTCTATGCTCCCACCCAAAAGTATGGATTTAAGTCCTATGGTGTTGTGGTCACGGCAAGTAAGATGAGGTATGGTTTGAATTCCAACTTCTCTTTGAACCTTTGCGGAAATTATCACGCTGTCCGCTCTTGGCCTTGCAAGCGGGCTGTCGGCAAGGGTTATTGCATCCGCACCGGCATCCTTCAAATAAGGCGCCGCCTCGGCAATATGCGAAAAATCGGCATCAAGAGGAGGGTCAAGCTCAACGGCAACGACCTTTTCACCCGACATAAGCTTTTCTTTAAAGGCATTTTCAGGCGCAGATGTCATGACAACTGGGTTTGTCCTTATCACAGGGATTGAAAATTCATGGCGTTCAAGCAATTTTACCGTTTCCCTTATGTGTTCGGGAGTGGTTCCGCAGCATCCGCCAAGAATTTTTGCCCCTGCGGCATGAATTTGCGCAAGCTTTTGGGCAAAATATTTCGGATTGTCCGAATAAACGGCTTTTCCGTCCGAAACGCTCGGATATCCGGAATTAGGCATAATGCTTATCATTTTTTCCGTTTTAGGAAGACGTTTTAAAATCCCAAGCAAATGTGCAGGCCCGCATATGCAGTTAAATCCAAATGCATCCGCCTGTGATTCTGACGCCGCCTTAAAAATATCCGCGGCGCTTTCTCCGTCAATTGTATATCCATCCTGACCAACCGCAAATGAAACTATCACAAATGAGTCCGGAACATGTTTTTTAATATGCGAAACAATTTCTAAAACAAAAATCCCGCTCATGGTTTCCAAAAGAAAATTTTTTGCTCCAAGCGATATAAATTTATCGGAAATTTCAATATACTCCTCAAAAGCCTCATCCTCAGCAGCGGGAACAGGCCCTATGTCGGCAAAGACCTCTGCCATGCCATTTGCAGCGTCAACAGCGTTTTTATATCCTGCCTCTATCACTTTGCCAACCATTTTACTATCGCATGAAAGCGAAACGGAATTTGCAGCAAAGGTATTTGTCTTTATTGCCGCTGCTCCGGCATTTATATACCTCCTATGTATATCCACAACCCGTTCCGTTTTATCAAGGTTTGCAAGCTCGCACGGCTCATCATTTCCGTAAAGAAGCGAATAATAAGTCCCAAAAGCTCCGTCGAAAAGAAAATAATCCTTATCCTTTAAATTTATCATCTTTTTTCTCCCAAACCAGTATTAAATAGATTATACCGTAAAAAGTACATTTTGAAAAGAGCATATTTATTTTGCACCAAAAATGTGGTAAAATAATAGCAATAAAAATAAGGAGGTCTATTTTATGCCGCATATTTCAGTAAAAATGCTTAAAGGAAGAACTGAAGAACAAAAAAAGCTTGTGTGCGAAAACCTGACAAAGACTCTCTGCGAAACACTTGGCTGTTCAAAAGAACATGTTTCGGTTGAGATAACCGACTATACAGCAAAAGAATGGCAGGATGTATTTGCAAAGGAAATTGAAGGCAACAAAAACCTTTACAAAAAGCCTGAATACGACCCGAAAGATTTGCTCTGATATGGAAATTATACTTGCTTCCGCTTCTCCAAGGCGCCAAGAGCTTTTAAAATTTATTTTCCCACAATTTAAAATTTGCCCGTCCGATGTTGACGAAACTCTTCCGGCAGGACTTTCCGCTCAAAAATGCGCGGAATTTCTTGCAGAAAAAAAGGCAAAAAAGGTATATGAGCAATTTCCCGATTCAATGGCAATAGGGTGTGATACCATTGTGGTCTATGAAGACAAAATCCTCGGCAAACCCCATGACAAAGAGGATGCCTTTAATATGCTCTCTCTTTTGTCGGGAAAGATTCACAAGGTAATAACCGGCGTCTGCATTTATTATGGCAAAAAGGTGGAAGTTTTTTCCGAGCTTACCGAAGTGGAATTTTACCCTCTTTCTGAAACGGAAATAAACCGCTACATTGAAACCGAAGAACCTTTTGACAAAGCTGGAGCCTATGGCATACAAGGCAAAGGCGCGCTTTTTGTCAAGGGCATATGCGGAGATTATTTCAATGTTGTGGGGCTTCCGGTTTCACGTCTTAAAAAGGAACTGGATAAAATTTGCGCAAACATACTTTAATTAAACATATCCCTGTCCGACTTTGTCTTTGTTTTAAGGTAAACGGACAAATTATCATCCCCGTCGCAGGTTGCAAGGAGAACTTCTTTTAAATCCTTGACATCCTGCGATTTTAATTGCTTAAAAAGCCATTCCTTGTTTTTGCCGCGATATTTTAAATTCCCATCAAAAATTTTCCCATCCATAACAATGTTGGTAACAATCTCCTGCTGCTTTGGAGAAAGTCCGAAATCCGAAGGATTTGCGGGCCTTTTTTCTTCTTTTGGCAAAAAACTTATCTTTCCATTGGTTTCAAGGATTGCCGCATGGATGTCCGAAAGATTGAAATACCCGTTGTTCCGGCACTGGGTAAGAAAATCATCAAGGTCTATTTTAGCCTTTAAAAGGTTCTTTTCGTATATTTTCCCGTCATGGAAAAGCACAAGGGCATTTCCCATAACAAACCGCCTTAAATGTATTGACTTGCAGGTAAGGAGAGATATTGCAAAAGCAATTCCGGCATAAACCAGCATAGCAACAAGCGGCTTTAAAAAATCGTCTTCCAGCGAAGTCGCCATTTCGGCGGCAATTGAACCTATCGTTATCCCGTTTATATAATCAAACATCGAAAGCTGCGACATTTGCCTGTTGCCAAGAAGTTTGGTCAGCAAAAAAAGCAAAATCACAGAGGCCACAGATGTAAGAAAAATATGAAGAAGTTCCATACATACCACCCTTTTTTTAAAAAACATAAAATCCCGAATTATATATTGTTCTTTTTTTGAAATAAAAATTCATTTGAACATATTATAATGCAGGCACTGTTTTTAAAATAAGGAGGATACATATGGAACCTCAATTTCACAAGAACGGAGAGTGTATAAACATAGTTGCGACGGCAATGGCAAACATAATAGCCGAAAAGCTTGATATACAAGAAATTGCCGTCCTGTCAACATTTTTTTCAGTGATAAGCGCCTCTCTCGGAAACATTGCATCATTTAGGGCGCTTGAAGAATCAAAGCTTGAAGAAAACCAAAAACTTGAAACCGAAGTGATTTAAGTCTATTCTCCGTCAAGCGTTAATATTTTGCCGTACAAATCAGGCCTTCTGTCCCTGAAAAGCCCCCATTCCGTCCTTTGCCAAGCTATCTCATCAAGGTCAAATTCGGCAATAAGAACGCTTTCCGAACTTCTGTCAGCCTCACATACCTTTTCTCCAAACTGGTTTGCTATAAATGACGAACCGTAAAAGGTAATTGCAGAATCTCCAAAGCTTTCAATACCTATTCTGTTTGAAGCAACTACCGGCACAATGTTGCAAGCCGCATGCCCAAGCATGCACATCTGCCAGTGATTTTTTGAATCCACCGCCGGATTTTGAGGCTCGGAACCTATTGCCGTGGGATAAAGCAAAATTTCCGCGCCCATAAGTGCCATACATCTTGCCGCCTCCGGGAACCATTGGTCCCAGCAAATCCCAACTCCTATTTTGCCATACCTTGTCTTCCAAACCTTAAATCCGGTATCACCGGGGCTGAAATAATATTTTTCCTCATAACCGGGCCCGTCCGGAATATGGCTTTTGCGGTAAACGCCAAGTATTTCGCCATCAGCGTCAATAACTGCAACGGAATTAAACCTTGCATTGTTCTTTTTCTCATAAAAGCTTATCGGCAATACTATTCCAAGTTCTTTTGCAATCCTTTTAAAATGATTTATCGCCTTATTTTCTTCCGTTTCGGCTGCATAGCTGTAAAATTCGGGGTTTTCTTTTTGGCAAAAATAAGGGGTTTCAAAAAGCTCCTGCAAAAGCACTATATTTGCCCCTTTTGCCGCAGCCTGACGCACAAGCATTTCGGCCTTGGAGATATTTTCTTCAATTTTCCCCGAACAGCTCATTTGCGTTGCGGCAATTTTTACTTTCCTCATTTGCTTTCCTCCGTTTTAATGTATTCCTTTCGGCATCTGCTGAGTAATGCAGTGGACATTTCCGCCTTCTTTAATCAACAGCATCCCGTCAACCTCTGCAATCCTTCTATCCGGAAACACCTTTTGCAGGGTTTGGGCAGCGGCTTTATCCGTTTTTTGAGCATCCCCGCCAAACACCGGAAGCACAATCCCTTTGTTTGCAAAATAAAAGTTAAGATAGCTGAGCGTCAGCCTCTGCCCATTGTAAAAACGTGCGGGAGGCTGTTCTATTTCAATTACTTCAAGGCGCCTGCCTTTTGCATCAAGCGAACTTTTTAAAATTTCAAGATTTTCCATTGTTATTTCGTAATTAGGGTCATTTTTATCGTGGCAGACTTGCATTATAACAACTCCGGGTGCGGCAAAGCAAGCGGCATTGTCCACATGCCCATCGGTTTCATCCCCGAAAAGCCCCTTTTTAAGCCATATTATTTTTGACACCCCAAGAAATTTTTTCAGCGTATCCTCAATTTCTCCCCTTGAAAGCGACGGGTTTCTGTTAGGATTCAAAAGGCATTCCTCAGTTGTAAGCAACGTTCCCTCGCCATCAACATGAATTGAGCCGCCCTCAAGCACAATAGGTGCATCAAGCCGCGGCACTCCATAAATAGACAGCACTTCTGCCGCAACCTTGTCGTCAAGGTCGTATGGTTTATATTTTTCGCCCCAAGCATTAAATTTCCAATTTATCCCGAATAGTTTTTTATGTTTATCAAATACAAATGTAGGCCCGTTATCACGCACCCATGCGTCATTATGCGGAATAACTATTACCTCTGCAAAACCGCCGCACATTTCCCTTGCCTCTTCAAGAGAATCCTCATTTGCTATAACAGCAACCGGTTCAAATTCCGAAATTGCCTTTGCAGTTTGGGCATAGCCTTTTTTAACTTCTTCAAAATTTTCCTCCCAAACAAGCGAGGATTTTACGGGCCACTCTATAAAAGTCCTTTCATGTATTTCCCATTCGGCAGGCATATAAAAATCAAATTCCATTTTTGCACCTCGGTTTATAATCCCAAAAGTTTTTGGGCATTTTTATAATAAATCATTTCCTTTTCAGCTTCTGAAAGCCCAAGTTCCTCAACAAGCCTTATTTCCGAAAGCGGGCAGCTCCACGGACAATCGCTTGCAAAAAGTATTTTATCCGCTCCGTGTTTTTTAATTATTCTTTTTGCCTGCTCGGAAGAAATTTCTCCAGAAATAAAGGAAATATCAAAATAAATATCCTCTCCGACAAGAAACCGCTCAACATCATCCCAGCAGCGCACCCCGCCCATGTGGGCAAGAATCATTGTCATCTCAGGAACCGCCTTGTGTGCGTTAAGGCTTGCTTTTGGCGTGGCGTGTATAACATCCGGCGAAACTGCGTCAAAGCCGGCATGAAAAACCACAGGGAGAGAAAGCTCGGCGCATTTTTTATAAATTTTAAATACATTCGGGTCATCTATAAAAAAGCCCTGATAATCAGGATGAAGCTTTACCCCTTTAAGTCCAAGCGCCTTTATTCTTTCAAGCTCTTCCAAAGCGTCATCCGCGTCAGGGTGCACGCTGCCAAACGGGATAATCTCCTTAAAATCATTTCCCACCTGTGCCGCCCAATTATTTATCGTGTTTTGCTGCGACGGCTTTGTTGCTATCGGAAGCAGCACGCTTAAAGCAACTCCCCATTCGCTTTGTTTTTTTACGGTATCCGCTATAGTTCCGTTGGTACACGGAGTTATTTTTGCTGTATTTGAAAGCTTTTCCATTGCTTTTGCGGCAATCAAATCTGCAAAAGCATGAACATGAAAATCTATCAGCATTTTAAAAATTCTCCTTATTCATATTCCCGTATCATTTTAACATTTATTTGAATTTTTTTCAATTCACGTTACGCACAAAAATTACCTTTTGTCAAAGAAAAAGGATTTTTGTCGGATTTATGCTGCACCAATACCCATGATTTGACATAGTATATACAAAGCTCAAAAATTTGCTCCCTGATTTTTGAGGAAATGATTATTTTTAAAAAAGCCGTCCAAAATATTAACATCAAGCTTAAAAAATTTTTTTAGGAGTGCATGGCAGTGTCAATCAAAAGGGGAGAAATATACTACGCTGATTTAAGCCCGGTGGTAGGCTCCGAACAAGGCGGCATACGGCCGGTGCTGATTGTCCAAAACGACATAGGCAACAAGCACAGTCCAACGGTAATAGCCGCGGCAATAACAAGCCAAAAGGACAAAGCAAAGCTTCCCACTCACATAAACCTTGATGCGGTTTCCTGCGGACTTGCAAAAGACAGCGTCGTACTTCTTGAACAAATACGGACCATCGACAAAAAAAGGCTGAGAGAAAGAATGGGCGAACTTGACGCCGACGCAATGAACAAGGTAAACCAAGCGCTTTCAATAAGTTTCGGCCTTGGACAAAACAATAACAACGCAATTACATAGCGGCTGCCATAATTATTAAATAAAGCCGCTGACACATGCGTTGAAAAAACCGGCTGCATTTTAAAATATGCGGCCGGTTTTTTTGCTATTCTACTGTAACCTTTTTCATTCTCTGCGGTTTTACCGGCTTGTCGTTGCGGTCAACTTCAACGCAAGCTATTTCGTCAACCACGTCCATACCCTCAACAACCCTGCCAAAAGCCGCATATTCGCCATCAAGGTGAGGGGCATCCTTATGCATTATAAAAAACTGTGATCCTGCCGAATCCGGACGCATTGAACGAGCCATTGAAATTACTCCTCTTGTGTGCTTTAAATCGTTCTTTACTCCGTTTGAGGCAAATTCGCCTTTTATCGAATACCCCGGCCCGCCCATTCCGGTTCCGTCAGGACAGCCGCCTTGAATCATAAAATTTTCAATAACCCTATGGAAAATAAGCCCGTCATAAAACCCTTCTTTTGCCAGTTTTTCAAAATTTGCAACCGTAATCGGCGCAATTTCGGGATAAAGCTCAATTTTAATTTTTTTGCCGTTTTCCATTTCAATTACTACCATTACCAAAAACTCCTTCATACAAAATTACAATTATTATATCTTAAATCCGGCATGATTTCAAACCCCGGTATAAAAATTTTCATTGCGGAAAAACTATTTTCAGAAAAGGGGTGAAATTCATGTCAAACAAACTCTCAAAAAATACATTTACAATGCAAAATCCTCCCACAATAAAAAGCTTTGCATCAATTGCAGGGAAAAAAGAGGGGGAAGGCCCCATAGGGCATTGTTTTGACAAAATAGAGGATGATTCCTATTTCGGTCAGGATACATGGGAAAAAGCGGAAAGTGAACTTCAAAAGCAGACCGTGCAGACCGCCCTGTCAAAGGCATCGCTTTCCACAGAACAAATTGACTTTATCTTTGCAGGGGATCTTCTAAACCAGTGCATAGGCTCAACTTTCGGATTAAGAAGCCTTAATATTCCTTTCCTTGGTATATATGGCGCCTGCTCCACCATTGCCGAGGGGCTTTTGCTTTCGTCAATCATGGCGGACAACGGACTTGGGGAAAACATAGTCGCCGTTACTTCCTCACATTTTTGCACTGCCGAAAGGCAATTCAGACTCCCTCTGTCCTATGGCGGGCAGCGAACTCCCACCGCTCAATGGACCTGCACCGCCTCCGGAGCCGTAGTGATTTCCCCTAAAAGCACTCCTCCCTACATCCGCGGAGCAACAATAGGAAAAATCGTTGATATGGGAATAACGGATGCAAACAACATGGGGGCAGCAATGGCTCCCGCCGCAGCATATACAATAAAGACATTCCTTGAAGACACCAAAATGCAGCCATCCGATTTTGACTGCATAGTCACCGGCGACCTTGGCATGGTCGGAAGCGAGTTGCTGCTTGAACTTCTCCATAAGGATGGAATAGACATATTCCAGCAGCATAAGGACTGCGGAAAAATAATATTTGATTTAAAAGCCCAAGACGTCCATGCCGGAGGCTCCGGCTGCGGATGCTCCGCAAGCACCCTATGCGGATACTTCCTGCCCAAGGTAAAGACAGGCGAAATAAAGGATATGCTGTTTATAGCAACCGGAGCTCTTATGTCGCCCACCGCCACTCAACAAGGCGAAAGCATACCGTCAATCGCACATCTTGTGCACATATCGCATTTTTGTTAAGGAGGTTTTTAAAAATGGATATGCTCCTTGAATATTTAAAAGCATTTCTTGTCGGAGGACTGCTTTGCGCAATAGGGCAGGTGCTGATTGACTACACCAAACTGACTCCCGCAAGAATTCTTGTGGCATATGTGGTTGCCGGAACAATACTTGGGGCCTTGGGTATTTACAAACCTCTTGTTGATTTTGCCGGCGGCGGGGCAACGGTTCCTCTTACCGGCTTTGGCTATCTCCTTGCCGAAGGGGTGAAAAAAGCGGTCGACGAAAAGGGGTTGCTTGGAATATTTACCGGAGGGCTTTCCTCAACAGCCGGAGGCATAACTGCCGCAATGATTTTTGGACTTACGGTTGCGCTGATTTTCAAATCGAAGGACAAAGCATAGCAACAACGCAGTTTTTGCCGCTGTTTTTTCCGGCATAAAGATTTTTATCAGCGCAAAGAATCATATCGCTTACCGAAAGCTCTGATGTTGCCGGACAAATTCCAAAAGTCATGGTAATTTTAATCCTCTCGCCCCTATAAATGAAATTATAATCTTCTATTTCTTTTCTAAGCTTTTCAACAACCGACACCACATTATTTGCTTCCGGAAGAAGCACAAGGATTTCTTCACCGCCCCAGCGGCAAACCGGAATATCCTTGCCCCAAAAATTTGTCATTATAAAGGCTATTGTTTGCAGGATATAATCCCCGCAGTCATGCCCATAGGCATCATTTACTTTTTTAAAATCATCAATGTCGCAAATTATAAGGGAAAACTTTATCCCACTTGTTTCGCGCAAATGAATTGCAGTTTCAAGCTTTTCAGCCATGCTCCTTCTGTTAAGCAAGCCAGTAAGCGGGTCCCTTCCGGCAAGAAACTTTAAACTTTTGTTTTTTTCCGAAAGGGCAGTTGCAGATTTCTTTGAATGTTCGCTGTAAATCCAAGAGAATACAATCATTGGGATTATACTTGAAAAAACGTTAAAAAGATAAAGCAATGTCAACATTCCGTCGCTTAAATCAGGCTTTAAAAAAGGCCTTGCCGAAATGGAATAAATTTTCAAAAAAATAAATGCTGCTCCTGCAATCATGCTGCACAAAAAAGGAGTATACGTTTTCTTAAAGCCACAAAAGAACATCAACGGGATTATGCCAACTACATTAAGGTAAAACCCATAATCCCAACCTAAAAACACCGTAGCCCAAATGGAATGCAGGATAATATCGCAAAAAAACACACAAGATATTATGTCATAACGTTTTTTAAAAATTTGCGGAAAGAATACAATGTAGACAAGCACTCCTGCCAAATCCGACATAGCAACCGGAAATGCACTTATACTGCAAAAAAACAAAATGTTCATCAAATGAATGAAAACACAATATAAAACGGCACTAAAATATACAAGCGATGCTTTCCCATTGGAACCGGAGAAAAAAGCTTTTGCATTTAAAGACCTTTTCTTATCGGACATGTTCACACATTCACCAACGTTTCGAAATAATTATACATCACAATTATACAATAAAAAGAAAAAATTAGCAAGCATTTCAACGAAAAATGTCGAAAGAATTAAATCATTTAAATGTAAAGAAAAGATAAATCCAGAAATATCTTGTTGACAAAAAACGCAAAAAAGTATAAAATATGCTTTGCGAGCAAGCTGTGCGATAGCATGTGCGAATTTAAGCGCATGAGGAAAGTCCGAGCATCACAGAGCAGGATAGCTGCTAACGGCAGCCGAAGGCGACTTTAGGGAAAGTGCAACAGAGATATACCGCCATGAATTTTCATGGTAAGGGTGGAAAGGCGAGGTAAGAGCTCACCGGGGCACAGGCGACTGTGCTGCCATGTAAACCCTATCCGATGCAACACCGGTTGGTGCTGTATGCCATAACATCTGCTCGATGGGCATGCGGCGTAAAGGTGGCTTGAGCCTTGCGGCGACGCAAGGCCTAGATAGATTATCGCACTCGACAGAACTCGGCTTACAGGCTTGGTCGCATTAAATAAAAAAATAAAGAGGGGTGCATCCCCTCTTTTTGTTTTTTAAAGCTACTTCACATCAATTCCGCCGAAAATACAAGTGGCGCTGATATAAACCGTAGGAACATTTGGGTCAGTGTTGGGTACGGTTTTATCGTCAATTCCGCCAAAGAGCGGCGTGCAGTTTATTTTTACATTTACATTATAAGGAAGATAAATATCAATTCCTCCAAAAATTGCCGAGGCATTTATTACACAGTCCTCATTTATTATTGCATTTCTCAAATTAAGCTCAACTCCACCGAAAACCGCATTTGCATTGCAGCCGTTAAACGGCATATTGTTGAAATTCGGAGTCTGGCCTCCAAATATTGCATTTATTTCAGGAATCCCATCTTTTTGCGAAACGTTTTTTATCTCGCTGTAAAAATGCCTGTTAAACGAACCCTTAAATATTATTGAGAGCCCTATTGCAACAAATATTGCCGGCAGCAAGAGCCTCCATACATCTGCAAAATTAAAGAAATTCTGCGCCGAAAGCAAAAAAATTATGCCTATTCCAAGCCCTATGACAGAACCGGTATTAAACCCGTGCCTAATTATGCTCAAAGCGCATGGAACTATTATAAAAAGCGTCCACCAACCGTCAAAAAATATGTTGAAGTACCACCAGTGGTAAACATTCCCCACAAGTCCAACGCCAATGAGTATAAATATAAAACCTAAAATGAAATTTGTTATTTTATTTCTCATAACCAAACCCCTTTTTTATTTAACTTTATATAAAGTATATTATTTGGAATGGAAATAGTAAAGTGCCAAATGTCATATATTTTATGACATCTGGCACTTTTTATTACTTCTTTTTATTTTCAAGCGATGCACGTATAAAATCAGCAAAAAGCCTTTCCGCCCTGTTTGGCCTTGACTTAAATTCAGGATGGAACTGAACCCCAACAAACCATGGATGTTCCGGCAGCTCTATTATCTCAACAAGCTTATCATCAGGCGAAAGCCCCGCAAGCTTTAATCCGCAGCTTTCAAGCTGAGAACGGAATGTGTTGTTAAACTCATATCTATGCCTATGACGCTGGTATATGAGGTTCTCGCCATAAATTCCATATGATTTTGAATCCGGCGCAAGCTTGCACGGATAAAGGCCCAGGCGCATTGTTCCGCCCTTTTCTGTTATATCCTTTTGTTCGTCCATTATATCTATTACGGGATACGGCGTTTCTCCAAACTCACTTGAATTTGCATCTTTAAGTCCGGCAACATGGCGCGCAAATTCAATTACTGCCATTTGCATCCCAAGACAAATGCCAAACATCGGCACACGATTTTCCCTTGCATAGCGTATAGCTTCAATCATGCCCTCTATACCGCGGTCGCCAAATCCTCCGGGAACAATAATGCCATCACAGCCTTCAAGGATTCCTTTCGCTGTGGACGGATTGATTTCCTCAGAATTTATCCATTTTATCTCAACATTTGCGTCATTTGCTATTCCCGCATGGCGAAGTGCTTCCGCAACGGAAAGGTACGCATCCGGTAGAGCAACATACTTGCCCACAAGCCCTATCGTAACATTTTTAGAGGCATTCTTTTGCCTGTTCACCATTTCCTCCCAATCTTTAAGGTCAGGAGTACGGTTTTCAAGCCCAAGGTGATGGCATACCACATCAGCAAGCCCTTCCTTTTCAAGCATAAGAGGCACCGCATAAAGGCTTGGAGCGGTAAGGTTCTGTATAACGTCATTTGGGCGGACATTGCAGAAAAGAGCAATCTTTTCAATCATATCCTTAGGTATTTCAAGCTCGCTTCTGCAAACAATCACATTTGGCTGTATGCCGAGTGAAAGCAGTTCCTTTACGGAATGTTGTGTCGGCTTTGATTTAAGTTCGTTTGAGCCGGCAATAAACGGCACAAGCGTAACATGAATGTACATTGCGTTTTCGCGTCCGACCTCAGTAACGACCTGCCTTATGGCCTCAAGAAAAGGCGTTGACTCTATATCGCCGACAGTTCCGCCTATTTCGGTAATTACAACATCAGTTTTTCCCGTCTTGCCAACCCTGTAAATCCTTTCCTTGATTTCATTTGTTATATGCGGAATTACCTGAACGGTTCCGCCGAGATAATCTCCCCTGCGCTCTTTATTAAGCACTGTCCAATAAATTTTTCCGGTCGTAACGTTTGAATTGACTGAAAGATTTTCGTCAATAAATCTTTCATAATGTCCGAGGTCAAGGTCGGTTTCCGCCCCGTCATCGGTCACAAAAACCTCTCCGTGCTGATACGGGCTCATTGTGCCGGGGTCAACGTTTATATACGGGTCAAACTTCTGAATTGTCACGCGATAGCCTCTTGCTTTAAGCAAACGTCCGAGTGAAGCGGCGGTAATGCCTTTTCCGAGTCCCGAAACCACTCCGCCTGTTACAAAAACATACTTGATAGGCATAACTTTCTCCTTTGCAGCATAGCGGCAAAAAGCTTTACCGCCGAATTTCCGTTTTTACAAACCAAAATATTATTTTATCACTTAGCGCATAAAAAAGCAAGAAACAAACCGTATAAAACAAAGGCACTTTTACTTTGCTTTTCTGATAATTCCGATAGGCGTCTGTTCGTTATCCTGTCCCAGAGGATTATCCTTTAAAACATTGGTAAAAAATTCTTTAGGATATTGTTTCGGATGCGAGCATCCAAGAGCATTGCATCCTATGTCATTTGCATCAACTATGCAAACAGGAATCCCGCCCATTCTTTCAGAAATTTCCTTTGCCACCTTTGCAGGCTTCAAAGGTCCAAGCACTACATATTCATTATATGGCGGGATAGTAAATTCGCAAGGCCCGTCGATTGCCCTTGCCCTTTCTCCGGCAACACGGTAAAACCAGCCTTTAAGCCCGAAAAGCTTTGTCACTGCCGAAACCGCCGCCGCAAAAAGTATCCTTACCGTTCCGCATTCGCGTATCGCCATTTCCATCGTTTCCGGCATGGCAAGCCCTATTCCATAATTTGTCTTGACAACGTACCGTGAAAGAAAAGTTGCAAGCTTGCGTGGTTTTATATCGGTAAGCTTTATTGCTCTTTTTTGAGTGCAGGCAACTATTTTTTCTGATATAAAAATTACATCCCCTTCTTTTGCCACAGGGGAAGCATACTTATGCACGACATCGGTTATTTTATCGGCATCGGTTATTATATGCGTCTTTACAGGTATTCTCAAATACTTTTCGCCGTTATATTCTATAACAAGCTTTCTATCCGGATTTGACTTGAATATTTCGACGTTTTCTTCCATGGAAATTCCACCAGTCTTTACTCTTTTTAATTTATTTTTGAATTACCGAATATGAATTATACCATATTTAATGCCTTTTTTCAATAAAAACAACAAACATTGGAAAAATTAAATCAAAAATAAAAGTCAAAAAATATATTGACAAAAGAAAAAAAATAATATATAATAATTGACGTTGTCGACTTGCTGTTATAGCTCAGTAGGCAGAGCACTTCCTTGGTAAGGAAGAGGTCACCGGTTCGAATCCGGTTAACAGCTCCAAAAAACAGGCCGCAAACGTCGTAAAATAGGCGTTTGCGGCTTTTGTATTTTATGGAAATTTTACATCAATTGGTAATTTTGTGTTCGTACGACATTTTTACGACAGTTGTACCGAGTTTTTATTTTTTTGATTCTTCTTTTATCGTGGTGTCGTCTGTATCGTCTTGCAACATTTGCCTTATAAAATGTCGTACAAAAAATACAAAAAAACAAGCATTTGCCGGGATAAAAATTCCTTGCAGATGCTTGTTTTATATGACGGTTTTTGTTTTAAAAAATTACAATTTAGTTACAATATGATTACAATTTGCTGTAATATATTGACTTGTAAAATTCTGTGTATATAATATAAGTGAAAATAATGATGCAAATTTATAAAAACAGTGGAAGGTTGGTAGGTTATGCAGCATTTAACTAATAATGCTCGGATAAAACGATTTATAATGGTCTTTTTTCTAACAGTAACCCTTTGCTCTTGTTCAAAAAATTCTCAGACAAATTCAAAGGCTGTTTCTGAAAACACTGCCTCAATTGCAACAGAATCAGCCGCAAGTGATGAACAGGAAATACTTAAAGAAATAAAACAAACCCTCAGCGAATTTAAAAATTTTTCCCTTTCATACTTGCAATGCAAAGCATATATGTCAGGTGAAAATCTTGATTCCAAAGATTGCATAACAATTGATGATAAAGAATACTGCAAGGTTACAGGCGGAGATTATACAACGTATTCGTCCTTAATGTCTGCCATCGACAGATATTGCTCGAAAGATGTGATTTCCGAATGCAATCTTAAATCAAACAATTATTATCAAGGCAAAGACGATTCTTTGTATGTTTGGAAAGATGCCGATTCAAACGGTGGCGTAATGGGGTCTGACATTGCATATATAAAGTCCATTGATATTATTGATAAAAATTCCGTAAAGCTTAATATGATTGCCCACGGAGATAAACAGGAGTGGGGGTATGAAAAAGACAGCGTTATACCGTTTGAAATAACAATGAAACGCGAAGATAATCTTTGGAAAATAGATAAATGCGGACTGACAGAAATGGACTATATTACTTGGCTGTTTGACGCCGATTACTCAGAACAATCTTAAAATATGTATTTTAAAGTGTCTTGGATAATATTCTAAAAAAGGTTCATACTGAATTTTACGGTATGAACCTTAATTTTTATATTTTCAAATTAAATACACAAAAATTAGTAAAAAAAATTTCGATAATTTTTTTCTTTATAAACTATTGCATTTTATAAAAAATCGATTATAATTATAATTGCCTTATGCGCAAAAGGTATAAAATATTTAATCAAGAGGAGAATTATTTATGGAAAGCATTAAAAAGGCGGTTGCCATTGGTTTAATAGCGTCAATGAGCTTATCTCTTGCAGCATGCTCCGGCGGCTCATCCGACTCTTCTTCAAAAACCTCTGACAGCTCATCGGCGGCTTCTTCATCAAGCTCTTCATCAGCAGCTTCCTCCGGAGGAGAAATTCGCCTTGTAAACGGAAAAATTGAAATTGACCAGCAACTGAAAAATTATGCCGAAGAATATTCCAAAAAGACCGGAGTAAAGGTTACTATTGAATCCCTCGGCGGTGGCGTTGACATCACCGGAACATTGAAAGGCTATCTGCTCTCCGACAATATGCCTGATATATTCGTATTCGGCGGAGAGGGAGATTTCCAAACCTGGAAAGATGAAATTATCACTCTCAACGATGAACCATGGGTTTCTGATACCGACGTTGCCTTTAAAGGCTCGGACGGCAATGTATACGGATTCCCTTATGCCGTTGAAGGATACGGCATAGCCTACAACAAGGACATACTTGACAAGGCAGGCGTGGATCCGTCAAAACTTACGAACATAAACGCTTATAAAGAAGCATTTGAAAAAATAAACAGCAAAAAGGACGAGCTCGGACTTACAGCAGTTTGCTCCGTTGCTGCAGAATCAGGACAAATGTACTGGTCAACAGGCAACCATCTCTTTGGCGCTTATCTTGCACAAGGCTTAAAGAGGGATGACACTACCTACATTGACATGCTTAAAGAAGGAAAAATAGACAAGGAACGCATGACACAATTTGCTAAATTCATTAAAATGCTTTTTGATTACTCCGATAAGAACACACTCCTTTCGGGAACTTATGATGACCAGCTTGCTTTATGGGCAAGCGGAAAAACCGCTTTCCTTACTCAAGGCAACTGGGTTGACCCGTCGCTTCCCACATACAATGCAACATTTAACTGCGGAATAGCTCCTTTGGCATTTGATACAAAGGATACTGACGGCGTACTTGCCGATTCTCCGTCATGGTGGGCAATTTACAAGGGCAGCAAGAACATCCAAGCGGCAAAAGACTTCCTTACAAGCCTTGCCACAACCGACGATGGCGCTAAGTGCCTTGTAACCTACTGCGGAATGATTTCGCCTTTCCACTCAACAAAAATTGAGCCGACAACTCCCCTTGCAAAAAATCTTATGGGATGGGTTAAAGATGGCAAAACTTATTCATGGCAGTGGGCCAAAATGCCTGTCGGCATAGCTCAAAATGCTACCGGCGCCGTTTTTGAATCCCTTGCAAAAGGCGACATAGATGAAGCAAAATTCGTTGATATGATGGAAAAAGCCATTGCAGATTATGTAGCTCAAAACAAAACTAATTGATTTTTGTAAGTTTGGGGCGGCTTTTGCCAAGCCGCCCATTTTTTAAAACAGCGGAGGAGATTTGTATGAAGTCGCTGCAAAAAAAACTTTGCATAGCCGCAATCCTGACAGGAAGCGTCATATTTGTTTTTTCACTATTTTTATTGTTGGGCAAAAGTGAAAACCCTTATAAAGGGATTTTTTTAGTCATTGGCCTTTTAATTGCCGGAGCCGGAATTTTTAAATTCCCCTGCAAAAAGCATAAAAGCATAATGAATGCCGTATTTTTATTCCCCATGCTGTTTACGTTTGCCCTTACGGTCCTTGTTCCTTTTGTAATAGGAATATTTTATTCGTTTACCGACTGGAACGGAATTAAATTTTCCAATTTCATCGGATTTAAAAATTACGTCACCATGTTTTCATCACCGGATTATCTTTATTCCTTTGTAATAACCGTTATCTTTACCGTAATCAACATGATAACTGTAAACGTTGTTGCTTTTTGCCTTGCGCTGCTTGGCGTTTCAAGCTTAAAAGGCACCGGATTTTACAGAGCGGCATATTTTATCCCGAACCTTATCGGCGGAATAGTACTCGGCTATGTTTGGCAGTTTATTTTCAACAAAGCTTTCGTCGCCGTTTTTGAGGGAAGCCGTTCTATGCTGACAGACCCTAACCTTGCAATTCTTGCAATTTTAATAGTAAGCACATGGCAGTATGCCGGATACATAATGATGATTTACCTGACAGGGCTTCAATCTCTGCCGCGCGACGTTCTTGAAGCTTCAAGCGTAGACGGTGCAAGCAGCATAAAAACCCTGTTTAAAATAAAAATACCCATGATTGCAAACACATTCACCGTTTGCATTTTCCTTACTCTTGTAAATTCATTTAAGCAATTTGACCTTAACTTTGCAATAACCAACGGCGCTCCAAGCCGCATACTCGGTGGAAAGGCAATACAATCCACTTCCTTTTTAGCGCTTAACATTTACAACACCGCCATTTCCAAAAATCAATATGCCCTCGGCCAGACAAAAGCCGTAATATTCTTCATTATTCTTGCCATAATCTCCCTTACCCAGGTTGCAATAAGCAAGAAAAAGGAGGTCGAACTGTAATGAGGGCGCAAAAGAGAAATTTAATCATACTTGAAATAATCAGCATATTTTTAGTTTTTGTATTTTTATTCCCGTTCATATTGGTGCTCTTTAATTCAGCAAAAACAAGCGCCGATATAGTTATAAATCCCATAGGATTGCCCAAGGATTTCAAGCAGATTTTCACAAATATGTCAAATGTAATAAACAATCCTAATTTCAGCTATTGGAAGTCATTTTTCAGCTCGCTTTTCATAACAGCCGTTTCCTTAACTCTTTTGCTTGTTTTTTCAAGCATGGCTGCATGGGTGCTTGTCAGAAACAAAGCAAAATGGTCCTCAGGCATTTTTATGCTTTTTGTCGCGGCTATGGTAATCCCCTTTCAAGTGGTGATGCTCCCCATTTTGTCGGCATTCAGAAGCATTTCCTCATTCATGGGAATTCAAATGCTGCAAAGCTATACGGGAATTATTTTTGCTTACCTTGGCTTTGGAGGCTCAATGTCAATATTCATCCTTCACGGTTTTATAAAGGGAATTCCATACGAGCTTGAAGAAGCCGCCTGCATTGACGGCTGCAC
>JAJUHO010000145.1 GCA_029267825.1 Oscillospiraceae bacterium
CTTTAATCCAAAATTTCAATGCCAAAAAGCCTGCAAGTATTTTCTTTGCACATAATAAGAACTTCGTCGGCGGTTTTGCCCTTTATCTCACCTATTTTTGCAGCAATATAAGGAATCATTGTGCTGTCACAACGCTGGCCCCTAAACGGCTCCGGAGCCATATACGGACAATCCGTTTCCAAAAGCAGTCTGTCATCCGGAACGGCCGCAACCGCCTCTACCGCCCTTTTTGCATTTTTAAATGTAACAACTCCAGTAAAGCTTATATACATTCCCAGAGCCAAAACTTCCCTTGCAGTTTCGGCCGAACCCGAAAAACAATGCATTACACCGCGCGGAGTATATTTTTTAAGCAGCTTCATGCAGTCCTCGGTGGCATCCCTTGAATGTATTATCACAGGAAGCCCAAGACGCTGCGCCAAAATAAGCTGATTCTCAAAAACTTCCATTTGCAATTCCCTGTTGAAGTTTTCGTAATGGTAATCAAGCCCTATTTCACCTATTGCAACAACCTTTTTGCTTGATTTTGCCATATCCTCAAGCTGCTTTATATAGTCCGCCGGAAGATTTTCAACCACTTCGGGATGAATTCCCACGCTTGCATACATAAACGGATATTTTCCGCTGTACTCAACCCCAAAGCGTGAGGTTTCAAGGTCAGAACCGGCATGCAAAAGCCCCGCAACGCCTTTTTCCGGCATTGAGGAAAGTATTTGCTCCCTGTCCTCATCAAACCTTTCATCTGAATAATGACAATGTGAATCAAAAATATTGCGCATAAAAATCCCTCGTTTCAAAAATAAAGGCCGCCAAAAAGGCGGCCATAATTATCTTATTTTAGCGCCGCAAGGCAAATCCTGGTCCGGAAAAACAACCTTTGCGGAACCGTCGGGAGCATCTGCGGCAAGAATCATACCGTTGCTTTCAACTCCCCTTAACTTTGCAGGCTTTAAATTTGCTACAACAATAATCTTCTTGCCCACCAAATCATCTGCACTATACCATTGCGCAATGCCCGAAACGACCTGTCTTCCGCCCATTCCATCGTCAAGCTTCAAGCACAGCAGTTTGTCCGACTTTGGAACCTTTTCGCAAGAAAGCACCTTTGCCACCCTAAGCTCAACTTTTGCAAAATCATCTATCGTAATTTCATCAGCAAGCACGATTTTTTCTTTGTTGGCATTTTCGGATTTGTTTTCTTTTGCTGGCTTTTGTACGGCAAGAAGGGCATTAAGCTCGTCTATTTCCTTTTCAAGGTCAATTCTCGGGAAGAGCACCTCGCCTTTTTTAACAGCAGCTTTTCCGCTAAGAATTCCAAACTTCAATGCGTTTTCCCATTTGAGTTCATCTCCCAAAGCGCCTATCTGTTCCCAAACTTTCGGCATTGAAAACGGCATTACAGGATAAAGCAGAACCGAAACAATCCTTATAGTGTCAAGCAGATTATAAAGCACCGTTGCAAGACGCGCCCTGCCATCTTCGCTTTCATCCTTTGCAAGCACCCACGGAGCGGTTTCATCAATATACTTGTTTGCCCTTGAAACGACCTTTAATATTTCCGAAAGGCCAAAGGAAAACTGGCAGTTTTCAAATGCCGTTTCGGCAACCTTTCCCACTTCTCCCGCCATTTGCTTTAATTCGTCATCCATAGGCTCATCTTTTCTGCCTGCGGGAAGCTTTCCGTCAAAATATTTAAGCACCATTGCCACTGTTCTGGAAACAAGATTCCCAAGGTCGTTTGCAAGGTCGCTGTTTATGCGGTTTATCATAATTTCATTTGAAAAAGCGCAATCGGAGCCAAACGGCATTTCCCTTAAAAGATGATACCTAACCGCATCCACCCCATACCTGTCCGCAAGTATGAACGGGTCGATTACGTTTCCGGTAGACTTGCCCATTTTTGCGCCGTTAAAAGTTATCCAGCCATGCCCGTAAATCTTTTTGGGGAGAGGCAAATCAAGCGCCATAAGCATTGCCGGCCATATAATCGAATGGAACCTCACAATTTCCTTTGCCATCATATGAATATCTGCCGGCCAATACTTTTCAAAATCATTATAGGCACTATTTTTATATCCAAGTGCCGTAATGTAATTTGAAAGCGCGTCAATCCAAACATAAACCACATGTCCCTCGTCAAAAGAAACCGGCACGCCCCATTTAAAGCTTGTCCTTGAAACGCACAAATCCTCCAGTCCGGGTTTTATAAAATTGTTAACCATCTCGTTAACCCTTGACGGCGGCTGCAAAAAATCAGGATTTTCCGTAAACAGCTTTTCAAGCCTTTCACCAAATTCCGAAAGCTTAAAAAAGTATGCCTCCTCGCGCGCGTCAATTACTTCCCTGCCGCAGTCCGGGCATTTGCCGTCAACAAGCTGGCTTTCCGTCCAAAAGCTTTCACACGGCGTACAGTACTTGCCGGTATATTCGCCCTTGTAAATATATCCCTTATCGTAAAGCTCCTTAAAGATTTTCTGAACTGACTCCACATGGTAAGGGTCGGTTGTGCGTATAAACCTGTCGTAGGTTATACCCATTCTTTCCCAAAGCACTTTAAACTTTGCGACAATATCGTCAACGTACTTTTGGGGTTCAACGCCAACTTCCTTAGCCTTTTTTTCAATCTTCTGTCCATGCTCGTCCGTTCCTGTCAAAAACATTACATCATACCCCTGCATTCGCTTCATCCTTGCAATAGCATCGCAGGCAAGCGTGGTATAGCAGTGCCCGATATGCGGGTTGCCGGACGGGTAATAAATAGGGGTAGTAATGTAATAAGGTTTTGACATGTTTTTTCCTCCTCAAAGACCGACTTGCGGTTTTTATAAAAATCCGCGTTTTGTGCGGAATTTTGTCCGTCAAAAAAAATGCAGGACCACAGCCCTGCAAAACCCAGATAAAATCAGTGTAATATGTGTAGAACAAAAGAAAGGAGACAACAAAACGGATGTTAAACTATTAGGAATTATACGAATTCTAACATCAACTATATTATACATTATAAAAATGCACTCGTCAACACCCGTTGGGAAGATTTAAATGTCGAATTTTAAACTTTGTATACTTGCACAATTTTATAAGAATATTTTCTACGTTTAATGAGCGTTTTCGCTTTATGTTTTCATGAATTTTTTGGCTTTTATTCTACATATTATATAAAATTAACACTTTTAAATTATCAATTATGCTCTTGCCTTAAAATTATATGCTGATATTATACTTTATTTTTCCAAAAATGTCAAGCAGAAAATTTTTAAAATGAAACGGCGGCAGATAATCTGCCGCCGCTGCAACCCCAGCATTCAAATCGGTTTAGTCCGGCTTAGTCGTTCTCGACAAGCCTGTGTCCTTTGAAGAACAGCGAAATACACCATATTGCCGCAAGTGCGACAAGGATGTAAATCACTCTGCTGATAATGGCTGCCGACCCGCCGAAAAGCCAAGCTATAACGTCAACTTGAAAAATTCCGACAAGCCCCCAGTTAAATCCGCCTATAATCAGCAGTGCCAGCGCAAGCCTATCCAACATATTTTTTTACCTCGCTTGGTATTTTTGCAAACCCCAAAAACGCCATGCGTGGACACACATTTGCGTTTCAAAATTTATTATTGCTTTAAAAAAGCTTTTTATTCACTTATCCGGCATTAAATTTGTTGTTTATTGCTTATGAAATATTTTTTGTTTTTTGTGCAAATATACAAAATTGCGCTTTTTTAAAAATTTTTGTCACGAAATCATGTGAATGTACGTTTTATTTAATGGTACGTAAAATGCGTGCCGGAATTTTAAAAAACGGAGGGATTTTTTATGCGGCTCAAAAAAATTGCAGCTGTCCTTACGGGCATAATCACCTTTTTCTCAGGCATTGCAAACATCAGCGCGGCGGATATTAATGACATCGCCGAGGCGGACTCCCCCTTGTTTTCCGTTTTTCTCTCATACACAAGCTCCACTACCACCAATTTCAGGGTTGCGGATGGAGTCGGAATCGGACTTGCCTCTGTTGACGGCTATGAAGGCAAAGTTACGCAAATCAAAATTTACAGCTACATACAAAGGTATGCCGGCAGCAAGGACGGATGGGTAAATTATGACAACTGGATAGACAGCACAACAAATTATTTCTTGGACGTAACGCATAGATCCACTCTTATAAAAGGCTGCGATTACAGATTTAAGGCAGTTTATTATGTTTACTCCGGCAGCGATTACGAAAGGCTTATAGATTACGGCCCGACAGTCAGCTATTAAAACTTTAACGCTTAATTTGCCGAAAAGGAAATCCAAAAATGAACAGGGAAATAATTGCTATACTTATTTTTGCTTTTGCTTTTTTAATTTATCCGCAGCAACTTTATGCCAAAGTTCCGGAAAAGGCTAATTTTGAATCTCTTGCCGATTCGCCTGATTATAACGCGGTAACTTCGCTGGAAGATGAAATCATTTTTCTTATAAACAGGCATAGGGACGAACTTTCACGTGAGGCACAAAAAGAGGATATTGATTTTTCAAGGGCCGAAAAAATTTATCGCGTAA
>JAJUHO010000120.1 GCA_029267825.1 Oscillospiraceae bacterium
CCGGAGGAATGGAAAACGGCCAAATAAACAGCTTTGATGCTTATTACACCGGAACGGAACTTGAAGGGCAATTTACTGTCGTCTGCGCCTCGGCCGGTGACCTTTCATATGTAGTCGACTATATTCCTGTGGCATATTGGCAGGGCTTTGAAAAATCACAGCTTGAAAAAGCAAAAAAAATTGTTTATGCAAGGGGAATGGCATTGACTGACGAACAATTGAAAAACTACCTTATTTACGAAGATAATGATGTTGTTGTGTATGATTTTACATCTTTAATACTTCCGGGTAATTATCAGAAGTATTTGAGCGTATGGGAAAACGTTGTTGCAGAAGATAAAGAGTATAATTACGATTGGGTTGAGAATCTTCATGATTATGTGGAGAAAAATGCTTCAAAAATGATTTTTAGAGTAAAAGAACTTGATAAAAGCAAAAATGTATAATTTTACAAAAGTTGCACGTTTTGATGCAAAAATCCCTTCCTGACAAGCCAATGTCGGGAGGGATTTTTTATTATGCGGACATTCAATTTTAAAAAAGAAAGTGGGGATGTATTTGAGCGAAAACGAACAGGAACTTTCTTTGCAGGAAAAGCTTTTTTGCTGTTTTTATGTTGAGCTTTCAAATCCGATTGAAGCCGCGGTTGCGGCAGGATATAAAAGCAGCGAAGCCTTTACCCTGCTTTTTGAGCCGAAAATAAAACGCTTTATAAAAAAGTCGCTCAAAAACAGGGAAAAGCTTATGAAAGAAGGCGCAAAAGCGGCCCTTATGCGGCTTGCTTTCGGCAGGACAAACGACATTGCCGCCCTTGCCTTTTCTGAGGAAGTGCCAAAGGATATTGATGCCCTTGACTTGTTTTGCATTTCGGAAATAAAAAAGGTTAAGGGCGGCGGGGTGGAAATAAAGCTTGCCGACAGGCTTGAAGCCATTAAAATGCTTTGTGAGCTTGAAGAAAAATCAAAATCCGCAGACAAAACCGACAGCTTTTTTGATGCGCTGAAAAATACCGCGCCCTCCCCTGCCGGAGATGATTCGGAAAATGGCTGATTTTCAGTTCAAACCCTTTTCCGCGCGCCAAAAGCTTGCAATAACATGGTGGAAAGACCAAAGGTATTGCAGCCACGACGCAATAATCTGCGACGGGGCGGTAAGAAGCGGCAAGACGCTTTCCATGTCACTGGGCTTTTGTCTTTGGGCTATGTCCTGTTTTTCCGATTCTTCCTTTGCGCTTTGCGGGAAAACAATAACGTCACTTAAAAGAAACGTTGTTTCTCCGCTCCTGCCAATACTTAAAAGCCTTGGATTTGTCTGCGAGGAGAAGGTTTCCAAAAACTACATAGACATAATTTCCTCAAAGGGCAAAAACCGCTTTTATTTGTTTGGCGGCAAGGATGAGTCCTCCGCTCCGCTTATACAGGGCATGACGCTTTCGGGAGTGCTTTTTGATGAGGTTGCGCTGATGGCACGCTCTTTTGTGGAGCAGGCGCTTGCAAGGTGTTCGGCGCAAGGCTCGAAATTTTGGTTCAACTGCAATCCGGAAGGCCCTTACCACTGGTTTTACCGTGAATGGATTCTCAAAGCAAAGGAAAAAAATGCGCTTTACGTCCACTTTACCATGCGTGACAACCCCTCACTGTCGCCACGCATTAAAAAGCGCTATCGCACACTTTATTCGGGCGTGTTCTACGACAGGTTCATTCTTGGAAAGTGGACAGCCGCCAGCGGGCTTGTTTATCCGATGTTTGATGAAAAGTCCCATGTTTTTTCCGATGCAAAGGAGTATTCAAGATATATCATTTCATGCGACTACGGCACGGTAAATCCATCCTCCTTCGGGCTTTGGGGCCTTTGCGGAGAGGTTTGGCACCGCATAGCCGAATATTACTACGATTCTTCAAGAGAAGGCTCTCCACGAACCGACGAGGAGCACTACGCCGCTCTTGAAAGGCTTGCCGGAGAAAGACGGATAGAAGCGGTAATCGTTGACCCGTCTGCCGCAAGCTTTATCGAGTGCATAAGAAGGCACGGCAGATTTTCTGTAATCCCCGCAAAAAACGAAGTTTTAAGCGGGATAAGAAAGGTGTCCGACGCTTTGCGGGACAAAAGGATACTTTTCCACGAAAGCTGCAAGGACTGCATAAGGGAATTTGCGCTTTATTCGTGGGACCCAAAAGGCACTGACAATCCGCAAAAGGAAAACGACCATGCCATGGACGATGTAAGGTATTTTGTCGCATATGCCATGGAAAAGGAAAATGACGGCTTTTTTGTGGCCTCTCTGAAACGGTAGGCAAAATCCCTCCCTAAAAAAACAAGCGAGGTGATAAACATCGGCTTTTTTAAGAAGAAAAGTCCCGCGGCGGGGGCAAGTCTTGCTCCGTCAAGGCAGCTTGAAACCGGACGGATTGAATTTCCGTCCCCGGCGCCATTTGAAATGAAGCTCTACGAAAGTCTAAGGAGCGCTGTTCCGGTAATTGATGCGGCAATATCAAAAACTGTACGTCTTACAGGCGGCTTTAAGGTAGTATGTTCGGATGAAAGGCTTCAAGACAGCTTAAATGATTTTGTGGACGGAGTCAAAAACGGTATTTCCGGGCGGGGGCTGCAAAGCTTTATCGACTGCTATCTTGACAGTCTGCTCACTTATGGTAGTGCGGTCGGAGAAATTATTGTGGACCCTGTTTCAATGAAAATTGCGGGGCTCTTTAACGCAAATCCCTCAGATATTGAGGTTCGAGCAGGAGAAAGCCCGCTTTCGGCAAAATACTTTGTCAAGGCGGAGGATGGATTAAGGCAAGTCAAGGTTCCCGAGCTTATACTTTTCACCGCCTTGAATCCTCTGCCGGGGCAGGCATACGGAAGACCGATTTTAAGAGGACTTCCGTACATAAGCTCAATACTTATGCGGATTTATGAATGTTTGGGCCAAAACTTCGACCGGGCGGGCAATATCCGCTATGCCGTTACGTACAAGCCTCAGGACAGCGCCGACAGGGCGTATGCCAAGGAGAGGGCCGAGCAGATTGCAAAGGAATGGTCCGACGGGATGCAGGCGGCAAAATACGGACAAATAAGGGATTTTGTCGCCGTCGGGGATGTGGAGATAAAAGTTATCGGCGCAGATGCTCAAATACTTGACACCGAAATTCCCGTAAGGCAGCTTTTGGAGCAAATTGTTGCAAAGCTTTCAATCCCCCCGTTCCTTTTGGGGCTTAATTGGAATTCCACAGAGAGGATGTCCGCGCAGCAGGCGGATATCCTTACCTCAGAGCTTGAATATTACCGCAGGCTTTTGACTCCCGTCATAAAGAGGATTGCCGAATGCTTTTTAAGGCTTTCCGGTTCTTTTGCAAAGGCGGAAGTGGAATGGGACGACATAAACCTGCAAGACGAAGTCGAGCTTGCGGATGCAAGGCTCAAAAACGCACAGGCAATGGAGATTGAGCAAAGGCTCTCTCCGGATGAAAAAAATTAAAAAAACGAAAGGAAGAAAATTATGTACGATAATGTTAAACTTGAAAAATCTCTTTATAACCTTGCGGGAAAGACCTTTTCGCAGGCGCTTTCAGAGCTTGACCCCGACAGCGAATACGAGGGCAGCGAATTGAAAGGGCTTGACGCATTTGAAAGGCAGCTTAAAAGGTTCGGCATAAAGGTTAGCGGAGAGGATTCCGATGTGGTTGAAAAATTCTTTTCAACCACCCAAAGCGCAGTGCTTTTCCCCGAATTTGTAAGGCGTGCAGTTGCTGAGGGCTTTGAAAGCCCGCTGCTTGCCGAAATTGCCGCCGCGGTTTCAAAGACGAATTCAATTGATTACAGGAATTTGCTCATTTCACAGGGCAGCGTGCCTTATTCGACGGTTACCTCCCAGGGAGCGGCGCTTCCCGAAACCTCAATTTCGCTTGGCTCATCGGTTATCAGCCTTTCAAAATTCGGCAGGATAATTTCAAGCAGCTATGAGGCCATAAGGCAGCAAAGGCTTGACCTTTTTGCGGTGGCGCTTAAATCAATAGGTTCCCAGCTCTCAAAGGCAGTAATCTCACAGGCGATAAGCACGCTCATATCAGGCGCGCCGGTGGTGCAGATGTCAGGTTCGTCATTCAATTATTCCGAGCTTGCATCTTTTTGGGGAGAATTCGGCGAATACAATCTTACCACGATAATCGCCTCTCCAAAAACAATGGCACAGATACTTTCGTTTGAACAAATGAAGTATGCCTATGCCGATTTTATGGCAACCGGCGCAGTAAAGACTCCGTTTGGTGCAACGCTTATAAAATCGAGCGCTGTTTCGGATGATATGTTAATCGGGCTTGACAAATCCTGTGCACTTGAAATGATAAAGGGCACGGAGCTTGAAATTGACAGCGACAAGCTTATCGACAGGCAGGTAGACCGCACGGCCGTTTCAGTAACTGCCGGATTTTCAAAAATCATAAGCGATGCTTCAAAGGTGCTTGACATAGTTAAATAATTTTCGGGGGCGCATGCCCCCGAAACAAATTTTAATAAGGAGAATTCTTATGGACGAGGAAAAACTTTTGCAACAGCTTAACAAGTTTACCCGCAGAAAGCTTTCGCCTGACGAGGTATACATATTTTCCGTAATCCTTTGCGATAATGAGGTCGACAGGGACAACGAAAAATTTACGGTAAAATCCCTTGAAAAGCTTAGCGGGCTTTTTGTGGGAAAAACAGGAATTTTTGACCACGACGCAAAGGGCTCAAACCAGACCGCAAGAATTTTTTGTGCAAGGCTTGAAAAAGACCCGGAAAGAAAAACCCTTGACGGGGAGGAGTATGTCTGCCTTAAAGCAGATGCTTATATGGTAAGGACAAACTCGAATTCAGACCTCATAAAGGAAATTGACGGCGGGATAAAAAAGGAAGTCAGCGTTTCCTGCCTTGCCATGAAAAAGACTTGCTCGATTTGCGGGGCAAACGTTTCAAAACATCCGTGCAGCCATGAAAAAGGAAACTTTTACGGCGGTAAAAAATGCTTTTATTTGCTTGAAGACATTGCGGACGCATATGAATGGAGCTTTGTTGCCGTTCCGGCGCAGGTCAGTGCAGGAATAACCAAATTTTTTGGTGCGCCGCAAATCCCAAAGGAACAGGCAGAGCTTGCCGAAACCGAAAAAAGGCTCTTTGAGGAAATAAAGTCGGAGGTGACAAAACTTTGTTTTCTGGCCTATCCGTCTTCTTCAAAGGGACTTGAAAAAATAGTTGAAAAAATGTCGCTTGACGAGCTTTGTGAGCTTAAAAAATCCCTTATCGACTGCGTTTGCGGGGATTTAAAGCCGCAGATTTCAGCAGTTTACAAGGAGGATTTATCACGCTTTAAGCTGGGGGGAGGAAAACAATTTGAACCTTGAAAGGATAATGAGGGATTTTGAGCTTATCTCCGGCAAAAATGCCGGCGAATTTTTAAACCTTATAAAGCTTTCCGTGGCAGAGGTTGAAAAGCGTCTGAAAACCGGCGCCGACAAAACCGACGAGAGGCTTTGCGGACTTTGCGCCGCCATTGCAAATTTAAAATGCGTTGAAATCGAATGTGCGCGCGAAAAACTTCTCCTTACTCCCGCGGGGGGCGTTGCCGTCAACTCATTGCAGGACAGAATCCCATTTGCCGAGGAAATAGTAAAAAAATATACTGCGCTTTGTGCGGATTTGCTTGTTGACGACGGCTTTGTCTTTTTTGGAGCCAAGGGGTGGTAA
>JAJUHO010000075.1 GCA_029267825.1 Oscillospiraceae bacterium
GCGTATAGCCTCATAATCTATTTCCACGCCGTCATAGCCGCCGCTCTGGGCAATCGAAAGCACTTCTTTTGCGTGTTCTTCCATGGATTTTTCACTCTTAAAAAGCTGTGCAAGCAATTTTGTATCCTTTAAAGACGACGAGCCGTCCTTATTTATTTTATCATTTACGAAAGAAATATAATGCTTGCAATTCAAATCGGGATGACCGGTTTTTAATCGTCTAAAAAAATCCGTTGTTTCATTTGGCACAAAAAGCTTATTATCCGCATCAAAATAAGCCGCAAAATGAATTATATTATCAAGATTTTCTTTTAAAGTTTCTATTTCCTTTTCCGAATCGGAATTGTCCCAATATACCGTCCATGCTGAAAATTCAACCTCTTTTTTATTTGTCGCTTCTATTTTTGTTTCGCTTGCTTCGGGGGATTGCTGTTTTGGCGAGGATATTTCCGCCGAAGAGCTTGAAAAGCCTCCTGCCGAACAGCCGGTTAAAATCAGTGCCAAAAAAAGTGCAAATATTTTTTTCATGAAATCCTCCTGATTACAAATACTCAATAAAGAAATTTACAATCATATCCCAAACATTTTTTGCGTTGTCCTTTGCTTTTTCAAATCCATGTAGTCTGTTGTCATAAAAAGGCTGCTGTTCCTCTCCGGCATAAACAACAATGTCCTTAAAGACACCATCATAAACATTATCAATTATATTTCTTTGGCTGTAAGCATACCCGCCAAATGCCGATTCAATATAAACCGAACCTTTATCCGTATTTTTAACCTTCAAATTTTCAAAAAGCGGTTTGTCGTCAATCAAAACCGAAAGATTTTCTCCGGAAAGCTTTATTTTAATTTTTCTATCACCAGGTTCCGAAAGCTCGGTTTCAGGATTATATTCATCCGCCCCCTCGCTTGTGGATTTTGGCTTTTGTTTCATTTTTTCATTCAGTTTTGTCAAAAGCAATGCCGCCGTTTCCTTATCAGGGGCATATTTAATTGCTGTTTTAAGTTCCTCTATTTCAGCCTCAAGCTTATTTTCCTCCAAAGACTGATAGACGGTGCCGTCAAACTTGTCAAGGTCTATCGAATAAAGCTCGGTACTTTCCTCATCCCCCTTCCCCTTTTCGTATACATGAATAACATTGTCCGCAAGCCGGACACAAATATAATTTTCCAGCTTTTCATCAGCCCTCAAATAAACCGACTGCACTCCGGCTTTATTGCCTTTAAGCTCCGCGGAAAATGTCACATCCGCATAATTTTCGCTGCCTTTAAGTTTCATAAGTCCATGGTCTGCCGGAAGCGACGTCAGCACTATCGTATCACCTCTGAACTCAGATGCTCCATAGACTGTTTCCCACGCCTTGCTTCTTTCGGAATCCCCCAATACAAAATTCATTTCTTCCTTTGTATCTTTCCATATCCTCATCAAAAGGTGGTTTGGATACCAGTAGGACTGGGGCTGTATCCTTGTAAGGTCATACGGCGAAGTTTCATATGTATTAAGGCACACGCCTTCGCGATTAAAATTAAGTTTAAAAATTTCCTTAATTCTTTTTTCATTTTCTGCCGAAACCGCATCATTAGTTCCAAACTTGCCGGTATTTGAATGCATAAGTGCATACAGCGCAGGCATTTCGCCAACTTTTTCAAGATATGTCTGTTTTAATTTTGAATAGTCAAGCGCAATCCTTTCCTGCATTTGATATTTTATTTCCTTTGGTACCCCGTTCTCATCGCGGATGTAATCCATGAGGTAGTGGTTATAATTTTTGTCAAGATATTTTGACACCCTTGAAAATTCATACGTGTCAAGCTGGTCAAGGAAATTACCATATCTATCAAAGACGTTTATATACGAAAGACGATAGCCGTTTGAGCCAAGCTCCCAAAAAGAGGATTTTTTCAAGTCCTTTAAATCATCCGCCTTTAAAAATTTGGAGTCATTTAATTCAAGGTTTTGGGCATAGGTCATCATCGTTGCTTTGAAGTTGTATTCCTCCATTATTTTCTGGGCAAAAATTCCGGTATCGCGCCTTCCATCCTCAAATACCAAAAACAGTGCCTTTTGAGGAAGCTTCTTTTTGTTTTCAAGGTAATCAAGGATATCCTGTTGTGTAATGGTGACATAACCTTGATTATAAAGCGCTTTTAAATGCTCATCCAAGCGTGAGGCCGATATAAGGCTTTGAGTGCCCATCCGGTCAACACCAAAATATGAAATTGCAATAAATCCGCTCCCTGTTTGAATCCTATCCCCATCCTCAACCGGAGAATACGGTTTTGACGGAAGCAGAGCCTTTAAAATAAGCGCCAACAGCAAAATCAGTATTATTGCTTCCAAAATGCTGCGGAAAATTTTTATCCGGTCTTTCTTTTTTGGGGAAAATTCGTACTTTTGCAAAAAATCCAAACTCCTTTCCCGTCTTTAAGGCTGTGCCGCCGCTTTGGACTTGCTTTTCCCTATTTCTTTTTGCTTTTGCTTTTCGGCTTTCTTTTCTTGTTCCTTTACATCCTCCGGAGTCATTCTTGTGCCCCAAGTTGATTTCCAGAAAGTAAACCATGCAACAGGCATCTGCCACAAAAGAACGCCCTCGTAAAAAAGGCAAAAAAGCAATCCAAAAATCCACGTTGAACTCTTTTTGAGAAAAAGCTGGGCAAAGCTCATCAAAAGCGACATAAGCAATATCCCGATAAGAAAAGTCGTAGGGAATATCCTATTGACAATCGGAACATACACAAGGTTGTAAAGCACTATTATCGGCGCGGCAATCGGCACAACAAGGCCCATATAGAAAAATACAGCCGCAAGAGGTTCCTTTTTCCATATGAATTTTGCGGAAACCATGGACTCCCTTAACCATGAGCGTTTCCAGCGCATTTGCTGTTTTAAGAACACTTTATACCTATTTGGAACTATCGTTGAGCATATTGCCGTATCCTGATAGTTTGTTCTATAATTTTTAAGCACGATATTTGTCATTGCCCTGTCGTCGCCGAAAGTTGCCTTTTGTCCTAAAAACTTTTGATTTAGCCATTCGTCCAAATGCTCCAAAACTATGCTTTTACGATAGCATGAAAGCGGTCCCGAAAGGCAAGTTACCGTATCAAAATACGCTTCCGCCGCTTTCATAATGCGGAAAGCTATGTAATATCTTACCGACTGCATTTTTGTAAGGCCATTGGTATAAGTATTCGCAACGTCGGTTCTTCCCGCAACGCCGCCTATTTTGGGGTCTTGGAACGGTTGGACAAGGTTTCTTATCGCAAACGGGTCAAGAAAGCTGTCCGAATCCACAAACACCACAAGCTCATGCTTTGCCATAAGCGCCCCTCTTGCAAGAGCGTCACGCTTTCCCATATTCTTTTCCTGAACGACATACCGAAGACGTTCTTTTGTCTTAAACCTTTCCGCCTCACGGTGGAATTTTTCTATGGTCGCTTTAATAACTTCGACCGACCTGTCAGTAGAGCAGTCGTCAACAACTATTACTTCAAGCTTGTCTACCGGATAATCCTGATTCATGCAGCTTGATATGGTGCGTTCTATCCATTCTTCCTCATTAAAGCATGGGATTATTATGGTAACTCCCGGAGTAAAATTCGGATTTATGGGCACCGGTTTATAAAGAGCGCCGAAAAGATACCTGCTTAGCAAAAATACCGCCGCAATAATACTGTAAAGGTAAAGGTATTTATTAAACTTAAAATAAATTATGCTTTCCGCCCTCATCAAAAGTATAAAAAAGGTTGTAAGGAATAAAAACAGGCTTGCGCTTGCAAGGAGATACCTTCCCCTTGTGCGGTTTGCGTATTGAGCCAGCGTTTCCTCAAATTCAAAACCGCAGAGGAATTCCCCTTTATTTCCGTTTTGCGTCCTTGCAAGCTTAGCCGCAATATTTACCTTCATCTCATACCCTTCGGGCATGGTCCCCGGAATAATTTCAAATTTCAAGCGGATTTTTTTGCTTCCTTTAAGAGCCTCTACGTCTTTTGAATCTTCTATCCGCAAAAGAATTCCCGTTGTCGAAACATCAACGCTTTTGGCATGAAGTTTTCTTTTCCTGCCGTCATTTGTTTTATATTCCACAAGCACCTCATAGACGGCATTGTATCTTTCTCCATACTGCTTGCTTTTTATATAGGCAGTCACATCTCCCTTAAAGTCTTCAAGAGTTTTTTTGCCTCTCCTATCTACATTTGAGCGTATGGCCTGAGAATCCGGAACATGTGAAAGCAATCTTCTGTCGGATTTCAAATCCAACAAAACATCTTTTACCTCCACGGATTTTCTTCTATTAATAATTTTAAGTCTCTTTTTTTGCCTTTCTTTCTCTATTTTATTTGCTTTTTCATTTTCTTGCGAAATCTCATTTTCCTCAGCCAAAAAATCGTTTGGCAAAACGGTTTCTTTTATTGAAGAACCAGCTTCAAATCCTTGTAAATCCCTCTCTTTTAAAATTTCTTTTAAAATACGTTCTTTTTCATTTTGGGATTGTTCCTGCAAGGACGACTTCTTTTCAATATCATGAAAAAAGAGTATTTCTTCCAGAAGTTCATTCTCCGGCGGATTTGAAGCTTCTTTTTTTATTTCACTAATGTCGATTTTTCCCATAAGCAAAAATCCTTCCGTTATCAATCTTTCAAATAATCGCTCAGCCTTGCAAAACGGTATCCCAAGTTCATATAAAACGGAATAACCGTATCAAGCGCCTCTGCGGTATATTTGGCCTCTCCCGACATATGCATTACGATTATGCTGCCGGAGGAAATCTTTCTGACCCTGTCGGACGGAGTACTTAAATCCGCAGGTTTTTCTGTAATAATATCAAACCCGTTTAAAAGCTTATCGGCAAGCATTTGTTTACTTTCAGCCTCATAATCATGCGTGCTGAAATCTCCGTTCACTATGTAGCTGTGTCCGAAATTAAAAATGGTTTCCATTCCCATTTTACTTACCGCAAGCGTTGGCGGCCTGAAATAAAAAGTAAGCCTTCCGGTATCCCAAAGGTACCTGTACATTTCATCATATGCTGTCTTTATATCAGCTTCCAGCCTTGCCTTTTCGCTTTCAGTTGTAATATCAATTGTCATATGTGAAAAAGTATGACTTCCTATATCATGTCCGTCAAGGGCAATTTTCCTTAAAAGGTTTGGATTTGAAAAAGGCATATCAAGAGAACGGTCCGCTGTTCCCACTCTGACAAAAAAGCTGCCCTTGGCATTATACTTTTTTAAAACATTTAAGAGTGGAATTATGTTTGTATCATACCCCCAATCGTCAAACGTAAGGAAAAGCACCTTTTCACCTTTGGTATCTATTTTCCCGGTCTTATCAATTTTGGATATTTCATCATCCGTAAAGCCTTCCAAAGTTGCTTTGTCTGAAATTGCCGGATTGCCTATGTAATGCGAATACACCTTGGAAATAAGCTGGCCTTCGGTATAGCCATGGTCTTTTATAAGGCTTTTCCCCTGGGCCTCTTGTTTTGACAACGGCTCGTAAACAAGAGGGCTTGAAAGTATATCCCCTATCGTAGTCACCTTATATGGAACAATCTTAATATATTTTTCATAAACCTTTGACACAAGCTCATTTACGGCATTTTTTTGTGTCAGAAAATCAAGCCTGAAAAAAACTATTTCGCCCATTTGCAGGCACACGGTGTTGGCATAATATGTTGACATTATCTCATCAGCACTCATGTTTTTATATGCCGAAAACATTGTATTCCTGCTGTATGAAATCACATTGTCGTAACCCATTGCCTTTGCAGCTTCTAAAACGGAATCGCTTGATTCGGCATAAAGCGGCATATAAAATTTATTTACGCTTTCATTATATTTATCCCCAAGAAAAGCTTTCAGGCATTTTTCTCCCATGTCAATTTCATAGCAAACATCCTTTGCAGGCATGACCGCCGGATTTTCATAATTCATCCCATACCCGCCGTTGCAAAGCTGATGCCCTCTATTTAAAATTTCCTTTGCATTATCCGGATACTTAACCAGTTCTTTGCCGGTTACAAAAAACGTTGCCTTTACACCAAGATTGTCAATGGTGTCAAGCACAGCATCAAGTGTTTCCTTATCTGAAATTCCTCTGAAAACATAAGCAACGGCCGGCATTGTAGTATAAACGCTTTTGATTTCATTTGCTTTCTGCGATGAATTTTTTAGAAGCAGTTCTTCATAATTTCCGGCTTTGGTGCTTATTTTTACCCCGTTTATCGTTACACTATCTTTTGTGGAGGTTTTTTCCTGCTTTGACGTTTCAGTTTCAAGAGAATAATAAGCCGAATTTTTAAGTTCCTCAACTCCGACTATGTCCTTGCCAAGCTGTTTTATTTTTTCTGTTGAAAGAGAAACAACCTCGTCCAGATTTTTATTTAAATCAAGCCTGAAATTTATAATATCACCGTTTTTAATCCCGGAATCAAGATATTTCATTATTTCATCAACGGACGATGGTTCACTCTTTACCGGCAAAACGCTGTATGTAATCACACTATACCCAAGAGTCGAAGCCGCTTCAAGCACAACATCGCTGTATTTTCCATAAACCGGCATAAAAAGCGATGTGTTTATCCCAAATTTTTCATTAAGCAGCTTGCCGCATTTGTATATTTCAAAGCAAGCCTCTCTGAAATCCATTTTTTCCACAGATTTTCCGGTAAGCCCGCCGTTGCCTATGGAATGTCCGGCTTTTATAATTTTTTCTATCCTGTCCGGATATCTTAAAGCTTCATATCCCGTGACAAAAAAAGTTGCCTTTATATCCTTCTTCTTTAAAACATTAAGAACCTTATCAAGCACTTCGCCATCTTCAATTCCACGAAAAGAATATGCAACATATGGCGAAACCGTTGAAACCCTCTTGCTGACTTCTGCAAGAGCTCCTTTGTTTTTTGCCCTCTTTTCGTTGAAATTAAGTGAAAAATCCTCATCGGAATACGATTCAAGGGCACTTGGCGAAACAATCTTATACCCTCTCTCCTTCAACGCTTCAAGCAAAAGTTCTACATTTTCAATAAGGGTAAGATTTTTTTCCTCTGTCACAACACTTTGCGATGAAGAATCCTCTTTTGGCAAAGCATTTGAAGAAGTAACTGCCGGCGCTGTAGTTTCAGCCTTGCCCTTTTTAAATTCCTCTTCCGAAAGGGCACTGTCTGTTTTAAATGATATCACCGACCCCGGCTTTATGCTTTTTACAAAAGCAATTGCATTTTCCTTTGAACGGAAACTTTTCTCATTCAAAAAATAAGTGCTGTCCACCACATAATTAAGCCCGCTTGCAGACGCCGCATTTAAAAGCTCATCCGTATATTCCGTCCTGTGGCATTTAAGTATTGCCGGGCTTTCTCCGGTAATTTGCCTTAAAATTGAACTTGCACGCGAAAAATTCTCAACAAGCTCATCTTTTGAAACCTCTTGCATATTTTCTTGTGCTGAAAGAGTGTAATTCCCAACTTCATAGCCTGCATCAAAAACCGTCCTTATCCCGTCAGGCTCCTCCGCGGACTTTATCGCCGGAAAGAAAAATGCCGCCGGCGCATCATAAGCTTTAAGCAATGCTGTTATTTTTTGAGCGCTTTCCTTATCAAGCATCCCCTCAAAAGTAATTGCCGCGACCATTTCCGCAGTATTTACCCCGCCCAAAACCTCCGCTTTGCTCTCATAACCGTTTTTAAGCCTTTCAAGTGCCTGCGAAACATCAATATCCCCGCTGTAAAGAGGTTTTAAGCTTTCATCGGCGGGCGCTTCCGCTTTTTTTAAATTCAAAGAATAGCTTGCATAAATTATTCCGGCGGCAACAAGAATTACAGCCAAAACAACGGCCAGAACATTAAAAACACGTTTCATACCATTTCTCCAAAATCAAAGTCTCCAATATCTATATCCTTTTGCAATCATCAAATCTTTGTCAAAAATACCCTTTATATCCACCAAAACCTTTTTGCCGTCCTCACTGCACTTAAACATCTTATCAACATCTTCAACCGTCAGTCCCCTAAATTCCTTATGTGCAACGGCAAATACCACGCAATCCATATCCCGTATTTCATCAAACTCTGCGGTATGGCATCCATAAATTTTTTCTATTTCAGCCTTTGAAGCCAACGGGTCAAAAATCACCGGCTCCATTTCATAATTTCTAAGGTGGTTTATAATGTCCTCCACCTTTGAATTCCTTGTGTCAGGGCAATCCTCTTTAAAAGTAAGCCCAAGCACGGCAACCCTTGCTTTCCTTACAGGCACATCCGCCAAAATAAGCTGCTTTATGATATTTTCGGCAACAAATCTTGCCATTGAATCATTTATTTTTCTGCCCGAAAGGATTATTTGGGAATGATACCCAAGCTTTTCCGCCTCATAAATGAAATAATACGGGTCAACACCTATGCAATGCCCCCCAACAAGGCCCGGATAAAACCCAAGTGCATTCCATTTTGTATTCATGGCGTCAATTACTTCTCTTGTGTCTATCCCCATTATATTGAACACCATGGAAAGCTCATTCATAAAAGCAATATTTATGTCCCTCTGGCTGTTTTCCACAACCTTTGCCGCTTCGGCAACCTTTATGCTTGACGCCTTATGTATTCCGGCCTCGATAATTTCACCGTAAACAAGGGCAATTTCATCGCACGCATCTTTATTTATGCCTGAAACAATTTTTACTATGTTTTCAAGCCTGTGAACCTTGTCACCGGGATTTATCCTTTCCGGCGAATAGCCGACAATAAAGTCCTCGCCGCATTTAAACCCGGACTCCCTTTCAAGAATTGGGATACATATGTCCTCTGTTACGCCCGGATAAACCGTAGATTCAAAAACCACAGCCGAACCCTTTGAAAGGTTTCTCCCAACGATTTCACAAGCTCCTGTCACAGGCAGCAAGTCCGGCGTTTTATCGGCGTTTATCGGAGTCGGCACTGCAACCACGATAAACCTTGCCTCACTTAGGCGTTTTTCATCCGAAGTAAAATCCACTCCGGAATTTAAAACTGCCTTGCTTCCGACCTCATTTGTGGGGTCAATGCCATTTTGGTAAAGTTTTACTTTTTCGGCGTTAATGTCAAATCCAATTACGGAAAACTTTTTTGCAAAAGTTACCGCCAGTGGCATTCCAACATAACCAAGTCCTACAACAGCAAGTTTTTCTTTCCTGCTTTTAAGTCCATCTACCAAAGTCATAAAAACCTTCCTTGTCATAAAAATTATAGCATTTTTATTTATACTTGAAAACAAGTA
>JAJUHO010000103.1 GCA_029267825.1 Oscillospiraceae bacterium
CCATTTTCGGCATGAATCTGATAATTGAACATAGTAGGGCAGCTTTCCCTTGCTCCGCCTATCAAATCCTCGCGGATGATGACAACTGTAAGCCCTGCGGGGCCCATGTTCTTTTGTGCGCCGGCATATATAAGCCCGTACTTTGAAACATCGACCGGTTCGGAGAGAATGCAGGAAGACATATCAGCCACAAGGGGAACATTTCCTGTGTCCGGAAGCTCGGTAAAGCGTGTGCCGTAAATGGTGTTGTTCTGGCAGATGTGGAAATAATCCGCCGTAGGATTGAATTTTGATTTGTCAAGCTGCGGAATGTATGAAAAAGTCTTATCCTTGGAGGAGGCTACAATGGTGCATTCGCCGAATCTGGAAGCTTCTTCGTAAGCTTTTTTAGCCCATTGTCCGGTGATGACAAAGTCGGCCTTTCCGGTTTTGTTGAGAAGATTTAAAGGAACCATAGCAAACTGGGATGATGCCCCGCCCTGCAAAAACAGAACCTTATAGTTATCGGGTATAGACATTACTTCCCTAAGCAATCTTTCGGTTTCATCAATTATTGCCTGATACTCTTTTGAACGGTGGGACATTTCCATCACCGACTGTCCCGTCGTTCCGTATTCAAGCATTTCGGCGGCAGCCCTGCTCAACACCTTTTCCGGAAGCATAGCTGGCCCCGCACTGAAATTATAAACTCTGCTCATTGTAAGACCTCCAAAAAAGTTATAATATACTTTATATTATAAATCTCTTTATTTTTAAAGTCAAGGAATTCAAAACAAAGCATGCTAAATATTTAACAAATTTCTTGTTTATTTTTCCTTAAAAAAACTTTTTGCATGTTTTAAAAAACAAAAGCCGCCCAAAGCGGTTGCTTCAGACAGCTTTTTTAAAACTTTATTTTGCCTCACACAAGAATTTCTCAATTTCATTCAAATCCGGCATTGTGCAAAGCGCACCCTTCCGGGTTGTTATTATTGATGCTCCCGCATTGGCATATTCAAGCATTTTCTTTATTGTTTCCTCGTTCAAGTTTTCAAGCCCGTAGTCAAGTATAAAATTGATTGCTATGCCAAAAAACGCATCTCCTGCACCTGTAGTTTCTATTGTATCTTTTCTTAGAAAGGCTTTTTGTTCTATGCTTAAGCCATTATAAAAAGCCACGCTGCCGTTTGGCCCAAGCGTTGCAAACGCAAGCTTTATATTCGGGTATAGCTTTTGGATTTGCCTTATTCCATCATTGCAATTGCTGGTTCCTGTAAAAAATTCTATTTCGTTGTCGGAGATTTTCAAAACATCGCATTGTGAAAAGCCAAATTCCATTGCCGCCCGTATATCCTCGTTGTTTTTCCACAACGGAAGTCTTACATTAGGGTCAAACGTAATAATGCATCCAGCTTCTTTTGCGGCGCAAACCGCTTTTTGTGTGGCACGGAAAACTTCCTTATCGGTCATTGAAAGAGTTCCAAAATGAAACAACCGGCTTGATGCAATAAGTCCTTTGGAAATTTCTTTTGCCCTAAGCATCATATCGGCTCCGGGATTTCTGTAAAAAGAAAAATCTCTTTCCCCTCCCGGCAAAGTACGCACAAAAGCAAGCGTTGTAGGAACTTTATTGTCCATAATTAAATTCTCGGAATTGATGTTTAATTTTTCAAGAGTTTCTTTTAAAATCTTACCAAACATATCATTTCCGACTTTGCCGATAAAAGCTGTCCTTTTGCCAAATTTGCAAAGCATGGCAAGCACATTGCATGGTGCTCCTCCCGGATTTGCCTCCATTAAAAGATTGCCGCTGCCGCTTATTCCGTTTTGGGTAAAATCAATTAGCAATTCCCCCAAAGCAACGGCATCAAAACGTTTTTTCTTCAAATTCATCACCCTTTTTTGCGTTCCAAAAATTCAATTTCCACTCCGTTAGGGTCTTTTAAAAGAATGTTGTAAAAATCCAGCTTTTCGCAAAAATCAAGCCGCCTTGTTATTTTTGCGCCAAGTTTTGTCAAACGGTCAAAATACTCATTTATATTTTCAACTTTCAGCGCAATGTGCCTGTATATTCCCTTTGTGTCCGGAAAAAACGCCGCACTTCCGGAATCGTAATGATATTTTATAAGTTCAAGCATTATCCCTTTGCCCAAATTAAAATATTGCAGCGTATGGTCGCCCATATCAACCGAATGCAGTCTTTCAAGTCCAAGCACATTTTCATAAAAATAAATACTTTCTTCCATTGAAACCACATTGATTGAAAAGTGGTCTATTCCAGAAACGCCCATTCAAATTCCTCCTTTTTGTAAAAACAAAGAGACCTTTTACAGTCTCTTTGCCTCTTGTTTTAATCATACAACAAAGTTGCGATGTCTTCGTTGTCAATATTGTCCTTGTTGTACCATTTAGAGCCGGTGTCAACGTCCGTAACAGATTTTCCATTCGCAGCATCCACGGCAAGCTTAATTGCCTGATATCCCATCTGATATGGGTCCTGGGTAACCGAGCCAAAGAACTGGCCGTTCCTTATAGCATCTTTTTGAGTTTTTCCGGCATCAAATCCAACCACGAAAATGTCTTTGAATTTTCCTGAAGTTTTGTCCAAATCCGTCGCATCGTTTGTTGCGCTTATGATTCCGTTTACAGCATCTTGGTTTGCACCGAATACTGCAACCAGATTATCAGTTTTAAAGATTGTGCTTGCTGCCGCCTGAATGTCTGCTTGGCTTGTTGTCGGGGGAACGGTAACGACAATCTTTACTTTTGGTTTGTTTGCGGAAGGAATTGTCCATCTTTCCTGTCCCGAAACATCCACGCAGCCTTTAAGGCCGTCAAGGCTTTCTAATTTTTCCACCATTTTCTTTACAAAGCCGTCAACACGCTGTGTAATCGAACCGGAAGTCGCATCTTGAGCCAAAACGCCGATTACGGTCGGAGCGCTTTCAGTTCCCTTTAAAACAGCTGCCTGGAAACCTTTGTCGGAAGCAAGATTGTCAGCAACATTTGCCCCTGCGTTTTCATTGTTTGTTGCAGCAGTTGCCACCACAGCTCCTGTCTTGTCGCCGGGAACGCCTGAATCAAAGCCAATAACCGGAATATTTGCCTCCTTTGCCTTAGTAAGCACTTCTTCAAGCGCATTTGGATCGCATGCCGCAAGAACTATTGCATCCGGCTTTTGGTTAATTGCCGCAGCAACCTGTTCCACCTGTTGAGAAACGTTGCTTTCCGCATCAGGGCCATTTGTAATTACCGTAACGCCAAAATCAACAGCCGCATCATTTGCACCTTTGAAAGCCGCCTGATAGAACTGGTTCTGATAGCTTTTTGAGATAACAATGATTTTCTTGTTTTCAGCACTGCTGCTTGCCGCCTCCGACTTTGTTTCAGAAGCCGACGAAGATGCAGCCGATGAAGATGATGCCGCTCCGTTTTGCGAGCACCCCGCCATTCCGGTTGCCGCCATTGCCATGCATAACAGTATGCCAAGTATCTTCTTTTTCATTATAATCCTCCTCTTTTTTAATCCCTTGTATTTCATCGCCATATTAAGGCTTATGAAACCCTTAAAATCATGCTTTTTTAGCTTTTTTGCTTCTAATTACATCCATCAAGACAGCAAGTAAAACAACCACTCCGATTAAAACCTGCTGCCACTGCACAGGAAGCCCCATTGACAAAAGCCCCGTTTTAAGCACGCTTATTACAAATACTCCCAAAATAGTTCCCGAAAGCGAACCGATTCCGCCCGAAAGCGAAGTCCCGCCGATTACGCAGGCCGCTATGGCGTACATTTCCTGTCCGTTTCCTGTTTGCGGAGTAATGCTGCTGTAAGTTGCCGCGTATATAATTCCTGCAAGTCCGCAAAATACGCCGTTTACAATGTATACTGCCACTTTCCAGTTGGAAGATTTTATTCCGGAAAGCTCAACTGCCTCCTCGTTGCTGCCTATTGCGTAAGTATATCTTCCAAGTATCGTTTTGTTAAGCAAAATCCAAGCAATGATAAAGAAAACTATTAGCCAAATTGCACCCATCGGGAACCCATGGTTTTTGTAAAACACCTGCTTGAACCATCCATCAGGGGATGTAAGGCTCGGATAAGTTTGAGTCTGCACCTTTGCTATAACCGAACAGTAGCCAAGCGAAATAAACTGCGTTCCCAAAGTAGCTATAAAAGGCGGAAGCCCCAGTTTTCCTACAAGCAAGCCATTAAACACGCCAAAAAGAACGGCTGAAACCATAATTACTACAAGGCAAAGCGCTATGGGAAGCTTCCATACGTTGTATGCGACCCCTCCTATCAGTGCGGAGCCGACCATTACCGTTCCGGCTGACAAATCAATCCCACCGGTTATTATTACGAAAGTAACCCCTATTGCCAGAAAGCCTATGTAATATGATGAATCCAATATGCTGACAAATGTGTCACCGGTCAAAAAATGGTTGCCGAAGATGCTGAAAAATATATACAATACGATAAGGGCGCCAACTGCTATAAGCTTTTGAAGTCCGGGGCCCGTTATATATGATTTAATGCTTCCTATTTTTCCATCCATGTTAATGCCCCTCTTTTTCATGTTTTGTTGCCAAGCGCATGATGTCGTTTTGATTTGCATTTGAAATGTCAAGTTCTCCCGTCACTTTTCCTTCGCACATTACAATTATCCTGTCGCTCATTCTAAGTATTTCCGTCAAATCCGACGAAACCATTATAATTGATTTTCCCGCGGCGGCAAGCTCATCCATAAGATTATAAATTTCCGCCCTTGCCCCGACGTCAATTCCCCTTGTCGGTTCGTCGAAAATAAAAATATCAATGTTTTTCATCAACCATTTGGAAATTACGACCTTTTGCTGATTGCCTCCCGATAAATTTTTTACAAGCTGCTTTTCCCCGGGAGTTTTTATTTTTAGTTTGTCTATAAATTTGCCGGCCTCGCTGCTGCATTTTTTTTCATTGACAAAACCCATATCCGACATTTTGTCATATGAAGGCAGCACCATGTTCTGACCAACCGGCAGCCCCAAAATAAGGCCGTATCTTTTTCTGTCCTCGGACAAATATCCTATTCCGTTTTTTATTGCATCTTTTGGATGTTTTATTTTGGATATTTTCCCGTTTACAATGATTTCTCCGCTCTCCATCCGGTCGGCGCCGCAAATAAGCCTCATGACTTCGGTTCTTCCTGCCCCTACAAGCCCTGCAAAACCCAATATTTCACCTTTTTTCAATTGAAATGAAACATTTTTTATTTTTGAGGACCTTAGATTTTTAACCTCCAAAACCACCGGAGCATTAGGCTTTACATTGTTTTTCTGCTTTGGCTCCTCCAAGATTTCGCGTCCTACCATTAAGCGGATTATGTCATCGGTTGTGCAATTTTCAATATCCAATGTATCTATATATTCTCCGTCCCTCATCACCGTAACACGGTCGGCAATTCTCATAATTTCGCCAAGCCTGTGTGATATAAAGACAACGGAAATTCCCCTTGCCTTTAAATCGGCAATTTTTTTAAACAAATCCTCCGCTTCTCCTTCGGAAAGTGCGGCGGTAGGTTCGTCCAAAACCAAAACCTTTGTCGATTCAAAAGACATTGCCCTTGCAATTTCAACCATTTGCGCTTTTCCAACCGATAAGTTTTTCAAAAGCTCGTCAGGCCTTACTTGAATGTCAAAATCGCGTATAAGTTTTTCCGCCTTGGCATTGATATCTTTGTCGTTGCAGAAAAAGCCTTTTGATTCTCTGCCTATAAAAATATTTTGTGCCACGGTCAAATCATTCATCATATTTAATTCCTGATGGACAATTGATATTCCCGCCTGCCTTGCTTCCTTTACATTTTGAAAGCGCACTTTTTTCCCGCAAAAGGTATATTCTCCGTCATACTCGCTGTAAATTCCGGTCATTATTTTTACCAGAGTGGATTTTCCTGCTCCGTTTTCGCCTATTAAAGCATGAACCTCCCCTTTTTTCAAAGAAAATTTGCATTGCTTCAAAGCATGAACCCCAGGAAATTTTTTATCAATGTTTTGCATATTTAAAATAATTTCACTTGCTTGTTCTCCCAATTTTTTCACCTCGTTTCTTCCCGGTGCAATCATATTATATCAAAAAAGCTTTTCAATGAAATGTGCAAAGTGTCATTGTTTCCCCTCTGAAAAATGTCATATTTGCACATTACATTTGTCATATAAAAAATAATGCCTGCTCAAACAAACGAATTTGCCGTTTATTGGGCAGACATTAAATAATTATTTGTCTTTTGATGAAGCGAACTTAAAGCCGCTTGAATGTTCTTTTGGCTGTTTATTGCATTCTGCACGCCGTCATCCAGCATAGCCAAAGCCTCTTCGTATTTGTCAAAGCGTCTTGGCGCGACCGCCTGCTCCATTGCTTTATTAAGAAGCTTTACAGAAAGCACCCCATCATTTGGAACATATGCCCCTGTCACGCTTTTCAATGGAGAAACCCCTTTGGAATATTTAAAAATTTTTGCTTGTATTTCATTGTCATAAGTCATGGTTTTTAAAAATTCCCATGCAAGTTCCTTGTTTTTTGTCCGACTGCTTATGCCCATCAGCAGAGCATCAAGTTC